>JAZQXX010000235.1:0-2546 GCA_045633085.1 Negativibacillus sp. | reverse complement strand
TCCATGGTTGCCAGTTCTTTTTCACCGGCAGCAGCCGCTTCATCGTCCACTTTACCTGCCACGCCCGGGATCATTTCCAGGATCTTGCCCAGAGGTCCCATACCGCGGATCTGTTTCATCTGATCCAGCAGGTCGTTCATATCGAACTGGTCGTTTTTCAGGCGTTCCACCGCTTTGGCAGCTTTTTCCTCATCCATTTCATTCTGAACTTTGTCCAGCAGGCTGAGCACGTCGCCCATACCCAGGATTCGGGATGCCATACGGTCTGGATAGAATGGCTCCAGTTCGTCCAGCTTCTCACCCATACCAACAAATTTGATTGGTTTGCCGGTTACCGCTCTTACGGAAAGAGCTGCACCGCCGCGGGTGTCGCCGTCCAATTTTGTCAAGATGACACCGTCGATGCCCAGAGCATTATTGAAGCTCTCTGCTACGTTTACGGAGTCCTGACCGGTCATGGAGTCGATGACCAAAAGGATCTCATGGGGTTCCACAGTGGATTTGATGTCCTGAAGCTCCTGCATCAGTTCTTCATCAATGTGGAGTCGGCCGGCAGTATCCAAGATTACGATGTCGTGACCGTAGTCTTTTGCATACTTGATCGCTTCTTTAGCGATTTTCACCGGATTCTCTTTACCCATTTCGAAAACAGGTGTTTCTACCTGTTTGCCGACAACTTTCAACTGGTCGATCGCAGCCGGACGGTAAATGTCGCAGGCTACCAGCAGAGGACGGTGACCTTCCTTACGGAACATCTTCGCGAGTTTCGCGGAGTGTGTGGTCTTACCGGAACCCTGCAGACCGCACATCATAATGATGGTCGGCAGTTTGGAAGAAAGGTGGATCTTTGCGTTGGTAGAGCCCATCAGTTCGGTCATCTCATCGCGAACGATTTTGATAACGTGCTGAACTGGGGTCAAGCTCTGCAGCACTTCGGAACCCACGCATTTCTCTGTTACGGTTTTGATGAAATCTTTTGCTACTTTATAGTTAACGTCCGCTTCCAGCAGTGCAAGACGAACTTCTCGCATCGCTTCTTTAACGTCCGCTTCTTTCAGCACGCCTTTGGATTTCAGCTTTTTAAAGGCTTGTGTAAGCTTTTCAGAAAGTCCTTCAAATGCCATGGTTCCAATCCTTTCACCTTAGTCCATCAGACGGTCGGCGATGCGCTCGATCTCTTTCGCCTGCTCGATGATCGGACGGGTACGAGGGATCTCCTCCGCCTCAAACACGATCTCTCTTGCACAAGCGATGATCTTGGAAAGTTCTTCTTCCATCTGACGGAACTTCGCCGCCAGCTTCAGTCGTTCTTCCATGTCGATCAAGGTTGCTTCGCCGCGCTTGATGCTGTCACGCACGCCCTGACGGGTGATCTGCGCAATGGAAGCGATCTCTGCAAGGGACAGGTCCTCGTTGTAGTAGAGGCTCACTACTTCCCTCTGCTTATCCGTAAGCATTTCCCCGTAAAAGTCCAACAACATGGAAATCTCAAGGTTCTTTGCCATGGTACACCGCTTTCCTTTCGCATCAAGTGTGTTTGTAAAGCCAAGTTGCTTTACACCTTCTGACGTTGATTATTATAGCGAAAACAAGCCCCAGTGTCAAGGGGTTTCTCTTTACACTTTTGCATTTTTCGCAATTTCATAAAAGGCAGCGTTTTCCACGTTTATTCCCTATCGATTTTGTGCTATTTGTATAGCTTTCGTGGAAAAGACCACCTATCATGAAGAAAAGCCTGTCTTTCGACAGGCTTTTCGAAGTTCCATATTACAGGATCTGCTCTTTAACTTTAGCAGCTTTACCAACGCGGTCACGCAGGTAGTACAGTTTGCTTCTGCGAACTTTACCGTGACGGGTAACTTTGATTTCTGCAACGTTAGGAGAGTGCATTGGGAATACTCTCTCAACACCGCAGCCATGAGCTACGCGGCGAACGGTGAAGGTTTCAGCTACGCCACCGTGTTTTTTAGCGATTACAGTGCCTTCGAAAGCCTGCAGTCTTTCACGGTTACCTTCTTTGATTTTTACCATTACGCGAACGGTGTCACCAACTTCGAAAGCTGGGATTTCAGTCTTCATGCAAGACTGTGCAATAGTTTTCAGTGCGTCCATTGATGGATCCTCCTTTAATTTTCAGATATTCTTGCGCATCATGCCAGAGGAATATCCACTTTAATGTTGTGACCGGACACGGTTGTACCCGGCCCGTGCATTAACCCTCGCTATGTGCGATTTCCTTTCGGTAATCTTGCTCATAGTGGTATTGCATTCTTGTATATAATACCACAGGGAACTTCCCTTTTCAAGAGGTCAAAATATCTTTTTTTGATGAGTATCAGCTGTGGAATGTGGGCAGAATGACGGCACTTGTTGATAAGCGTCGTTTTCAACCGTTATTTGAATTCTTTCAGCTCTGCAGTGTAGACCATAGTGCGGCAGGTGGAGGTGGTTTCAACCTGTTCGATGGCTGGGAAATTCTCCAGCAGCAGGCTTGGGTTGATGTTTACCTCGATACCGGTGGTGCAGCGGAGAGTCAGCGCTACGCC
>JAZQXX010000234.1:0-4975 GCA_045633085.1 Negativibacillus sp. | reverse complement strand
GTGCTCAGGGTAAAGCAGCTGACATCGCAGGCGCGGCTTCCATCATCGCAGAGGTTGACATCTCCCGTATCATGACCCGTTACACTCAGGGTTGGGTAGACAAATACACCGCAGACGTTGCAGAAGCTGTTGCATGGGCACAGGAAGCTCAGGCAAACAAAGAAGCTTGCGCGATTGCTTACCACGGCAACATCGTAGACCTGCTGGAATACGTTCTGGAACACAACATCCATGTTGACCTGCTGTCCGACCAGACTTCCTGCCACGTTCCATACGACGGCGGTTACTGCCCACAGGGTCTGACCTTCGAACAGAGAACCGAAATGCTGGCAAACGATCCAGAAGGCTTCAAAGAACTGGTTAACAAAACCCTGCGTCATCACTACGAACTGATCTGCAAACTCCACGAAGCTGGCACCTACTTCTTCGACTATGGCAACAGCTTCCTGAAAGCAATCTACGATGCTGGCGTTCCAGAAATCTGCCGCAACGGTCATGACGAAGTAGATGGCTTCATCTTCCCATCTTACGTAGAAGACATTCTCGGTCCATGCCTCTTCGACTACGGTTACGGCCCATTCCGCTGGTGCTGTCTGTCCGGTAAAGAAGAAGATCTGGATGCTACTGACGCAGCTGCTATGGCTTGCATCAATCCAGACGCTCGTTACCAGGACCGCGACAACTGGATCTGGGTTCGTGACGCGAAGAAAAATAAACTGGTCGTTGGTACTCAGTGCCGTATTCTGTACCAGGATGCTTACGGCAGAACCAACATCGCGCTGAAATTCAACGAAATGGTTCGTGAAGGAAAAATCGGTCCTGTTATGCTGGGTCGTGACCACCACGATACCGCTGGTACTGACTCTACCTTCCGTGAAACCTCCAACATCAAAGACGGTTCCAATATCATGGCTGACATGGCTGTTCAGTGCTTCGCAGGTAACTGCGCACGCGGCATGAGCCTGGTAGCTCTCCACAACGGTGGCGGCGTTGGTATCGGTAAATCCGTCAACGGTGGTTTCGGTATGGTTTTGGACGGCTCTGAACGTGTAGACACCATCCTCCGTCTGTCTATGACTTGGGACGTTATCGGCGGTGTAGCTCGTCGTTCCTGGGCAAGAAACGAACACTCCATCGAAACCTGTATCGAGTTCAACCAGTCCCACGAAGGCACCTACCACATCACTCTGCCATACATCGCAGACGATGAAGTAGTAAAAGCTGCTATCGCATCTGTAAACAAATAAGAAAATAAAATTGGGAGCGGTTCTGCCGCTCCCGCAATTCTATCAATAAAGGAGAACAAGACAATGGCAAGAATCATTGAATGCGTTCCAAACTGCTCCGAAGGCAGAAATAAAGAAGTTATCGAATACATCGCTGACGCTGTACGTGCAGTACCTGGCGTTGTTATCACTGACTACTCCTCCGACGAAAGCCACAACCGTTCTGTTTTCACCATCGTTGGTGACCCAGACCAGATGGCAGAAGCTGCTTTCCAGTTCGCAAAAGCTTGCGTGGAAAAAATCGATATGACCAAACACGAAGGTGCTCATCCACGTATGGGTGCTGTTGACGTTATCCCATTCACCCCAGTAAAAGACGTTCCAATGGAAGAATGCATCGAACTGTCCAAAAAAGTTGCTGAACGTATCTGGAACGAACTGGGCATGCCTGTTACCCTGTACGAAGAATCCTGCACTGCTCCACACAGAAGAAACCTTGCTGCGATCCGTAAAGGTCAGTTCGAAGCAATGCCTGAAAAACTGAAAGATCCACAGTGGCATCCAGACTACGGCAATCAGGAAATCCACCCAACCGCAGGTATCGTAGCAGTTGGCGCACGTTTCCCACTGGTTGCTTTCAACATCAACCTGTCCACCTCTGATATCGAGATCGCAAATAAAATCGCAAAAACCATCCGTGAATCCTCCGGTGGTATGAAATGGATCAAAGCGATCGGCGTAATGCTGGAAGACCGCAACATCGCTCAGGTTTCCATCAACATGATCAACTACACCAAAACTCCAATGTACCGCGTATTTGAAAACGTTCGTTTCGAAGCAGAACGTTACGGCGTACAGATCGTAGGTTCCGAAGTTATCGGCGTTGTTCCAATGGACGCAATGATCGATGCAGCAGAATACTACCTGAAAGTAGAAAACTTCGACAAAGACAGCCAGATCATGGAGAAACACCTCATCTAATTTCTGTAACGGAGTGTTTGACAAATGAAAGCTGAACTTCTTATTAAAAATATCGGCATGCTGGCTACTGCCTGCGGTTCCGCTGCAAAAGCAGGCAAGGAACAGGGCGAGATCTCCATTCAGGAGAACGCTTGGGTCGCTGTGGAAGACGGCAAAATCGTTGCTGTCGGCACCGGCGATGCAGACGTAGAAGCTGCTGAAGTCATCGACGCAAAAGGCCATCTTGTGACCGCAGGTCTGGTTGACGCTCATACCCATCTGGTATTTGGCGGCTGGCGTGCAGATGAGCTGGCGCTGAAACTTCACGGTGTACCATACCTGGAAATTTTGGCTAAAGGCGGTGGCATTCTGTCCACCGTTCGCAGCACCAGAGCAGCTTCCGAGGATGAACTCTGCGACAAAACCGCAGCTGTTCTGGACGAAATGCTCTCTCTGGGTACCACCACCTGTGAAGCAAAAAGCGGCTATGGTCTGAATATGGAAACTGAGCTGAAACAGCTGAACGTGGTAAAACGCCTCAATGAAACTCAGCCGGTGGAACTGGTTTCCACTTTCATGGCAGCTCATGCTGTTCCACAGGAATACAAAGAAAACCGCGAAGAATACATCCGTCAGATCATTGAAGAAATGATCCCTTATGTTTCTGAGCATAAACTGGCAGAATACTGCGATATCTTCTGTGAAACCGGCGTGTTCACCGCAGAAGAATCCAAAAAAATCCTGCTGGCAGCAAGACAGTACGGTCTGGAACCTAAGATCCATGCGGACGAGATCGATCCAATTGGTGGTTCTCAGCTGGCTGGTGAGATCAACGCAGTTTCTGCAGAACATCTCATCGTTTGTCCACAGGAAGGCATTGATTCCATGGCAAAAGGCGGCACCATTGCTTGTCTGTTGCCTGCAACTTCATTCTATCTGGGTGCAACCTTTGCTCCTACAAGAGATATGATCAACGCAGGCGTACCAGTGGCGGTTGCTTCTGACTTTAACCCAGGTTCCACTCCAAACCTGAACCTGCAGCTGGCGATGAACATTGCTTGCTTCAAATACCGTCTGACTCCGGAAGAAGTGTTGACTGCTGCAACTTTGAATGCAGCGGCTGCAATCGGCCGAGCAGACAAGGTAGGTACCGTTGAAATCGGCAAACAGGCTGACCTGCTGATTTGGAACGCACCAAGCCTGAACTACATCTTCTACCGCTACGGCAACAACCTGGTTGACACCGTTATCAAAAAAGGTAAAGTTGTAAAATCCAAATAATCTGCTTGAGCCTTTGCTGTCCGGCAAGGGCTCAACGTTGTGTATATGGGAGGAAACTGATATGAAACTGACTGAAATGCAGGTAAGAGCATTCTGCGAACTTCTGGCTTCTGATGCACCGGCACCTGGCGGCGGTTCCGCTTCCGCACTGGCTGGCGCAATGGGTATCGGTCTGGCAGAAATGGTTGCAAACCTGACCATCGGTAAGAAAAAATACGCTGAATTTGAAGAAAATGCAGTGGAAATGAAAGAAAAATCCGCAAAACTTGTGGAAGAAATGATCGTCAGCATCGACAAAGATACCGAAGCATTTGACGGCGTATCCGCAGTGTTTGCAATGCCAAAAGACACCGACGAAGAAAAAGCTGCTCGTAAAGAAGCAATGCAGAAAGCACTGAAAGAAGCAACTTTGGCTCCATACAGCGTAATGGAACTGTGCATTGAATCTCTGAAAGTGGTTGAAATGGGTTTGGGTAAAACCAACGCTTCCGCAGCAAGTGACCTGGGCGTTGCTGCTCTGAATCTGAAATCTGCAGTGCAGGGTGCATGGCTCAACGTGCTCATCAACCTGGGCGGCATCAAAGATGAAGCTTTCGTTGCAGAATACAAAGGCAAAGGTGAAGTGATCCTGGCTGAAGCTCTGCCTTTGGCTGACAAAATCTACAACACCATTCTGGAGAGCATGTAATGAGAACCCTGATCAAAGGCAGTGAGCGCAAGGTCAGCCTTTGGGCTGGAGGCAGCAGTTCACAAATCTGCATTTGGCCGCAGGATGCTCAGTATGCCGATAGAAACTTCCTCTATCGCATCAGCACCGCTGTGGCGGATAACGATGAGTGGTCTGCATATACTGCACTTCCCGGTGTTTGCCGACATCTGCTGATGTTGGATGGTTCTGCGCTGGTGAAACACGAAGGTCACTACGAGCTGCTGATGCAGCCATATGAGGACATCGATGTCTTTGACGGCGGCTGGGAAAGCAGCGCAAAAGGTAAAGTCCGTGACTTTAACCTTATGTGCCGTGAACACTGTGAGGGCAAGATGTACGTTCTTTCCACAGACGGTGAGATCCCAGTGGAAAATGCCTATCATCGACTGATTTTCTGTGCAGAAGGGGAAGCTGACGTTGTTTTCCACGATGAAAGCATCCATCTGTGCAAAGAAGATGCCTTGCTGCTGAACCCGGCAGAAGCCTGTAAGGTAATGCATGGCGATAGGGCGAAAGTCGTTGTCTGCGATATGAAATTATAAGAGAAACAGACCATCTGTACAGGATGGTCTGTTTTTTGCTATAATTGTGAAAAGGAGGGTGATTGTATGAGGAAGCATTTATCGATTCTTGTTTTTGCACTTGTTGTGATTCATTTTGTGGGAATGTGGTGTCGTTACAATCTCCCGGTGAAGCTGCCTCTGCTTGGTGAAGTAAACGAAAGCTGCCATGCAACCGTTTTGCCCGTTTACAAAGATACGGAATTGGATCAGCAGCTTAAGTCGGATCGTAGCCATGT
>JAZQXX010000233.1:0-5585 GCA_045633085.1 Negativibacillus sp. | reverse complement strand
CTTAAGTTTTGCCGCAGCTCACCGCTCAGCGGAGGAAGATCTGTTTTCCCAACAAGAAGCAGTAAGCCATCCCATTGGCAGCGAAACGGCGGTGCTTCCACGGCACCAATGATAGGACAACCCATCAAGCCTTCCCTGCTGCTGCAAAGTTCAAGGACAGCCCCCAGTTCTTCCAACAATAATTCACACAGGGATTGATATCTTTCCCGAAACTGACACCAGACTGTTACTCTCGGAAAACGCTGCGCCAATTCCCACGCAAGCATACATAACTTTCCTTCCGGATCGCAAAGTCCCACCCATTCTTCCTGTTCCGAATAACTGCACAAGGTATTGAGCAGGATCTTTTCTTTCATTTTTCTGTGATCCTGCCGCTTCCATGGACGTTCTTTCGGCAGTTCGACGGTATCTCCACATAACACCCGTGAAGCATACTGACCTGCCTTTTGAGCTAATTTGTTCCAATTTGGTTTCTTACCGGGATGCAGCAGCATGATGCTTTCACCCATGGCTGAACATTCCCTTAAAGTCACTTTGTTCCAAAAATTCGACCATCTATTCTGCAGCTTCGGATCTTTTGTTATGACTAAAATCATCGCCTATTTTCCTTTCTGTTGCTTCCTGTTTTTATTATAGAAAGGATCGGGCGTGTTCCCTGTCGTACTTTGACAGACAAAAAGAAAAGCCGCCATTTGGCAGCTTTGTCTCTCTAGCTTATTCAGATTTTTCTTCGGTAGACTCTTCGTCTTCAGCTTCTTCACCTTCTGCAGGTTCTTCTTCGCTGACTTCGCCTTCTTTACCGGTAACAACGTCAGTTTCGGTTTCAACTGTTGTATCTTCCGCATTGATCTCACTGCTGACAGTCACGTTGCCGGTAGTCACATATTCTACAGCTGCCGCCAGCTGATTGTCCATTTCAGGAGTGATCACATCGATGTTGAAGATCTCTTCACCGATATAAATCACTTCGTAGTCAGGAGCAATGCCTACACCATCGTAGTTCTGGCTCAGCGGAGGATTGTATTTGTTGGTGGTGATTTTGATTGCAGAACCATCTTTCAGTTTGTGGTAAACCTGCATGGTACCTTTGCCGTAGGTGTTTTCACCGATGGATTTTGCCGCTTCGTAGTCACGCAGCGCCTGTGTGAACAGCTCTGCTGCACTTGCAGTATTTTTATTGGTCAATACTGCCATTGGAACATCGATACAGCTTGCATCGGAAGTACCGATGACTTCCACATTACCGTTTTTGTCCACAGAAGTTGCTAAATCACCTTCTGGCAGAAGCATATCGAGTACTTTAACTACTGCATCCAAAGTACCGCCGCCATTGTCACGAACATCGAACACCAAAGAAGTTGCGCCACCGTTCAGCAGGGATTCTACTGCGGTTTTGAACTGGTCGTAGGTGGTGCCGTTGAACTCAGTGATGCGAACATAACCAACCTCATCAAAGTTACTGCTGTAAACGGTTGGACGCTGTACTTTACGGCGGGTGATTTCGGTGATCTCACGGTCTTCGTTGCCGTTGCGGACAACCAAGCTCAAGGTCGTACCAGCCTGACCGGAAATTTCTTCGAGGGCCTCGTAGTAGGTTTCCGGAGTCAAGTCAATGTCATTGACTTTGATGATCAGCTCACCGGCGGTGATCTGTGCTGCTTCAGCAGGAGAATCCGGGTAAACCTCTTCTACCAAGATATATCCGGTTTCAGTTCGGGAAGCAGTGATACCGATACCCACGATTTTACCTTCTGTGTTCGCGGTGATCTGTTCGTATTCTTCTGCGGTATAGTAATTGCCTCGAACATCGCCGACACCGGCAATATAACCGTAGGCAATGCTGTCCATCAGCTGGTCTTCATCGATGGAGCCGATGTAATTATTGCGGACATAGGTGTCGATCTCAGCAAGTTTATCGTACATAGCTTCTCGCTGTGTAATGTTGGAAACAGTCTGATTGAATTTGTTTCTGGTGTACATCACTGTGGTTGTGAAAGTCACTGTTGCCACAATGAACATCAGAGCAAACGCTACACCCAATGAGATTTTTTTATTCATATTTTAAACTCCTTCTGTATCTTCTTGCTCTCAGAAAAATCATACAAAAGTTATTTTACCACAAAGTATCTTCATTTCAAACAATTTGTGAACTGTTTGCGGAAAATCTGCTATTTTATCCGAAACTGCGAGAAAAAGAAAGGCTCTGATTGGCAGAATGCTAATCAGAACCTCTTTCAATGCATGAAATCAAGATATTTCCTTGTTGTTCGATTTGAATTCGCAGGCTCGGATCGGAACAAATCAGATACCCTGCTTCTTCATAAAACTCTACTTCTTTTGCTGCAGAAAGGCCAAGACCACGAAGTTTTCCATAGGCTTCTTTCAGTGTCCACAGGAGCGTAAATACATAGTCCGGGTCTTCCTGCGCATACATCCAAGCCAGTTCTCTCTCCGAATACATGCGCTTCGCTACTTTTTCCCGAAGCGGAGCGATCAGCTCTGCGTCGATGCCGATCGGATACAGCGATGCTGCAGCCACACAGCAGTCTTCCGTATGAGCTGCACTGACATACAAGCCTTTCACATCTGTCACAGGTGCACCTTTTTTATCACGGGAAATGCTGATCTGCGGATAACCCAGCTGCCTTGCCGCACGCTTCATCAACGCCTGTGCAAGCACGCTCTTTTCTCCCGCTTTTCCATTGTGGTGAGTGGAAAGGAACTGTCGGTCCGTTTCATCCAATTCCAAAAGCAAGCTTTCCTTTTCCTCTGTGGAAAACCAAAACGCTGTCTGCTCCGATGACAGATTCACTGCCACTTCCTTTGCTGCAGTTACCTCTCCCACCTTTACTTTGCAGTCGTAAGCCAATACTTCCACACCGGCAGCCTTTGCCTGCTGCAGTGCAAATCCGAAGTCAGCATGAGTGCGCCAATTCGGTCGGAATTCATCCACATCCGGCAGCTGAATAATGAACAACACAGCTGCTCCGTGCCCTTCCGCTTTAGCGGAAATCAGTTCATGGATATGCTTCGCACCGCGCTCTGTCGGTGCATCCGGAAAACGTGCTGTACGGAAGCCCTGGACCGTATCTTCCAACGTTACCCCTTTGACCTCCACATACCATAGTTTTTGATTGGTCTTTATCTGCAGATCAAAACGGCTGTCACCAAAAGTTACTTCACGGCGGATGGATAAAATCTCTTCCCCTTCGTTCAGCGGAAGTTTGATACTTCCGTTGAGCAGAGCTTCTTCAGCGATTTTATTTGGTGCCTGGGAGTCCATATTGATCAGCACAGCACCACTTTCTGTTTGTTTTTCTACGGCGATCAAAGAAAAGGCTGTTTTGCGCTGTTTTGCTTCTTTTCGATGATCCTGCAGCCAAACATTCACTCCGGGTACAAGAAGCTCTCGGCAGCGACCGGTATTTTTTACATGTGCGATCACTGTGTCCCCTTCGAGGTCACAGTGTGCAAGAAAACGATTTGGGCGCTGCAGAAAAACAGCGCCCACCATGGATTCATATTTCATTAGATGGTCCCATCCTCGACTAAGCCCAATGTTGGAGAAATGAACTGACGGCAAGCCGCCACAATGCCTTTGATGCTGGAGAATTCACTGGTATCGATCATCAGTGTTGGAATGCAGCGTTCCGGTACGAACTTCAGGATGTTTTCCCTCAGTTCATCGATGCAATCTCCGGTCATGATACCGCCGCGAAGAACAACAACTTCCGGATTCAGTACGCAAACATAGTTCACGATCACTTTAGACAAAGCATCAAAGAGTTTCGCGCGAATCTCAGCTGCCGCACCCGGCTGCTGTTCGCTCCGATAGTCGACGATCAACTGGGACAAGGATTGTTCCAATCCACCCATACCGTCCACGGAATTGCTTTCATGACCATCCAGAACCATATAACCAAGCTCTCCCGCAAAGCTGGAGAAACCTTTGTGCAGCTTGGTATCCAAGATAATACCGGAAGAAATACCCTTACCGATATGCAGATATACCACATCTCTGTACTTTGGTTTCAGCTGAGTATTGTAGAAACCGATGGCAGTCAGTTTTGCGTTATTTTCCACATAGGACGGTATATCAAAATGTTTTGCCAACTCGCTTTTAAGGCAAATGCCTTCCCACTGCGGAATGCTTGGAATACAGGATACAATATCCTTTTCATCCACAACACCCGGAAGACCAATGCCGATGGCTACTGCAGGAGCAACACAGTTCTGTTTCATACGCTCCAAAGAAGCGATCAGAGTTTCTGTCGGGTCTTTGTCATCAGTCAGAGTGACGGAGAAACGATAGATCACCACACCCACCATGTTGACCACACAGCAAGTCATCGTTCCCTGAGAAATATACACAGTAAGAACATTGCCGCTGTCCTCATTGGTCTGATACAGCTGCGCACGGCGTCCAACACCATTGCCGGTCATGCCGATGCTGCGCACTTTATTTTCTGCTTCCAGCAGATCAACGATTTTATTAACTGTCGGCAAACTAAGACCGGTCAGCGCTGCAATTTGCGGTTTTGTCAGCGGACCTTTATCGATGATCAGTCTGTCGATGATATTCTGATTAACTTCTTTCAGAAAACGAGGCTGTCCAACAACCTGCTTCGCCATTGCGATTTCCCCCATAAATAAAAAAGATTTTTATTTATTATAACATGGCATAGCAATGATTTCCACAAGTGCCCATATTTTCTAACAATATGTGAATTTATCCATTTCAAAATGTTCATTTAATCAAGTTAACCTAACAAAACTATTCAAAATGTTTATTCGTCGTCATGATTTTAAGCGTTTTACCGACTTTAATCAATTAGCAGATTACTGTAAACTTCTCCGTCGAATCACCTGTATCAGTACAAGGCCTCTGCTCCGAAAAGGTAAAGTCTGAACCGTTGAAATCACAGCAAATACAGCTTCCATCTGTATATTGACCGGCAATCAGCTGCTGCGACAGTGGATATTCTACATTTCTACGAATGCTTCTGCACAGAGGACGCGCACCCAAATGTTGCTCCGTTCCTTCCCGACACAGCTCCTGAACCGCTCTGTCACTGACATGAAAAGACAGATTTTTCTGTTGAAGCCGCTGCTCCAGATCACGAAGCAGCTTCATACAGATAGCCTGCAATGCTGTATCGTCTAATTCACGAAAGACTACGATCTCATCGATACGGTTGATGAACTCCGGACGGAATTGATTTTTCAAGGCGTCTTTGCTTAACTGCACGATCGTTTGATAACTCTTTTGAGGATCACTCTGCCCAAATCCGATCCCTGTGCTTTTTTGGAACTGCTCTGCTCCGACATTGGATGTCATAATGATCACACAACTGCGGAAGCTGACTGTTTTTCCCTCTGCGTCTTTCAGCTCACCTTCTTCCAGGATTTGCAGAAGCAAGTCGCAAATCCGCGGATGTGCCTTCTCCAGTTCATCAAACAAAACCAAAGAGTATGGTTTCTTACGCACGGCTTCGGTCAGTCTTCCGCCTTCTTGATAGCCCACGTACCCCGGTGGCGCGCCGATAAGTCGGGCTGCCATGTGTTCCTGTGCGAACTCCGACATA
>JAZQXX010000232.1:0-9731 GCA_045633085.1 Negativibacillus sp. | reverse complement strand
TTTTTCTTATAAACGGGCAGCAATCTTTTCACCGTATTTTACCACGGTTTCGATTCCTTCGGCGGAATTTTGCAGGATATCAGAATCGATTCGGATCGTATTTGCCTTTATCAGCAATACGACGGTGGAACCGCCAAACTGGAAGTACCCTTTTTCCTGTCCGCGGAGAACAGGGCCTTTTTCGTGATGGTTGACGATCTTGCCAACCAAAAGAGCACCCACTTCCATCATCACCATGTCGCCGAATACATCGCTGCGGAGCAGGCAGTATTCACGGCAGTTTTCCTTATAGATCGGATAGTGATCGTTGGCGATCGGATTGACAGTATGGAGCACACCCTGGATTCGTTTGCTGTACAGCTGTTCGCCGTCGGCGATGTAGCAGTAGCGATGATAGTCGTCTACGGTCAAGCGGAAGATCAGCACAGAGCCGCCTTCGAATTCCGCAGCCAGTTTTTCATCACGGAGCAGGGAAGTGAGGGTGTATTCGGTGTGTTTCAGTGTGAAACGACCTTCTTTGGTCACAGGAAGCACCGTCAGCTTGCTGTCAGCAGGGCTGATCAGGTGGGAAGCTTCCATGTCCACAGTGCGTGCACCGGGACGGATCTTGCGGGAAAAGAACTCGTTATAGTTCGGATAGGTGATATCCTCGAACTGTTCCATATCGATGTTGTTTTTCTTGATAAATGGCTTGATCAGTGGACGGGACAGACCGCAGGAAAGAAAACTGCCTGCAGCACGGGAGATCCAAGGAGCAGTCAGCGGTTTCAGCAGCAGACGTCCGGCTGTGGTTCCGTAAAGGAAGCTGAGGACACGTTCCTGGCTGTCAGCCTGTTCGCGAAGGATACCGTTACGCGTTTTCTGTTTCATAGCAATCACCCATCAGTTCAGCAAAAATAGGACTGGATTCATCCTGCTGTGGAGGCAGTTTGAATTTGGTGTACATGAAGATGATACCTACGGTTACCATAGCGATGCTCATCATCACAAGGATGGTTTTCAGGTCAGGTTTTTTCAGTGGGAAGTCCAGAATGAACAGGAAACCGACCAGTGCAAGGACGATGTGCAGCAGTACCAGGAAAGCCAGGTCGGACATCAGGAACTGCAGCCAGAATACCATAGGAAGCAGGAAGGAAATAGAGGTGACCGGAAGACCGCGGTAGGTCTTGTTGCAGCCGCCTTCTTCCTGCTGACGTTTGCCTTCCAGTACGTTGAAGAAGGCAAGACGGATCACAGCACAGATGCAGTAGAAGAATACCAAAGCCAAGCCCAGCAGTCCGCGAACACCCAGCAGGTAGCAGATCAGTGCAGGGAAGACGCCGAAGCAGATGACATCACAGAGGGAGTCCAGCTGGATGCCGAAGGCTTTTTCATCATCGGTGCGGTTCTTCTTGGAACGTGCCACGCGGCCGTCGAAGGCATCGCAGGCACCGGAAAATGCCAGACAGAAGATGGCGGTTTTATAGTCGCCGTGGATCGCCTGAGTCATACCGAAAACGGAGGAGATCAGACTTAAGTATGTAAGGATAACAGTATAGTCGTAAACACCAAGAAATCGAATCATAATTATTACTGCCTTTCTGTTTAAAGCGTTATGAAAGAAAACGTTTCATAACAAAATTTTATGTTATTTTACTAAAAATAATTGAAACTAATTTCTATTATCATAGCATATTGTGACAGAAAAAGCAAGCAACACCGACATAAGTGCGGAGCAGAGGCAGGAAATAACAAAATTTCCGTTAACAGAGCCGTTATTTGGAAAATTCCATTGCTTTCTTACAGTTAAAGTGCTACATTTAACGTAGCAAGTTTCTTATTGTTTTTGAAAGGTGCGTGACGATCATGAGAGAAAATAAATTTGAACCAAGCTGGGACAACTGCAGCACGGTCATTGTCGGCAAAAATGCTTCCGTTACCGGCAGAGTTCTGCTGGGTCACGGTGAAGACGATTCCAACTGCATTTGTCAGGTACATAAAGTGCCACGAATGGAACATGCAGAAGGTGAAGTGCTGACCTTCGATGACGGTACTGCTGTGGTTCCTCAGGTTCCTGTTACCTGGGGTTACCTGTGGAGTGAACTGCGCTGCCCAGGCGGAGCTGCTTTTGCTGACGGCTTCGTCAACGAATGGGGCGTTGCTGTTATGACCAACAGCTGCGTAAGCACCAAAGAAGCCACCGAACCATACACCGCTGAGCTGGGTTACGGCATGCGCCGCCTCATCGCAGAACGCTGCAAAACTGCCCGTGAAGGCGTGGAAGTTGCGGCTTATCTGATGAAAACCTACGGCTACCGCAGCACCCGTTCCTATCATATCTGTGATAAGGACGAAGCATGGGCTGTTCAGCTGACTGTGGGCAATCAGTTTGCAGCAAGACGCATCGGCGACGATGAGATCTACTACATTCCAAACTGGCTGACCATCCATGAAATTGATTTCAGCGATACCGAACATAAAAACTTCTACTGGTCCGAAGATCTGGTTGGTTTCGCGATCCGCAACGGCTGGTACACCCCTGCAGTGGAAGGCGATTACTCCGACTTCGACTTTGCGGCAGTATATCAGGGTGAACGCAGTGAAGCAAAATCCAATCTGGACCGTTCCACTTTGGCGTGGACCCACATCAACGGCGAAAATCTGCCTTACCGCACTTTCTCCATCAAAGCTCCGAAAAAATACAACGCGGCTGACCTGAAAGAGATCCTCCGTCTCCACGATCCAGACGTAGAAAAAGATCCAAACCGTGCGACCCACTCCTACTACGGCATTTGCCGCGATACCACCGTGGAGAGCTTCGTGGTAGAATTCCAGGACGATGCAGATCTGACCACCGTTTGGAGAGCAAGCCTGCGTCCATGCAGAAGCCCATTCATGCCATGGTTCCCAGCGATCAAAACCACTCCAAAAGGCTGGAGCTGGCAGGATATCCAGTGCGCACAGTACAGCCATCTGAAACCATCTGCAGAAGAATTCATGTATCACGGTGACAGAGCTTACTGGGCATTCCATATGCTGAACATGACTTCCGAATACGATCACAGCTTCGGTGCTGATCTTATTAAGGAAGAGATCAGCGCGATGGAACAGGAATGGGATACCGTTGTTCCTGCTGTAAGAGAAACTTACAGCAAGCTGAAAGAAATCAGCGAAGAAGCAGCAAAATCCTTCCTTACCGATTATGTTCATGCTCAGGCACAGAAAACCTGGGATTGGGCAAATCAGATGACTCTGAAACTGGTAGACAAAAAAGACCAGCAGGTTCGTCTTGCTTGGAGAGAAAGCATCAAATAATGTAGAAAAGAAAACAGCCGATCGCTTCTGCGGTCGGCTGTTGTTGTTAGCTGCTTTCTTTTTCTACAAGGACCCATGGAACATTTTGGCTGATGGCAAAGTTGCCGTTCATGAGATCGATCAGTTTTTCTGCGGCAATTTCGCCTACATTATAAGGATCGTGGGACAGGGAAGTGATGCGGCAGTGGCTCAGTTCACTGAAAACACTGTTGTCGAAGCTGACAACAGCCATCTGCTGAGGAATGCTGATGTGATGAGCCATCAAATATTCCACGGTTGCCTTCGCCACCTGGTCGTTGTAGCAGACAACGGCGGTGCATCCATGAAGGTAAGGGGAGATGGTGTGTGTCCAGATCTCGCTTCGGGAATCAAACACATCGTTGAATTCGGTGTTGAACCAAAAGACTTTGCGGTCATTCATCGGCAGACCCAGGTCACGCAGAGCATCCATGTAGCCTGCATAGCGCTGATGTCCCTGAATGTCATCATATTTAAAGATACCGGCGATCTGTGTGTGACCTTTGGAAGCAAGGTATTCCACCAGCTGACGCCCGCCTTTGTAGTTGTCGTCCAAAACGTGAATGCTGTTTTCCAGGTCCGCGTAGTTTCCGTGGAAGAAGACCAGTGGGATCCCTCTCTGACGAAGCAGGCGATAGAGATCCAGGTTGGGATTTGGATGAGCTGTTTTGGTGCCTTCCACCAGAATGCCGTCAACGTTCCGATGTTCCAGCATGCTCAGCAGGATGCGGCGCTCATTGGAAACCTGATTGGCGGTGGCGTAAAGCAGTACCTGACAGTTATGTAAGGAGAAGACAGCCTCCGCACGACGCAGCACACTTGGGAAAATGTAGTCGGTGATGTTGGTCGTGATGATGGCGACGGTGCGGCGGGAGTTGACCTTGCGGTCCTGAACATCAAGCACGCGGGAACCGCTGCCCTGACGGCGCAGGATCATGTTGTCGTCGATGAGGCACTGCAGTGCAGCACGGATGGTTTGACGGCTGCAATTGAACTCTTCGCACAGTGCGTGCTCGGTCGGCATCAGGGAATCCGGGGGATAAATACCGGAAAGAATACGGCTGCGAAGTTCCTCTGCGACGGTTTTATATTTCAATGCCATTCCTTGTCACTCCTTTGTATGATTTGTACCAATTACAATTAAATTCTAAGGGAATTGTATTTTAAATTCAAGTACAAATGTTAAATTATACACCACCTTGACGTTATTTGTGAAAAAGAAAGAGGAAACGGAAGATGATTTGTTTGTTTCGCCATAAAAAAACGCAAACAAGTGGAAAAGTGGTAGAAAAACATAGCGGATTGTATAAAGATTAACAAGCTCTCGACAGCGCTGGATGGGTGCATTATGCACTATATACAAGGGTATGTCCAAGAAAATCAAAAGTAACTTGTCACAAAAAACGGGGAAGTTTTATCGTTAATGAACAATATTGCGTAAATTTGGATGGTCAAATCGACAATAAAATTTAAATTTGTAACTAATTGTTATTCATTGGGTAAAAAATTTGTATGTGTGTCTTTGGCAAAAAGATGGACATTTTGACGTAACTTGTTGACAATAATCCTGCATAAGAATTATAATTGGGTTAGCAAATACTGTATAACAGTAGTGCTAAAAATGTTATTATGGAAAAGGAGAGATTTCTTATGAAAAAGATTCTCGCACTGATCATCGCTGGTGCAATGATGCTGTCCATGGGCGCATGCTCCAACGAAGCTCCTGCTGAAAAACCAGCAGAAACTCCAGCTGCTCCATCCGCACCAGCTGAAACTCCAGCAGCTCCTGCTACCCCAGCAACTCCAGCTGCTCCAGAAACCACTGGCGAAGGCAAAACCGTAGGCGTTGCAATGCCAACTCAGTCCTCCGAACGTTGGATCAACGACGGTGCTAACATGAAAGCTCAGCTCGAAGCTCTCGGTTACAACGTTGAACTGCAGTACGCAGAAGACGATGTTCAGATGCAGGTTTCCCAGATCGAAAACATGATCGCTTCTGGTGTTGACTGTCTGGTTATCGCTTCCATCGACTCCGTTGCTCTGACCGGCGTTGAAGCTCAGGCTAAAGATGCTGGTATTCCAATCATCGCTTACGACCGTCTGCTGATGGAAACTGACGCTGTTTCTTACTACGCTTCCTTCGACAACGAAGGCGTAGGCCGTGCAATCGGTGAATACATCGAACAGGCTAAAGACCTGGCTAACGCTACCGAACCATACACCATCGAATTCTTCATGGGTTCCCCAGACGATAACAACGCTGTTCTGCTGTACAACGGTGTTATGAAAGTTCTGCAGCCATACCTGGATTCCGGCGTTCTGGTTTGCAAATCTGGCCGTACTTCCTTCGAAGAAACCTGTATCCTGAGATGGTCCCAGGAAACCGCACAGAAAAACTGTGAAGACTACCTGGCAGGCTTCTACGCTGACGAAGATCTCGACATCGCTTGCACCGCATTCGACGGTTTCGCATACGGCTGCCGCTCCGCTCTGGAAGCTGCTGGCTACAAAGTAGGCGAAAACTGGCCTCTGATCACTGGTCAGGACGCTGAGCTGATGGCTACCAAAAACATCATCTCCGGTTACCAGACCATGTCTATTGCAAAAGATACCCGTACTCTGGCAGAAAAATGCGTAACCATGGTTAACGCAGTTCTGACTGGCGCAGAACCAGAAATCAACGATACCACCACCTACGACAACGGTGTATTCGTTGTTCCTTCTTACCTGTGCACCCCAGTAGCTGTTGACGCTAACAACTACCAGGAAGTACTGGTTGACACCGGTTACTACACCGCTGATCAGCTGGCATAATTCTTCTAATTTAATTTAGTTCGAATCCGCACGACAGGGCGGCGGTGTTGAACCGCCGCCCTGTTTTTTATAGGCGGCCCGAAGGAAAGGTATTGGAGTCAACTGATTCCTTTCCCTTGGGCCGACTGGCCACGAGAAGGAGTTGAAAGAATGTCAGAATATATCTTGGAAATGAACCACATCACCAAGGAATTTTCCGGCGTAAAAGCACTGGATGACGTAAATCTGAAAGTGCGCAAGGGCGAGATCATGGCGATCTGCGGCGAAAACGGCGCAGGTAAATCTACACTGATGAACGTCCTCTCCGGTGTTTATCCTTATGGTGAGTACAGTGGTGACATCGTGTACAACGGTGAAATCTGCAAATTCCACAACATTCGCGAATCCGAAGCAAAAGGTATCGTAATCATCCACCAGGAGCTGGCACTGAGCCCTTACCTGTCCGTTGCTGAGAACGTATTCATCGGTAACGAACGTCTGGCAGGCAAAGGTGTCATCGACTGGACCGCTACCCGCCGCGAAGCACAGGAACTGCTGGCTCGCGTAGGTCTGGGTGATGAAAACGTTAACGTACCTGTTAACAGCCTCGGTGTTGGTAAGCAGCAGCTGATCGAGATCGCAAAAGCACTGGGCAAAAAAGCCGACCTGCTGATCCTCGACGAACCTACCGCTGCGCTGAACGACCGCGAATCCGCACAGCTGCTGGAGCTGATGCTTCAGCTGAAAGCACAGGGTCTGACCTGTATCATTATCTCCCACAAGCTGAACGAGATCAGCTATGTTGCTGACTCCATCACCATCATTCGTGACGGTCACACCATCGAAACCATCCACAAAGGCGTGGATGACTTCTCCGAAGACCGCATCATCAAAGGCATGGTAGGTCGTGAGCTGACCAACCGTTATCCAAAACGTGAAGACTGCCCAATCGGTGATGTTATCTTCGAAATCAAAGACTGGACCGTACATCATCCAGATGACTCCAACCGTAAAGTGCTGAACAATGTTAACATGCAGGTTCGCGCAGGTGAGGTAGTTGGTCTGGCAGGTCTGATGGGTGCTGGTCGTACCGAGCTGGCAATGAGCCTCTTCGGCCACAACTATGGCCAGAAGATCAGCGGTCAGATCAAGATCAACGGCAAAGATGTACATATGAGAAACGTAAAAGAGTGTATCGACAACAAACTTGCTTACGTTTCTGAGGACAGAAAGACCTACGGTCTGATCCTCATCGACAGCATCAAACGCAACATGTCCCTGTCTGCACTGAATAAATTCTTTGCGAAAAAAGGCGTTGTTGACCGCGAAAAAGAAGTTGTTAAAGCAGAAGAATACCGCAAGAGAATCAACGTTAAAACCACTTCCGTGGATCAGGCAGTTGGCTCTCTGTCCGGTGGTAACCAGCAGAAAGTTGTTCTGGCTAAATGGATGCTGACCGAGCCAGACGTTCTGATCCTGGACGAACCAACCCGTGGTGTTGACGTTGGTGCGAAGTACGAAATCTACTGCGTAATCAACGAACTGGCGAAAGCAGGTAAAGCTGTAATCGTTATCTCTTCTGAAATGCCTGAGATCATTGGTACCTGCGACCGTACCTATGTAATCAATGAAGGCGAAATCGCTGGCGAACTGTCCGGTGATCAGATCACTCAGGAGGCCATCATGTCCTGCATCATGGCCCACAACAGAAAGGAATAGGTGGAAGCATAATGAGTAACAATAGCAAAACTTCCCAACTGAAAAAAGCCGGTGCTGGTCTTGGCCAGTACGGTATTATGATCATGCTGGTTGTGGTTTACATCCTGTTTGCATTGATCACTGACGGTAAAAACCTGACCCCAATGAACATCAACAACCTGATCATGCAGAATGGTTACGTTGTTATTCTGGCAGTAGGAATGCTGCTTTGTGTACTGACCGGTAACGTCGACCTGGGCGTTGGTTCCGTTGTTGCATCCTGTGGTGCAGTAGCTGGTACCCTCATCGTTGACCTTGGCTGGAGCACTCCAATGGCTATGCTGGGCGCTCTCGCAGTTGGTCTTCTCTTCGGCGTATTCGTAGGCTTCTTCGTATCTTACCTGGACATCCCTCCATTCATCGTTACTCTGGCTACTATGCTGATGGGTCGTGGTCTTTGCTACGTTATCCTTCAGGCTCAGACCAAAGGTCCACTGCCAGCATCCTATAACTGGATCGGTACTGGCTTCCTTCCTGTAATGCGCATCGGTGAAGGTGCTCTCAACGAAGGCAAAGGCGTTGACATGATCTGTCTGATCGTTGCTGCTGTTATCTGCGTACTGCTGATCGCAAGCGAACTGAAAGCAATCGCTACCGCTAAGAAAAACAACCTGCCAACCGCACCTGCTCTGGTAACCATCGCTAAAAACGCAGTTATCATCGGTATCGTATGCTTCTTCTTCTGGAAACTGGCTTGCTACAACGGTATTCCAGTAGTTCTGATCCTGATGGCTCTGCTGGTAGGTATCTACCACTTCATCACCACCCGTACTGTTGCTGGCCGTCAGGTTTACGCAATGGGTGGTAACGCAAAAGCTGCTCGTCTGTCCGGTATCAATACCAAGAAAGTATTCTTCTGGGTATACGCTAACATGGGTATGCTGGCAGCAGTTGCAGGTATCGTACTGTCTGCTCGTAACCAGTCCGCTACTCCAAAAGCTGGTGACGGCTTCGAAATGGACGCTATCGCATCCTGCTACATCGGTGGTGCAGCTACCTCCGGTGGTGTTGGTACCATCGTTGGCGCAGTAGTTGGTGCATTCATCATGGGTATCCTGAACAACGGTATGTCCCTGGCTGGTTATGACACCAACGTACAGAAGATCGTTAAAGGTTGCGTTCTGCTGGGCGCTGTAACCTTCGACCTGCTGAGCAAACGTAAAAAGAAATAATTGATTTCACAATGGTGCGGGGGATCTCCTCCGCACCACTTCCTAAAAATAAATAGATTCGCATTGAGAGGATTGTCAAACGATGAAAGAAACCAATAGCCCTCCTGAATTTTCTGTGATCCTGCGCATTTTGGGCGGCGGGTATCTGGTATATCTGGCATGGGATCTGCGCGCATCGGTTCAGGACGGTCCTCTTTTTCTTATTGCTGTGATCGTTTTTGCACTGGTGGGGCTGATCCTGGCGGGTACTTCGCTGAAATATCTGCTGCAGCACCGCTACTTCCGCAATGACGACAGCACAAACACAGAAGAACTGGACGAATTTGATGACGAAGAAAGAGAGGAACCAACCGATGAATGATATGAATAAAACTCTTGGCATCGAGCTGGGCTCTACCCGTATCAAAGCGGTAGCCATCGATGCAAAACATGTTCCTGCTTCCTCCGGTGACTACACCTGGAAAAGCTCCTACGAAAACGGCGTATGGACCTATTCTTTGGACGAAGTTTGGAAAGGTCTGAAAACCGCTGTTTCCGGCGTAGAGGATCGTGAATCCATCAAAGCAATGGGTGTCAGTGCAATGATGCACGGCTACCTTGCTTTCGACAAAGACTGGAATCTGCTGGTTCCATTCCGTACCTGGCAGAACACCATCACTGCACAGGCTGCTGCTGAACTGACCGAACTGTTCAACT
>JAZQXX010000231.1:0-2488 GCA_045633085.1 Negativibacillus sp. | reverse complement strand
CTATTTTCCAATCGTTACGCTCCTCGCGATAATTTTCACGGATAACAGAAAAACCCAACTTATTAACATAAAAATCTTTTGATAAATGATAATCAGAACCGATAATTGCAACATGATGTATTTTTGATAATTTCATATATTGCCTCCGTACAACTTCTTATTTATCGTTCACTTTACTTTACCATATTTTTTTATTTGCATCAAGTTTAGCAAAAATGCCGGAGTTGGAACCCATCAGTCCAAAAGGAAAAAGGGACAGGTGCGCGCGCACTTGTAAAACAACCAATTATATGCTACAATTTTTCTAATTACAGTCCTTTGAGAGGAGAGAACGCAATGGAATTGCTCAAAGAACGCATCCGCAGAGATGGTAAAATGAAGGAAGGCAGCATCCTGAAAGTGGACAGCTTCCTCAATCATCAGCTGGATGTGGATATGCTCCGTGAAATCGGCGTGGAATTCAGCCGCCGCTTTGCAGACAAGAAAATCAGCCGCATCCTCACCATCGAATCCTCCGGCATCAGCATCGCTTTGATGGCGGCGCAGGCTTTCGGCAACATTCCGGTGGTCATCGCCAAGAAAAGCCAGAGCAAAAATCTGGACGGTGAGCTGTACCTGTCCAAGGTGAAAAGCTACACCCGCAGCCTGGAATACGACATTCAGGTGGCAAAACAGTACCTCCATGAGGACGACTGCGTGCTCATCGTGGACGACTTTTTGGCAAAAGGCTCGGCTCTGCGCGGGCTCATCGACATCGTTCAGCGCAGCGGTGCCCAACTGGCTGGCTGCGGCATCGTCATCGAAAAAGGCTTCCAGGAAGGCGGCCGCATTCTCCGTGAACAGGGCATCCGCGTGGAATCTCTTGCCATCGTCGACGGCATTGAGGACGGCGAGATCCGCTTTAAATAATGGAACCAATTAAGCCTTCCCCTCAAGGAGAAGCCATATCGTGAAAGGAATGAATCTTATGAAAAACATCGGTATGATCGTGGCGGGGGAAATCGACGCGGTCCTTGAAAAATACGGCGACCGTCTGGAAGAACGCTTCGTGGACGGCTTTACTGTCAACGTGCTGAAAAACGACAACTACACCCTCTACATCTGCAAAACCGGCGCCGGCGAGATCGCTGCTGCTGCCGGCACTCAGCTGCTCATCAGCAAATTCGGCGTGGACTTCATCATCAACTTCGGCGTTGTTGGCGGTCTGACCCCGGAAATGGCCCTGGCGAAAACCGCAGTGGTTGAGCGTGTGGCTCACTACGACTTCGACATCTCCGAAATCGACCACGTGGAAGTTGGCCGCTACACCGCTTACCCAAGCGTTCACATCCCATGCGACGAAGCTCTGCTGAACAAAGCGCTGGAGCTGCAGCCTGACCTGGTGAAAGTGACCTGTGCATCCGGCGATAAATTCGTTGGCGACCCTGCGAAAAAAGCAGCTCTCCACGAACAGTTCGAAGCGGACATCTGCGAAATGGAAGCAGCAGGCATTCTGCTGACCTGCAAACGCAGCAACATTCCATGTCTGATGATCAAGACCGTATCCGACTCCATCACCGGCGGCGCAGAGGAATTCTCCGCAGAAGTCAACCGCAGCGCCGGCATCTGCCTGGATATTGCGGACAAGATCATGGCGAATATGTAAAACAAAAAGCCTCTACTCTCGAGTTCTCTACTCTTGAGTAGGGGCTTCTGTTTTTCACGGAAAAACGCCGGACGAAGTGTCCGGCATTTTCTTTTATAATAGAATCATGATCCACCGCCTTAGAAGAGGGGTGCGATGGCTCGAAGCACCCAGCCCAGCAGTTTCTGCCACAGCGGTCGGCGGCGAAGCTGCTCGGCGGTGACGGCACGGCAGAGGCTCAGGGTCTGCTGCATATCGGCTTCCATGTCCGCAAGACAAGGGCTTGCGCAGAGATAGGCTCCGCACTCAAAATGATGGTACAGGCTGCGGTAGTCCAGATTCACGGTGCCCACCACGCCGCGCTTTCCGTCGCTGACAAAGACCTTGCTGTGAACAAAGCCCGGCTGATACTCGTAAATCTTAACGCCGGCGTCCAGCAAAACGCCGTAGTAGGTTTTCGCCAGCGCATAAGGCGCCTGCTTGTCGGCGATGCCCGGCAAAATCAGGGTCACGTCCACCCCACGCTCTGCCGCAAAGCAGAGAGCTGCTTCCAGCTCCCCGTCCAAAATCAGATAGGGCGTCATGATGTGAACGTAGTCCTGTGCACGGTTGAGGATGTCCATGTAGACCCTCTCCCCCACTCGCCAGCGGTCCAGCGGGCTGTCGCCAAAAGGTACGACGAAGCCCGCTTCTTCCCCGAAGGTCGGGCTCTCTGCCGCAGAAACCACGGCAGCTTCCTTCTCACCCAGGCTCCACAGCTGCAGGAACATGAGAGCAAAGCTCTGCGCCGCAGCACCTTCCACCATGAGGGCAGCGTCCTTCCAGTGGCCGTACTTGCTGACGGCGTTGATGTACTCGTCGGCA
>JAZQXX010000230.1:0-5359 GCA_045633085.1 Negativibacillus sp. | reverse complement strand
GAATTCCCAGGCGATGACACCCCAATCGTTTGCGGTTCCGCTCTGAAAGTTCTGGAAGCACCAAACGATCTGGCTGACCCAGCTTATGCTCCAGTTCTCAAACTGATGGAAGAAGTAGACAACTACATTCCTACCCCAGACCGTAAACAGGATATGCCATTCCTGATGCCTATCGAAGACATCTTCACCATTACCGGTCGTGGTACCGTTGCTACTGGTAGAGTTGAACGTGGTATGCTGAAACTGTCCGACGAAGTTGAAATCGTTGGTCTGCAGGAAGAAAACATGAAAACCGTAGTTACCGGTATCGAAATGTTCCGCAAACTGCTGGATTCCGCAGAAGCTGGCGACAACATCGGCGCTCTGCTGCGTGGCGTACAGAGAACTGACATCAAACGTGGTCAGGTACTGTGCAAACCAGGCTCCATCAAACCACACGTTAACTTCCACGGTCAGGTTTACGTACTGAAACAGTCCGAAGGCGGCCGTCATACCCCATTCTTCAACAACTACAGACCTCAGTTCTTCTTCAGAACTACTGACGTTACTGGCGTTATCAAACTGCCAGAAGGCGTTGAAATGTGCATGCCTGGCGACAACGTTGAAATGGACGTTGAACTGATCACCCCAATCGCTATCGAACCAGGTCTCCGCTTCGCTATCCGTGAAGGCGGCCGTACCGTAGGTTCCGGCGTTGTTACCGCTGTTGAAGCTTAATTCATAGCTGTATACAATTAGCAGGTTTGCTGCTTTCAAAGAGCTCCTCGAAAGAGGGGCTCTTCTTTTTATGCCCGAATTCACAAAACCTTTGCGATTGAACAGTAGCGAGAAAGCCTATAATATGGTATACTTATATGGTATTCGAAATTTAATGCAATTTTGCTTTTAATAAGGAGTTGAATCCATGGCAGGACCATTTACTCGGGTAAAGATTGCGGAAGGTGTGTCCTTCACTGCTGTTCAAGACCCGAAATTTAAACATAACCGCCTTTCTCTCAGCATGATTATGCCTTTGGAAGAAGGCAAGCTGTCTGAACGTGCGATTGTGCCTTACATTCTTCGTCAGGGTACAAGAAAGTATCCGGATGTTACGAAAATCAATGAGCGTTTGAGCGATCTGTACGGTGCTTCTTTGGAGGCTTCCATCGAAAAATTCGGCGCATATCAGCTTCTGAACATTGGTATGGTAGGCATTGACAGCCGCTTTGCATTTGAAGGCGAAGATATGGTTTGCGAGATGGCAAATCAGCTGGCGGATATTCTTTTGGATCCATATCTGGAGAACGGCGCATTCAGCGTAATGGAAACCGATTTGGAGA
Source organism: Negativibacillus sp. (assembly GCA_045633085.1). Lineage (GTDB taxonomy): Bacteria > Bacillota > Clostridia > Oscillospirales > Ruminococcaceae > Negativibacillus. The sequence continues at coordinate 4,040 of JAZQXX010000230.1, read as the reverse complement.
AAGAATACCTGAAAGACAGCATCGAGGCTGAAATCAACGATAAACGCAGCTATGCGATCATGCGCTGCAAATCCGCTATGTGCAGCGGCGAAAACATTGCTCTGCCGAAGTTGGGTACAGTTGAGGAAGTTGCTGCGATCGATCCTACAAGCGCATACAGAGCCTATCAGGAGCTTCTGGATAAGGCGCAGATCGAAATCGTGATGTGTGGCTCCGGTAACCCGGAAACCGCTTGTGAAGCCTTCAGAAGCCGTTTCTGCGGTATTGAGCGTCATCCTGTTTCTGTTGATCTTGATATTTGCCGCAAGATGCCAACTGTCAAAGAAAATGACCTAACTGAAACAATGGCAGGTGTGACTCAGGGCAAACTGGTGCTGGCATTCCGTACAGAAACCACTGGCAGCCCGGAAGAGCAGGCAGCAGCCCGTATGGCGATCGTAATGTTGGGTGGTACCGGTACTTCTCTGCTGCATGTTAACGTGCGTGAGAAGCTGAGCCTCTGCTACTACTGCATGGCTCGTATTGACAGCGTGACCGGTATCATGATGATTGACAGCGGTGTTGAAGCAGAAAACTGCGATAAAACCAAAGAAGCTTGCCTGCAGCAGCTGGAAAAACTGCAGACTGGTGACTTTGAAGATAAACTGCTGAACGAAATCAAACTGTTTATGAAAACCGCGTTCAGTGCCACCGGTGATTCTCTCGGTGCGCTGGAAAGCTGGTATTTGACCAAGATCCTCTGCGGCTCTATGGAAACTCCAATGGAAACACTGGCTTACTGTCAGGCTGTGACTCGTGAGCAGGTCATTGCAGCAGCTCAGAAGCTGAAGCTGGATACTGTTTACCGTCTGATTCCAGAAAAGGAGGCTGCACAGCATGAATAAAGAAATCATTCGTTCCGAAAAATTGCAGGAAGAGTATGTAAAAATCCAGCATCCATCCGGTCTGACCATGCTGCTCTGTCCGATGGAAGGTTTCTCCACCTCTTATGCAATGTTCACCACACAGTACGGTTCCGTGGACAGCTGTTTCAAAACCAATCTGGAGCCGGATTACTTCGAAATCCCTGCAGGCACAGCTCACTATCTGGAGCATAAGATGTTTGAGCAGGAAGACGGCGATGCCTTCGGACGCTTCGCACAGATCGGTGCTTCTCCAAATGCATTCACCACCTTTGATAAAACCGCTTACCTCTTTGCTTGCTCCGACGGCTTTAAAGAATCCCTGGAGATCCTGCTGGACTTTGTCAGCACTCCGTACTTCACTCCGGAAACTGTTGCCAAAGAACAGGGCATCATCGGTCAGGAAATCGGTATGTACGATGACTCCGCAGAATCCCGTGTATTCTTCAATCTGCTGACTGCATTGTATGTGAACCATCCGGTGAAATTGGATATTGCTGGTTCCGTAGAAAGCATCGCTGAAATCACCGACAAGACCCTCTACCGCGTCTACAACACCTTCTACCACTTGAGCAACATGGTTCTCACTATTGCAGGTAATTTCAGCGTAGAGGACGTTCTGGAGGTTGCTGATAAGGTTCTGAAAAAAGGTGCGGACATTGAAATCATCCGCAAAACCCCGGAAGAACCAAAAGAAATCGCAAAACCTTATGTGGAGCAGAATCTGCCGGTGGCAACTCCACTGTTCTGCATCGGCTTCAAAGGTGCTGACGCAGGTATCCGCAAGAACTTTGAAAACATGATCATGGACGAAATGATCATCGATTTGGTTTGCGGCGAAATGACTCCGCTGTACCGTGACCTGTACGAAGACGGCCTCATCAACAACGGTCTGAACGGTGAAGTCATGGCAAGCCGTGACTATATCTGCACCATCATCGAAGGCGAATCCCGTGATCCAAAAGAAGTACAGTGCCGTCTGCTGGCAGAAATCGAGAAGCTGAAAGCAAGCGGCTTCGACGATGCTATGTTTGAACGCTGCAAAAAAGGTACTTACGGCCGTTATATCGGTTTGTACAGCAAACCGGAAACCGTAGCTTCTGTGCTGATCAGCACTTACTTTGCGGATATGACCCTGTATGAACTGCTTGATTTGGTTGCAGGTATTACAAAAGAACAGCTGGAAGCTCGACTGAAAGAAAATCTCTTGGCAGAATACTGTGCTCTGTCTGTTGTCAGCGCACAGCCAATGGAGGGTTAATCGATGGTACAGACAGTAACTTTTCCCGGTTTAGGCTGGGAGCTTGAGCTGAATCGTGTTGCATTCAGCCTCTTCGGTATGGACTTCTTCTGGTACGGTCTGCTGATTGCGATCGGTTTTATGTGTGCCATGTTCTTTGCGACCAACAAAGCAAAAACCGTTGGCTTGAATGCGGATGCAATGACCGACGTAATCTTTGGTGCCACCATTATCGGTGTTATCGGTGCCCGTATGTACTATGTCGCATTTAACTGGGAGTATTATTCTGAAGATTTAATGAGAATTTTTGATACAAGAAGCGGTGGTCTGGCGATTTACGGTGGTATCATCTTTGGTTTCTTGGGCGGTTGGCTGCTGGGTAAGTGGAAGAAAGTTCGCTTCCTGCCGCTGGCTGACGTAGCTTCCGGCGGTTTCCTGATCGCACAGTCCATCGGACGCTGGGGCAACTTCATCAACGTAGAAGCCTTCGGCAGCAACACCACTCTTCCATGGGCGATGGGTGGTCCTGCAGTAGAAAGCTATCTGAGCGCACATCAGGCTGAATTGGAAGCGTTGGGCATGAGCATTGACCCAAGCGTTCCGGTACATCCTACTTTCTTCTACGAATCCATGTGGTGTCTGTTGGGCTTCCTGCTGATGCAGTGGGTCATCAAACACCGTAAATTTGACGGTGAGTGCTTCCTCTTCTACATTGGTTGGTACGGTGCAGGCCGCATGATCATCGAAGGACTGCGCACCGACAGCTTGATCATCGGCAATACCGGTATTCGCGTATCTCAGCTGGTGGCTGCGGTAGCGGTGGTCGTTGCAGTAACTGCATGGCTGCTGATCCGCAACAAGCTGAAAAAGAATCCGGATTCTCTGCCTCTGTATGTGACCACTGAGGAATCCAAAGAGCTGATGGAGCCAAAGAAGAAAGCAGAAGCAGACGAAACACAGCCTGAATAAAATGCACAAATCCAACTGGTTGAATTTGTTCTTTTGGGGCAAGTATACGAAAAGTGCAAAACCGGTTGAAAAAGGCGATTTTTCCGATAATCATGGGCTTTTAAAGGCTTGACAATCAGAGAATGCTATGATAGAATCATACATGCCGCATGTTCCAGGCTCGAAGTGTGCGATAAGCACCTGTGCTGAAACGCACCGCCTGAGAAGCAGCGAGTTTATTTAGAAAGAGGTTATTGATATGTACGCTATTATCAAAACCGGCGGTAAACAGTACCGCGTATCTGAAGGCGATGTAGTATACATCGAGAAACTGGATGTTCAGCCAGAAGAAACCGTAAACTTTGAAGAAGTTATCGCTGTTGGTAAAGAAGACGGCATGGTGATCGGTGCTCCTGTTGTTGAAGGTGCTAAAGTTGTTGCTAAAGTACTGAAAAACGGCAAAGGCAAAAAAATCACTGTCTTCACTTACAGATCCAAAAAAGACAGCAAACGTAAAATGGGCCACAGACAGCCATACACTAAAGTAGAAATCGTTTCCATCAACGCTTAATCTTTAGAGATGATTCGTGCTGATTTTACGCGAACCGAGGACAAGCTCACAGGCTTTGCTCTCCGAGGACACGCCGGTTACGACGACTTCGGAAAAGACATCGTTTGTGCTTCGGTCACTTCCGCTGTTCAGCTGACTGCTAATGCCATTACTGAGGTGTTGAAAGTCAAAGCGGATGTGCAGGTGCTTGATAATCAAATTCGACTGAAGTTACCGACTGATTGTCCACAGGAAGCCATTCATTTTATGGATGCGCTGCTGCTCCATCTGGAGATCCTGGCGGAGGATTATGAAGGTACCATCAAAGTAAAAGTTTCGGAGGTGTAACACAATGCTTAGACTTAGCATGCAGTTCTTTGCTCATAAAAAAGGTGTAGGT
>JAZQXX010000229.1:0-26598 GCA_045633085.1 Negativibacillus sp. | reverse complement strand
CAGCGTAAACCTGCATATCGGAACCTTCGTTCATGACCTGAGTGGTCATAACGATGATTTTGCCCATGCTAACCAGACGGTCGATCTCAGCCAGGAAGTCACGTTTGCTGTCGTTAGGAATACCGCCAACGCCGTAGCTTTCAATTACGATAGCGTCATACTGTTCTGCAATGGCAGAGAGTACATTTGGAGACAGACCTGGAACCAGTTTCAGCAGGAACACGCTTGGGTGGATGTTTTCGTAGAATGCAGGGTAGGAGCTGGTGGTGCTGCCGCTGATGTACTGGATCACTCGACCATCGTGAATGGTAGCCAGTACAGGGAAGTTGATGCTTTCGAATGCATTGTAGCTCTTGGAGCGTACTTTTCTTGCACGGGTACCTGCGATAACATCGCCATCGAAGACAAGACAAACACCGTGAGCGTTTGGATGGCAAGCATAGAGCAAGCTGTCAAAGAGGTTGGTACGAGCGTCAGTAACGTCCATATCGATCGGTTTCTGTGCACCGGTGATAACGATTGGCTTTGGAGAGTTCTGGATCAGGTAAGACAGAGCAGCGGCAGAGTAAGCCATGGTATCAGTACCGTGGCTGACAACAAAGCCGTCGTAGTCAGCGTAGTTATCTTTAATAGCTTTTACAATGGTCAGCCAGTATTCAGGCTGGATGTTGGTACTGTCGATGTTCAGGACCTGGATAGCATCGATGGTGCAGAATTCACGAGCCTTTGGAACATAGCTCAGCAGCTCTTCGGAGGAGATTTTTGGGGACAGACCCTCTTCAGTAGCTTTGGAAGCAATGGTACCGCCAGTAGCGATCAAAAGAATCTTTTTCATATCAGTATAGAACTCCCTTCATGTAATTGATTGGGCATAATATTCTATCCTTTATTATAAGGAAAAACAGGGAAACTTACAAGGGTTATGGAAGATTTTGTGATGAAGAAGAATTTTTGCAGGAAACTCATTCATTCGGCGGAAAATGTGCTATAATAAAATAGACTATGAACCAATGGAGGATTTTACCGAATGAAACTGCTTTGTCTGGATTCCAACAGTATCCTCAACCGCGCATTTTACGGGGTCAAATTGTTGACCACCCGTGATGGAACCTACACCAATGCCATTTATGGCTTTATGAATATTTTAGGAAAACTCCTGTCCGAAACACAGCCGGATGCTGTTGTTTTTGCCTTCGATCTGAAAGCAAAAACCTTCCGACACAAGATGTATGAAGGTTACAAAGCACAGCGTAAAGGTATGCCGGAGGAGCTTGCACAGCAGCTGCCTCTCATCAAGGAACTGCTGACCGATCTGGGCTATCTCATCGTGACAAAAGAAGGCTACGAAGCTGACGACATCCTCGGTACTTTTGCGAAGAAGTGCCAGGAAGAAGGACATCAGTGCTTTATTGCTACCGGTGACCGTGACAGTTTGCAGTTGGTCAGTGAGAAGGCCACTGTTCTTTTGGCGCATACCAAAATGGGCAGACCGGAAACCCTGCACTTCACACCGGAAAGCTTCCGTGAAGAATACGGTACAGAACCAAAAGGCTTGATCGACATCAAAGCGCTTATGGGCGACAGCTCCGATAACATTCCGGGCGTTAAAGGCATCGGTGAGAAAACAGCGAAGAAACTAATTTCCGAGTACGGAAACATCGAAACCGTTTACGAACAGTTGGAAGCCATTGATGTGACCAAATCTGTTCGTGAGAAGCTTCGTGTGGGCAAGGATGATGCCTTCATGAGCAAAACCCTAGCTACCATCGATCAGAATGTTCCACTGGAATGGAGCTTGGAAGACTGTATTCCAAAAGAACGCAACGAAGGCGAAGCCTTTGCTCTGCTGACCCGCTTGGAAATGAACAGCCTCATCAAAAAGCTGGATCTTCATGATCAGGGTGTTCCGATCAAGATGGTAGAAACCTGCGAGCAGCAGTCTGAGTCCTGTGCTGTGATCACAGTATGCGAGAATATTTCTTTGGAAGGAAGTTCTCCACTGGCGGTACTGCCTCAGGTGGAAAACGAAACCATCGTTGCTGTGGCTCTCTGCGATGGCGATTCTGTTTGTTTGTGGAAACAGAGTGACAGCGACTTTAACGATAAAATGAAACAGCTCTTTGCTTGCCAGCGTCCGCTGGTGGTTTATGACAGCAAGAGCCTTTACCACTGGGCTATGGAGCAGGAAATCCAGCCGAAGGTTGTGAAAGAAGACGTTATGCTTTCCGCATATCTGCTCAGTGCAACCGCTGCTTCCTACGAATTATCTCCACTGCTCAGCCAGTATTCCAGCCGTCAGATTCAGTTTGAGGGTGAGGAAATCTTAGCACAGGCAGCGAAGCTTTGTGCATTGGCAGAAACTCTCCGCAGCCAAATTGAAGCCAATGGACAGGCAACTCTGCTGGACGAAATTGAACTTCCGCTGGCAAGAGTATTGGCATCTATGGAATGTCTTGGTGTAGAGATCGACGCCGATGCTCTGCAGGAATACGGCGTTCTGCTGGATGACAGTATCGAAAAAATGCAGACTGCCATTTATGAACTGGCTGGTGAAGAGTTCAATATCAACTCCCCAAAACAGCTGGGCGAGATCCTCTTCGAAAAGCTTGGTCTTCCTGTCCGCAAGAAAACCAAAACCGGTTACTCCACCAATGCCGAGATTTTGGAATCCCTGCAGGAGCATCATGCGATCATTCCTTGTATCTTGGAATACCGCAAGGTGGCAAAACTGAAATCCACTTATGTAGACGGTTTGAAAAAGGTGATCGGTGCCGATCAGCGTATTCGTTCCCACTTCAATCAGACCGATACTCGCACCGGTCGACTTAGCTCCACTGAGCCAAACCTGCAGAATATTCCTGTCCGTACCGAGTTGGGTGCACAGATGCGCCGCTTCTTCCGTGCACAGGAAGGCTGGACTCTTGTGGATGCCGACTACTCTCAGATCGAACTGCGTGTACTGGCTCACATTGCTGATGACGCAAATATGCAGGAAGCATTCAACTCCGGTGAGGATATCCATACCAATACAGCAGCTCAGGTCTTTGATCTGCCTCCGCTTTTCGTGACTCCGGATATGCGAAGAAAAGCAAAAGCTGTCAACTTCGGTATCGTTTACGGTATCGGCGCCTTCTCTTTGGCACAGGATATCGGTGTTACTGTGGCGGAAGCTGACCGTTATATTAAGAACTATCTGCGTACCTTCTCCGGTGTGCAGCAATATATGGAAGACATCGTTGCTTTCGGCAAAGAGAAAGGCTATGTTCAGACTCTTTACGGTCGCCGCCGCTACCTGCCGGAACTGACCGCTTCCAATAAAAATATCCAAAACTTCGGCAAGCGTGTTGCCATGAACACTCCGATCCAGGGTACTGCGGCTGATATCATCAAGATCGCCATGATCCGTGTTTATGACCGACTGGAGAAAGAACAACGCAAATCCCGATTGATCCTGCAGATCCACGATGAACTCATCGTGGAAACTGCTCCAGGTGAAGAAGAGATCGTGCAGCGCATCGTGCAGGAAGAGATGGAAGCAGCAGCTTCTTTGAAAGTAAAACTTTCTGTCGAGGCACATTGCGGCAAGACTTGGTTTGACGCCAAATAGCGGAGGACAGAATATGATCCAAATTGTTACAATGTCTGCAGAACATATTTCTGCACTTGCGGAACTGGAGAAAGAATGTTTCTCTGACCCGTGGAGTGAAAATGCTTTGGAAGAAGAGTTGACCAATCCAAACGCGGTATTCCGCGTGGCACTTCTTGACGATGAAGTTGCCGGTTATGTAGGAATGCTTCATGTTCTGGATGAGGGTGATATCTGCAACGTGGCGGTCTTTGATAAGTTCCGCCGCCGCGGTGTGGCTACTGCACTGATTCAACATTTGCTGGCTTACGGTGTGGAAAAACAGCTCAGCTTCATCACGCTGGAGGTTCGGGAATCCAATGTGGGAGCACAGAAATTCTATGAAACCATGGGTTTCGAACACATCGGTGTACGGAAGAATTTCTACGATAATCCGAAAGAACACGCATTTTTAATGAACAAAACGTTTTAATACAGTGAGATTATACTGAAAGGAGAGAAAATATGCGAATTTTAGCCATCGAATCTTCCTGTGATGAGACCGCGGCTTCCGTAGTTGAGGACGGTCGTGTCATTTTAAGTTCTGTTATTCATTCTCAGGTTGCGGAACATCAGCAGTACGGCGGTGTTGTACCGGAGATCGCTTCCCGCCGCCATACCGAAAATATCTGTGATGTAGTAGAAAAAGCACTGTCCGACGCTTCCATGAAATTGGAGGATGTGGATGCGATCGCAGTCACCTATGCACCGGGTTTGATTGGAGCACTGTTGGTTGGTGTCAACTATGCAAAAGGTTTGGCCATGGCAGCAAACAAACCGCTGATCCCAGTTCACCACATCCGCGGTCATATCGCTGCAAACTACCTGACTCATCCGGAACTGAAACCGCCATTCCTTTGCCTGGTTGCTTCCGGCGGTCACAGCCATATCATTTGGGTAGAAGATTACTGCAACTTCAAGGTGATCGGTCGTACCCGTGATGATGCAGCAGGCGAAGCTTTTGATAAAGCAGCAAGAACCATGGGCTTCCCATATCCAGGCGGCATCTATTTGGACACCGCTGCTCAGCAGGGCAAACGCGGTACTTACACTTTGCCAAAACCAAAAGTAAACGGCTCTGATTATGATTTCAGCTTCAGTGGTCTGAAAACTGCGGTTATCAATATTGTACACAATGCGAAACAGAAGGGTCAGGAGATTTCTGTCAATGACCTTGCAGCTGATTTCCAGGGTACTGTTGCAGATATCCTCACTGGCCATCTGATGCAGGCAGCCAAAGACTACAATGCGAAAACCATCGTTGTAGCAGGCGGTGTTAGTGCTAACAGCGGTTTGCGTTCTGCATTGGAAAAAGCCTGCAAAAAACAAGGCTGCGAGCTCTATTTGCCAAAACTGAGCCTCTGCGGTGATAATGCGGCGATGATCGGTTCTCAGGCTTATTACGAATATCTGGCAGGCACTCGCGCAGGTATGGATCTGAACGGTGTTGCTTCCATTCCTGTTGATGTGAATTATCAGGCATAGGGGCTATAACTGCCGTGGAGTAAAATAAAACGACCCCTCAGCTCTGAAAAAAGGCTGGGGGGTTTGGATTTTTACGCGGTTTTCGGGCATACTATGGAGAGAAAGATTAGCTCCTTTATTAAGAATTATTACTATTTAGCGAATTTTTCTAAAACAAAGCTTGTTTCTTTGTTAACAATGCGGCGTTGACTTTTGGGTATTCTATGCTATAATAAAGACAAGAAATCGATAATGATTCTCGATAAGACAAGAGAAAGGAGGAGGCCATGAGCGAAGCGATTCGAAGAAATTCCAAGCAGCGACAGCTGATTCTGGATACTCTGAAAAGTGTTCGATGTCATCCGACTGCAGAAGATATTTTCCAGATGGTAAGAGAAAAAAATCCAACCATCAGTTTAGGTACCGTGTACCGAAACTTGAATCTTCTGGCTGAGATGGGTGAGATCCTGAAACTGGATCTCGGTGTGGACAGTGTTCACTTCGATGGAACACGACAGGAACATGGACATCTGGTCTGCAGAAACTGCGGACAGATCGAAGACCTCCCTTGTGTGTTGTCTGAATCGGTCCGTTCCTTGATGGAAAAAGAACTTCATCGGGAAATGGAAACCATTTATCTGACTGTAACCGGGCTGTGTAAGGAGTGCAGCTGCGGTAATTAACATTAATATTTTTAAAATTGTGAAAGGTGGACAAAATTATGAGTAATCTGAAAGGCACTAAAACTGAAGCTAATCTGTGGGCAGCATTCGCAGGCGAATCCCAGGCAAGAAATAAATATACCTACTACGCTTCCAAAGCGAAAAAAGAAGGTTTTGAACAGATCGCAGCATTCTTCACTGAAACTGCTGACAACGAAAAAGAACATGCAAAACTGTGGTTCAAACTGCTCCATGACAATGCAGTTCCTGACACCATGACCAACTTGAAAGACGCAGCAGAAGGCGAAAACTACGAGTGGACCGATATGTACGCTGGCTTCGCTAAAACCGCAAAAGAAGAAGGCTTCGACCGCATCGCTTACCTCTTCTCCGCAGTTGGCGAAATCGAAAAACACCACGAAGAACGCTACAGAACTCTGCTGAAAAATATCGAAGAAGGCAAAGTATTCAACCGTGAAGGCAACAAAGTTGCTTGGATCTGCCGTAACTGCGGTCATATCCACTACGGTGAAAAAGCTCCAGAAGTATGCCCAGTATGCGCACATCCAAAAGCTTACTTCGAAATCGAGAAAAACAACTACTAATTTCTCGCTTTAACATTTGAGTTCATGTTGATGTCCGAAAGGACACCATACTCCTATAATTTTTAAGCTGCCGAAAAGAGCCGCCCGCAAGGGTGGCTCTTTTCTGTCTGTTATTTACTTTTTACAGTCAGTTTTCCAAAGAATATTCTGCACTTCGGTAAGCATTTCACCATCGATGTTGATGATTTCGCGATTCCATTCACTGTAGCCTAATTTCTTCTTTAGATTGCAGGAAGGAACATTGAAATCAAAGTGGTCATAGGCGATGTAATCTGCATGTTCCACGGAGAAGAGATGATGGATGACCGCTTGGGCAGCTTCGTACATCAGTCCTTTTCTTTGATAAGAACGCCCAATACATAGGGAGATGTTTTTACCAATCATGCCTTTCAACTGAGGGTATTGTTCCTCGGAATAACCTCGGTTGTATACAGTCAGATTGCCGATGACTTTGCCGTTTTCTTTCAGAACGACCACATAACCGCGAGGTTCTTTGTCTTTGAGCCAGTTGAAATTCAGTCGAGCGTCGCTCTCGTTTTGGAAATCAAAGCGTCCCATCATGCGTGCCATTTCGGAGTCGATGGCATACTCACAATAGTCGGCAAAATCTTCTTCACTAAACTTGCGTAGTATCAGTCTGGGTGTTTCAAGAAACATTGAAATTCTCCTTTTGTAACATATCTTCTGTACACAAATAATTAGAAATAGTTTATCATGAAAAGCAAAAAAAGACCACCCATTTGGGTGGTCTTAAAAATCAATGATTATTTAGTGGTTCTCTGGAAGTATTTGTCCAGTTCTTTTTTGATGTTTTCTGGCATACCGGTGTCAACTGGCAGGATCACAGAGTTTACAACACGGGAGATGATTTTGGAAGCGAAGCAGATGTTTTTCTTCAGAGCTTCTTCGCCCAGAGGGAACATGGTGTCATAAGAGGTGTGGATTTCAGCAGTTTTGGTACCACGGGACAGGCCGATGCCTGGGATGCCTTTGTCAGCGAATGGAGCAGAGTCGGAAGAATGAACGCCTACGCGGTATCTTGCGGAGTAGCCAACTTCACGGCAGAATGCTTCGACGAAGTCTTCCAGGTTTTTGTCGCCGGTGATCATGATGTTGTTAGGACCGAGAACGGTACCGCACATATCGAAGTTGAAGCAGAATTTGATATTCTTTTCAACCAGCTCTGGATGCTGTTCGATGAATGCTTTGGAACCCAGCAGGCCCTGTTCTTCGGAACCGCACCATACGAAGTACATGGTTCTCTTAGGAGCGTTTTCCAGGAAGTAGTGGTACAGACCCATCAGAGCTGCAGAACCGGTAGCGTTGTCCCATGCGCCAGGACCAACTGGCAGAGAGTCGAAGTGACCGGTCAGAACGATAGCTTCTTCGGATTTTTCAGTACCTTCGATCACTGCGATAACGTCGTGAGAGGTAGCTTCGCCGTCGGTCTGTTCCAGTTCGATGTGGAGCATTTCAGCGCCGTTGCGAACCAGCTCGGTAGCATCATGAGCGTTGATGTAGAAGGTAGGGATGGTGCCGTTTTCCAGGAATTTTGGACGGAGGTTTCTGCTGTACATACCAGCTTCGTCATTGTTGTTGTAGTGTTTACCCATGATAGCGAAGATAGCAGCTGCATTGCGTTTGCAGAGTTCTTTGTAAACGTCGAGGGTAACTGCGTTAACCATAACAACGGTGTCGCTCAGGTCGTCTTTGCCCAGGAAGTCACGTACGGTGCCTTCTTCAGCGTAGAAGAATTTCAGGTCTTTGCCTGGAGCTGGGATATTGCCGCACATACCGAAAGGTACAGTAGCGATTTCCAGTTCGTAAGGAGCAATAACTTTAGTTACGTGGCTGGTGTAAGTGGAAGCAGCGATCTGGAAAGGCATCAGTTCGCCTTTGCCGCCAGCAGCTTCGATATCAGCCAGGATCATATCAGCAGCTTTTTTCTCGGCAGGAGTACCGCCGTAACGAACAAAGCTCAGTTTTTCTACGAATGCGAGTGGGGAATAGTTGGACATAGTTAGTCATCCTTTCATTATCGATTTTCAGTCCGCTACCATTATAGTACAGATTATTAAATAGTACAAGAAAAATGAAAGATGGACTAGAATTTTTGTATCAAATTTATGAGAAACCTATTGATTTTTCGTCAGATAGTTATATACTTAATGATAACAGAAATGTAGTTTTGTTTTATGAAGGTGATGAAATGAAAAAATCTTATGAAATGGATATGGTCCATGGTCCGCTTCTCAAGAACATTTTGCTCTATGCCTTTCCTCTGATGCTTTCCGGCATTCTGCAGCTGCTCTTCAATGCAGCGGATATTATCGTTGTTGGACGCTTTGCCGGCAGTCAGGCTTTGGCTGCAGTAGGTTCCACCAGTTCTCTGATCAACCTGCTGATCAACCTCTTTATCGGTGTATCCATCGGTACCAACGTACTGGTCGCACGATACTACGGTGCCCGTGATATCGAAGGCATCGAAGAAACCGTCAATACTTCCATTATTACAGCGGTAGTCGGCGGTTTTATACTGATCTTTATTGGCTTCTTCCTGTCAGAACCGCTTCTTGCTCTGATGGGAACACCTGCTGATGTTATCGATCAGTCTGTCCTTTATATGCGAATCTATTTTGCAGGTATGCCTGCTTTTATGTTGTATAACTTCGGTGCAGCGATCCTTCGTTCTGTGGGTGATACCCAGCGTCCGCTGTACTTCCTGATCATCGCAGGCATAGTAAACGTCGTATTGAACATGATCTTGGTTATCGTGTTCAGCATGGGTGTAGCCGGTGTTGCGATTGCTACTGTTGCTTCTCAGGTGGTTTCTGCTGTTTTGGTACTGCGCTGTCTGCTCCGTGCAGAAGGTGCACTGCGCTTGGATTTGAAAAATCTGACCTTCAGCAAAGAAAAGATGGTAGCAATGCTTCGAATCGGTCTGCCGGCCGGATTCCAGGGCATGGTGTTCAATATCTCCAACGTACTGATCCAGTCTTCTGTTAACAGCTTCGGTTCCATGGTCATGGCAGGCAACACAGCGGCGGCAAACGTTGAAGGTTTCGTTTACACCGCAATGAACGCTTTCTATCAGACCAACTTGAGTTTCACCAGCCAGAACTTCGGTGCGAAAAACTACGAACGTTTGGGTAAGGTTCTGCGTTACTGTCTGATCCTCGTAACCATTGTAGGTGTTCTCATCGGCAGCGGTGCATACCTCTTCGGCGAAACACTGCTCGGTTTCTACACCACCGACCCTCAGGTTATCCAATACGGTATGAACCGTTTGGCTATCATTTCTACCATGTACTTTATCTGCGGTATGATGGATGTTATGGTTGGTTCTATCCGTGGTTTGGGTTACGCAATGATGCCAATGATCGTATCCCTGCTGGGTGCATGCGCACTGCGTGTTGTTTGGATCCTGACCATTTTCCAAATGTTCCACACTCAGTTCAGCCTCTACGTTTCATACCCGATTTCCTGGACTGTTACCTTTATCGCACACTTGGTTTGTTATCTCATTGTACGAAAGAAAGTATTCGAAAAGATGCAGACTACATAAAAATCTACTCCCGGCTTGAGAAAGTCGGGAGTTTTTCTTATAATGGAGATACAATCTATGGACTGGGGGAGAATATATGAAAAATCAGTATGATTTGCTGGCTCCGCTGCGTTCAGCGGAACCACCGGAGATTGTAAAAGCAGAGGGGGCATCCTTCTGGGACAGCGAAGGAAAACGCCATGTTGATTTCAATGAGCTGTGCGTGATTTTGGGACAGAACAACGAAGAGTTCATCGATACTATGTCTGCTGCTCTGCATAAACCGACTATTGCAAAAGGTGGTTCTGTGGTGAAAGAACGCCTCCATCAGTATCTGATGGAAACAACAAATCACCAGTTCAAGTACGTTCATTTGACCACTTCCGGAACAGAAGCGGCAGAATGGGCAGTCCTCATGGCGCAGAAACTGACCGGAAGAACAGAAGTTGTGACCTTCTGGAACAGTATCCATGGCCGTACAAAATTCGGTGCAGCACTGTCTGGTCTGCCTGCAAGAAAAATCGGCTACGGCCCTTTGGCACCGGGTGTGATCTATGCTCCATATCCAAACTGTGCAGACTGTCCGATGGGACGCTGCAAAGACGACTGCAACTTTGCTTGTCTTGAATTTTTGGATAAAAAATACAAATACGAATCTGCACAGGATGCAGCTGCGGTTATTGTAGAAGGTTATCAGGCAGCTGGCTTGGTATTCCCTCCGGATGGCTATTTGAAAGCTCTGTACGATTGGGCTAAATCCAAAGGCATGCTCTTTATCCTTGACGAAATTCAGAGTGGTATGGGTCGTACTGGCACCATGTATTTCTACCAGCAACAGGGAATCGATCCGGATATGTTGCTGTTGGGCAAAGGCTTGGGCAATGGCTTCCATATTGCGGCTTTGCTCAGCAAAGATCAGCCGGAAAAAGCGGCACTTCCAGCTATGAGCGGTGGTGCAGGTGAGGAAATTTTGGCTTGTACCGCAGCCTGTGAGGTCTTCCGTCAGTTGGAAAACGGTTTGCTGGATCATGTGAACACTGTGGGTGAACAGCTGCAGAAGGGCTTTGAGGCTTTGCAGAGCCATCCATCTGTTGTAGGTCGCAGAGGTGCTGGCTTAGCAGCTGCGCTGATTCTGCAGTCGCAGGAAATGGCTGCAGCAGTGAACAAACAGCTGCGTGAACGCGGATTCCTGATGGCAGGCGGTGGAGCAGCCGTTTGCTGCCGTTCTTCTTACGCATTGACTGCGGAGGAAGTTTCTGCCCTGCTGAAAGCTATTGACGAAATTTTGACTGAAATCGAACAGTAAAAGAAAAACTCCCGGTATATCCGGGAGTTTTTTATTTTAATTCAGCTTTTTAAGCTCAAAGTAGCGGGAGAAAGTACCATTTTCTTCCCATTCTTCTACGAAATCGAAGCCGCATTTTTCCATTACGCGGATCGAAGCAATGTTGGAAGAATAGGTGAAGGCACCGATCTTATCGATGTTATAACGCTGGAATATTTCATCAATAAACTGTCGGGCAGCTTCTGTAGCAACGTCGTGGTTCCAGTATGTTTTTTCGAAAATGCAGTAACTGAGCATAGCAGAGTGCTCGTCGTGTTCATCAATGCAGTAGCACCAGATATCTCCTACATAATTACCATCAGCAAGAATAACACGACCGTAGCTGGTTGCATTAGGGATCTGGCTTTTGCGGAACAATTCCAAGGCCTGTTCTTCACTTTGTGCAGAGCTTGGAAGCATCGTTTTGATTTCTTCATCTTGTGTTTTATGCCAATAAACAGATACATGAGCAGCTGTACGCTCCGAAAGCGTAATGGTCATGATACCACCCTCCTTATCAATGCCAGTATAACACAAAAGAGGGGTTGTTCACCCCTCTTTTTTAAGAAATTTTGGATTTGCTTACTGGATTTTTCTTTAATCGTTTGTTGGCATTTTCTCTCAGCAGTGCATAGAATACGGAGCACAGTGGGATGAAGAGCAGCATACCCAAAACACCCCAGGCACTACCACCCAAAGTAACCGCAACGAAGACCCAAATGGCAGGAAGACCAACGGAGTTACCCACAACTTTTGGATAGATAAAGTTTTCTTCCAGCTGCTGAAGCACGAGAAAGACGGCGATAAAGCTGAGCATTTTGATGAAGCCATCGGTCATCAGGATCATGAAAGCGCCGATGATACAGCCAATAAATGCACCAAAAATCGGGATCAATGCCAAAACGCCGATCAGAACGCTGATCATCAGTGCGTATGGGAAGCGGAAGATCGTGGTTGCGATAAAGAACATTACGCCGAGGATCAGCGCATCCAAACACTGACCGGAAAGGAAGTCGGAGAAAATTTTATCGGAGAGTCGAGCAATGCTCAGTACACGGTCTGCAACGGATTCAGGCAGGTAAGCGTAGAGCAGGCGACGGAACTGTCGGCCAACGGTTTCCTTCTGGAACAGCAGGTAAATGGCGAAGATAAAGCCAATGAAAAAGGCAAGCAGACCGTTGAAGATACGGCTTGCAACGTTGACTGTGGAGTTGATCACACTGCCGGCACCGCTGCCCAAGAAGCTCATTGCATTTTTCAGAATGGATTCCCAGTCCAGTGCAGCCAATTCAGATGCACTTGGCAGATAAGAGAGAAATTCGTTCAGAAAAGCAGGGTGTTCCTGTTCCAAATTGCGGAGGAAGCGGATGACGTTATCGCGAAGCATAATGAAGCTGCTGGTCAATTCCGGAATAACAAGTCCGAATACGATAGCGATCAAAGCACACAGTGCGATGATCGTCAAAGCGAGAGATACAGGGCGTTTGAGTTTTTTCTGTACTTTATTCGGTTTTGGGAAAAGCAGAGCTTCGATTTTTCTCATTGGGACATTGAGGATAAAGGCGATGCTTCCGCCCATAAGGAACGGCAGCAGCAAACCTAAAATGGTTCCACAGACACTTCCAAGCATGCTGAGATTCTGCAAAGCCCAAAACAGCAGGACTCCGAATGCAACGAGTCCAAACAAGGGTTTCATTGATTTGTGATTGAATTCCATGATGTTACTCACCTTTTATTAACAGAATAGTGGATATTCCTATTGTACCACATCAAGTGAAAAGAATCCGTAATAAATTCATGAAAATTTTGTAAAACAGAAAAAATCCCCCGCAAAATAGCGGGGGAAATGTCATTATTTTTCTGCAGCTGCTTTTTCAGCTTCGAGTTTTGCTTTTTCTTCCAGATAGAAGGCATGAACTCTTGCCAGCTGATTTGGAATATCGATGTGCTGTGGGCACTGTTTAGCGCACAGACCGCATTTTACGCAGTTAACAGCACCTTTGTTGTGGTTCAGAGCATTTTCGTAGCTGTTTACGAAGCGCTGAGAGTTGCCGAATACTTTCCACTGAGCATAAACGTTGAATACTTCAGGGATGTCAACACCTTTTGGACAATCCATGCAGTAGCGGCAGCCGGTGCAAGGAATGTCGTTGAGTTTGCAGAGTTCTTCGGTGATCTCAGCAAGAACGGACAGTTCTTTTTCGTTGAGAGGTTTGAAGTTGCCCAGAGTATTTACGTTGTCTTCCAGCTGATCGTCGAGGGTCATACCGCTGAGTACAACAGCAACGTTATCCAGAGAGGAAACAAAACGTACTGCCCAGGATGCAATAGATGCTTCTGGATCAAGAGCTTTCAGTTTTGCATTGAATTCGTCGTTCAGGTTTGCCAGATAACCGCCACGAACAGGTTCCATAACCATGCAAGGCAGATTGTTGTCAACCAGTACCTGATACAGACGGTCAGCATGCATTGCTTTCCAGTCCAGGTAGTTCAGCTGCAGCTGAACGAAGTCCCATTTGTTTGCAGCAACTGCTTCTTTCAGCAGAGGCTCTGTGTCGTGGAAGGAGAAGCCCAGATGACGGATCTTGCCCTGTGCTCTCATTTCATTGAGGAATTCGATAACGTGGCAATCTTTGTACTTCTGCCAGTTGTTGCGGTTTACGCTGTGAACCAGATAGTAGTCGATGTAATCGGTATGCAGAGTTTCCAGCTGTTTGAAGAACAGAGCTTTCATGCTTTCTTCGTCCTGGAATGCGGAGCTGGTCATTTTGTCAGCCAGATAGAAGGTGGAACGATCGAAGTCTTTCATTGCTTCGCCCAGAGCTTTTTCAGAGTCACCGCCGTGGTAAACAACAGCGGTATCGAAGTAGTTGATGCCCAGTTCGTAGCCTTTTTTGATGAGGCGGATCGCTTCATCCATGTTCATGGTGCCGTCTTCGTGTTTTGGGAAGCGCATGCAGCCATAACCCAGACGGGTCAGGTTATCGCCAAGCTGAGGCATAAGTTTTTTATCCATAAATAATTTCTCCCTTCATTTTGACAAGAAATTTCTCACAATTCAGATTATAACATAAAAAGGTGAATTATAACAGAAACTTTGATAGCGCAAATTGAATTTTGTGAATCTGCACGAAAAAAGTTGCGTTTCTCGGTTGGAGTGGTGACTGGAAATAGGAACATATTGCCTTTTTTCTTGAGATAAGCTATCATTGCTGTAAGGAGAGTGATTTTATGAGAAAGAAAAAAATCATGGCATTTTTGCTTTGTATTGCTGCAATCGTCCTCAAAATCATACTGTGCAATAATAGTGAATTTTTTGCGCAGCATGAGGAGATTTTCACAATTTGCATTACGACATCTTTTGCTGCAGCCTTGCTGTATTTTGCACTGTGCCACACAAATGGCTGGCATGATGCAGAGAAGAAGACAGGTATGAATGAATATTATATAGCATCTGCTTTTGTTTTTATCAGCGGTTTAACAATGGCTACCGATATCATGATTTTAGAAATCATCGGTGAGACTTTTTGGGAGTGGACCGGCGCATTAGCAGCGTCTTTCTGGTATGAAGAATCCAAAAGCAAGTGGGCATTTTTGGCGATGTTATTCTTCCTGATTTTATCCTTGTATGAAATTGTTCCGAATTTGCCGGTATAAGAAAAGTCCGTCTGAAAAGACGGGCTTTTTTATTTGTAAACAATTCGCGAAAAACATGGAAAACAAGCCAAAAGTGTTGACCTTTCCATAGTGAAAATGTTAAAATAAAATGATAAGTTATGTACATTCAGCCGACTTTTCAGCCGGCATATTTCGATACAGAAAGCGAGCGATGATTATGATCAAAATTTCCCCATCTATTCTGGCTGCTGACTTTGCAAATCTCGGTCAGGAAGCAAGAGATATGGACGCTGCAGGCGTGGAAATGCTCCACATTGATATTATGGACGGTCACTTTGTACCAAACATTTCCTTTGGTGCAGGTGTATACGGCATGATCCGTAAAGACTTCAGCCGTATCTTCGACGTTCATCTGATGATCAGCGAACCACTCCGTTATGTTGATGATTTTGTTAAAGCAGGCGCTGATATCATCACCTTCCATGTAGAATGCGACAGCGATATTCAGGCTACCATCGACAAAATCAAATCCCACGGCAAAAAAGTTGGTTTGGTTCTGAAACCAAAGACTCCAGCTTCCGCGCTGAAACCATACCTGGAACAGCTGGATATGGTTCTGGTTATGACCGTTGAACCTGGTTTTGGCGGCCAGAGCTTCATGTATGACATGATGCCAAAAGTAAAAGAGATCCGTGAAATGATCACTGCGACCGGTAAAGACATCGACCTGGAAATCGACGGTGGCGTTAATGCAGAAACCGCAAAAATCTGCGTAGAAAACGGTGCAAACGTACTGGTTGCAGGTTCTTACCTGTTCAAACAGAAAGGTAAATACGCAGAAGCAGTAGCAACTCTCCGCTAATTGAAATGTTGATTCAATAGAGCGACTGCATTTTCCTTGATCAAAATGCAGTTATGCTCTTTCAGCTCAGCCAAAAGCAGCTGACTGTCCTGTATGGGAACTCCTTCGGGACAATGTTGTCCCCGAAGAGCCAAAACATACTTTCCATTCTGCCAGTAGAGTGCAGAGGGAAGCGATGGATTCAGCTGACGGCAGGCTTGGCGCAGTAAATCGAATGAAGAAAACAGAAAGAGGGTCGGTTCTGCGGATCCGACCCTCTCTTCCTTATCTTGATCCGCAAGAGTAAATAAGAGTAGGCAACCCCCATCCTCCACAGGATAGGCTTCAATGAGAAGCCGTCCGCCATCTGGGTCAAAACCGGTTTGTGCCAGTGCCGTTTCCAGCAGTTGACGAAACACACGGCGCGTGTGAGGACAGAGTACATCGAGGGCTTCGTAGGTGATGTCCAGTTCTGCCATATCTGCGGCATCCAAATAAATGGATAGTTTGTGCTTGGAGCTTCGCTTGATTTCCAAGGCTGACCAGTCCTTTCGCAATCGTATTTGAGTATAAGTAAAGGAGGAAAGATCCTTTTGAATTTTAATCTGAAACTGTGGAGCACAAAAGGTGTGATCCTGGAACAGAAAAAAGAGCCGGCACTGTCCCGTGATCTTCAGCAGCTCTTTTCTTCTCAGCCTGCAGCGACCATTGAGCCGCTGAAAGAAGGCGAAGAAGTTACTTTAGAGCGTTTGATCCGTCTCTGTGAAGAGGCAAATATCATTGATGAACACGACGGTAAGCCATTGGCACAGATTCTGTGCAAGTGGAGCAAAAAGACTTGCAAGCAGATCATCGGTGACGCCATTGATGATGAACCTTATGTATCCAGTCAGACCAATCCAATGATGAAATTAAGCGCAGATGCGGCTTACGGTCTGCGTCTGCTGCAAACTGCACTGACTCCGAAAAGCTGTGAGTTTGCAGTTTATAAAGAAATGTACTACTTGAATTGCCGAATCCCAACAAAAATTGAGGAATTCAAGGTGAAGAAGATGGGTGGTAAATATCCGATGGAGCAGCGTGCAGTGCGCCGTTTGGGCGATGATGTGCTGACCGTTGGTGTTTGTGCACTGATCCACCTGGCTCGTGCCGCAAAAGAGGGTACGGTGCAGAGCAGCTGCTTTGTGACAGTAGCCGGTAACTGTATCGGCAATCCTGCCAATTTGGAAGTGACCATTGGTACACCGGTTTCTGCTTTGCTGGATCGCTGCGGTTTGATCGCAGAGCCGACCTATCTGTCCATCGGCAGTGCAATGAAAGGCATTGCTGTACTGGATGCGGACAACACTCTTGTACGCCCAACCACCAATGCGGTTATTGCCATCAAGGAAAGCAAACCAAATCTGCGCCGTATGGACTGCATTGGCTGCGGACGCTGTCTGGAAGTTTGCCCGGAAGATTTGAATCCAATGGAACTGTACCGTGCAGCTGCAACCAATCGCCGTGAAACAGCAAAACATCTGGGCATGGACCGCTGCATCGGCTGTGCTGCCTGCAGCTACATTTGCCCATCCCGTTTGGAACTGTCTGATATGATTCAGAGCAAAGCGGAAAAATGGAATCTGAAACCACAGGAGGTGGAAGGTCATGAAGCCAAATAGAAAAGCCTTTCCATACATTCGCGCGGAAGAACGCAGCCCGATGATGGTTTTGGATACTGCCATTGCACTGATTCCGCCATTTTTCATGGCTTGCTTCTACTACGGTATCCGTTCTGTTGCAGTTGGTGCGTTCACTGTGGCTGCAGCGGTTGCTGCGAACTGGATCAGTAATCTGTTCAGCGGCAAGGGAATCGAATGGTGGGATGCCAGCCCAGTGGTGACCGGTATGATCATCGCTTTGCTGATGCCCGCTTCTGTACCATATTATATTCCGATCATTGCGGCACTGTTCGCTATTTTGGTGGTAAAATTCCCTTATGGCGGTACAGGCAATAATATTTTCAACCCTGCAGCAGCCGGATTGGCCTTTGTCGGTTTGTGCTTCGGCGATCAGCTGGCAAACTATCCGATTCCATTGGAAATGCTGCCGCTGAAAATTGATGAAACTGTAAAACTGACACAGGGCGCTGCATCCATTCTGAAAATGGGTGCTATCCCGACCATTTCTATGGAACAGCTGGCCCTCGGCAACTTTGCCGGTCCAATGGGTACCACAAATATTTTAGTCATTGCGGCTTGTTTGATATATCTTCTGATTCGCCGCGGCGTAAAATGGTATGTTCCGCTGACCTATCTGGCAACAGTTGCAGTGTTTGCAGCCCGCATCCATCACGAAAACCTCAGCGCAACGGAATCCATCGTTGCAGAGTTGGTAGCAGGTTCTTTGATGTTTGTAGCAGTTTATATGCTGTCCGAGCCGGTAACTCAGCCGAAACGTCCAATGGCGAAGCTTCTGTATGCCGTGACAGCAGGTATCATCACCATGCTGTTCCGTTACTACGGTGCTATCCTTAACAGTGCAGTGTTTGCACTGCTGCTTACCAATGCTCTGTCACCGCTGTTCGACAGTTTGGTAGAGCAGGGTCATATTGTGGAAAGGAGCGTTTTGAGTCGTCATGAAAATGAGTAAACAAAACTTGTATCGACGCTTCCTTATAGCAACAAAAGGAATCTTCCTGGAAAATCCGGTGCTGACCTTGGGTTTGGCGCTGCCTTTCGCAGTCGTAGCCTGCAGCAGCTTGCAGACAGCCGTAGGTTTGTCTGTTGGCGCACTGATGGCATTGATCCCGGCAGCACTGCTGCTTCCGCTGGTGATGAAACAGATCCCAGAACAGTATCACGGGCTGGATTATCCGCTGTGTGCGCTGCTGTCTGCGATTTTTATCATGCCAACACGGCTGATCACAGCAGATCTGTCTCCGGCCTTGATGGACTCCGTTGGTGTGTATTTCTCTTTATTCTGTGTTAGTTCTCTGCTCTTTACAGTGAAAGAAAAATGTGAGAAAGAGGAACCATTGATGGCATTCCTGACCTTGCTGAAAATGTGGCTTGGTGTAGGACTTGTTCTGATTCTGGTAGGTACCTGCCGAGAAATCCTCGGTTACGGAACCTTGTGGAATAAACCGCTGACCTTTATGAAAATCCGCTTCTCCGGCGTTATGGTTTCCGGTTTTGGATTTATTTTGCTGGGCTTCTTGGCTGCACTGGGAAGAAAACTCCACCGCTGCATTTTGTCCATCCAATTCTGGCTGGAAAGACATTGGCCAAAATGGAGAACGAAACTGACCCATATCTTTGAAAGAGATGAAAAAACAGAAAAGCATCTCTCTGAGGAGATCCCTCAGGAAGAAAGTGCAGAAGGGCTGGTTCAAAAAATCAGTGAAGAAGTCATTGGAAAGGAGCAGATTGAAGAATGATAGAATTTATTGCTGTATTCTCCGCTGCTCTTGCGGCAGAAAACCTGTTCTTCGCCCGTGCCTTTGATTTTGGTAACATGAACCATATCAACCGTGACCCTAAAAAACTGCTGATGTACGGCGCATTAAGTACCGTTGTATTGGCGATTGCTGGCCCGATTGCTTATGGGGTAAATCGCCTGATTTACGGAACAGCGATTTACAAATACATCAGCGGTATCGCTCATCTGCTGGTATTGGTATTGATTTATGTGGCTGCTTACCTTTTGACGCAGAAATATCTCCCGGAACTTTTTGAGAAACTGGGAAAATACCTGCCGTATGCAGCATTTAACTGTGCAACTCTTGGCAGCCTGCTGCTCTCTGCAAAAGATACAGAAATCGACAATGTGGGCAAGGCACTGGCATACCATATGGGTGCAGGCGTTGGTTTTACCGCTGCATTGATCCTTATTTGGAGTCTGCGTCACCGCTTGAGCAGCTGTAATGCACCAAAATCGTTCCGAGGCTTGCCGCTGCAGCTGATCACAGCCGGCTTGATCGCATTGGCTTTGGTTGGCTTGACCGGCAACCAGCTTCCGGCATAAGGGAGGGGTAACATGGCCCGTTACTACAAAACCATAAAATTTAAAGGGTTTTACCGCCGTTCCCGACGAAAAATCATTTTGCGACGCATGCTGATACTTGCTTTGATCGCTTTGATGGTGTTTGCCGGCTGGAAATTATATGAGCCGGTAAGTCAATGGTTTGGTGATTTGGAGTTTCCGTCCTTCTCCTTTGAAAAAGTACCTGCAGAGCAGGAACAAGAGCAGGAGCAGGAGGAAGCACCTTCTCAGCCACAGCAAACACCGGTAGATACTCCGACAGCAACTCCTGCGGTTAAGCCGCAGCAGCCAACAAAACCAATGGAAGAAGTGGTTCTCGAAGTAACGACTCCGGCAGAGCGTACCGCGTATCTCAGTGAAGAAACACTGATGGATCCGGAGCTGTTTGCAAAAGCAATCGAGGAAGCGAAAACCTCCGGCATGGACAGCATCATGTTCGATTTGAAAGACCATACCGGTTGGCTGATTTATTCCATTGAGTACAAACCGGGTTTTGATGATTACTACACCGGCAACACTATTGATTTGGAAGCCGCTGTGCAGCAAATCAAAGAGGCTGGCTTAAAGCCGATCGCTTCCATTTATGCCTTTATGGACCGTCGTTTCCAGCAAGCAGAAACCTATGCAGGTATTCTTTACAAGGGTACCGAAAGCTTCTGGCTGGACAATTCCTTGGATGCAGGCGGCAAATCTTGGCTGAATCCATATTCTCCGTTGGCTCGTGATTATCTCAGCAAGCTGATTTCTGATGCGGCGGAATTTGGATTTGAGGAAATCGTTCTCAGAGAATTCCGTTTCCCATTGGGCTATTCTATGGATATGATGGAGTTTGTCTATGACAACGGCCAGTCGAAATCCGATTGCTTGAAAGAGGCCGATGATCTCTTCCGTGAGCAGGCAAAACAGTTAGGTGTCGATCTGTGGATCGAATATCCGGCAACTGCGATTGCTGGAGATACTCGTCCATACGGTGCCGATGTTTTGGAATTGCTGGAAGACCAGTGCGTCATCGATGTGACTTCTTTGACAGTCGATGAGATTCCGACAGCAGTATCTGCTGTGAAGATGCAGTGTCCAACTGCGAATTTCGCTGCCCTTGTCAGCAGTGAAGAACAGCTCTCTGTAGTGAAAAATGCGGGGATTTCTCACTACATAATGATAAAATAGGACAAAAAATTACAGCCTGTTGATTATCAACAGGCTGTTTTTTGCATTTTCGATATTAGTAAGTCAAGATTTCGTAGCCATTTTCAGTGATGAGTACGGTAATCTCCCACTGTGCAGACAGGGAACCGTCAGCGGTGTAAACAGTCCAGTCATCGCCTTCCATCATGACAACATCGGCTTCGCCGGCATTGACCATAGGTTCGATGGTGAAGACCATGCCAGGTACCATCAGCATTTCTTCGCCGCGGTTGGAAACATAGCTGACAAACGGTTCTTCGTGGAACTCCAAACCGATGCCGTGACCGCCGATCTCAACGACAACAGAGCAGCCGTGTGCTTTGCAGTAATCGTTGATCGCCTGTCCCATATCACCCAAGAAGCCCCATGGTTTTACCTGTTTCAGACCTTCGGTGATGCAGTCTTTTGCAACATTGACCAGCTTCTTTGCATCTTCGGAAACTTCGCCAATGCAGAACATACGGGAGGAGTCGGAGAAGTAGCCGTTATAAATGGTAGAAACGTCTACGTTGATGATATCGCCGTCTTTCAAAATAACATCTTCGCTTGGAATGCCGTGGCAAACGATGTCATTGATGGAGGTGCAGACACTTTTTGGGAAGCCTTCGTAGTTCAGAGGAGCAGGGATACCTCCAAGCTCTTTGGTTTTACTGTAAACCAGCTGATCAATTTCTTCGGTGCTCATACCTGCACGGATATGTTCTGCAACGTAGTCCAGTACAGCGATATTGATTTTGCTGCTTGCACGGATGCCTTCGATCTGTTCCGGAGTTTTGAGGATTTCGTGAGGAGGTACTTCCGCACCGGCACGAGCAAAGCGTTCCAGTTTTTCATCAAAATCAGCGTGGCATTTTTTATATTTCTTACCGCTGCCGCACCAGCAGAGGTCGTTGCGTTCCAGTTTCATAATAATCTCCTTTTTGCATGAAAATCTCTGAATTTATTGTATCACAGAGGTGCTTTCCGTGCAACGGAAGTTTCATGGACAAATTGTCAATACTTATAGACAGATGAAGCGCGCCAAAGTTTTTTCGACACTTTCAAGCATTTCTCCAATCTTATCTTTTGGAAAGGAAAACCGCTTGTACTACCGCCTTTGTAGCTGTTATAATTGAAATACACCCCATCGATTTACGAAAGGAGAAACAGAATGAACGTAAGAAAACGCAGCGGAAACATCGTACCTTTCGATAAAGAATTTATTCATCGTGCCATTAGTTTGGCCGCCGCCGCTGCCGGCGAACAGAACGAAGATGCCATCTGCGAAGCTACCGATGCGGTAGAAGCACGTTTGAAAGAAAAGGGCGAAGAAATTATCGATATTGAACGCATTCAAGATACAGTTGAGGAAATTTTATTTGAACAGCAGCAGTATCGTACCGTTCGTACCTACATGATGTACCGCATGGAGAAGGAGAAGCTCCGCGGTCAGGAAGACGAATTCAGCAGCGGACTTTTGAGCCGCGAGTTTCTGAGCAAATATAAACACGCACCAAACCCAATGGAACAGCTGGGTTCCTTCGTTTTCACCCGCACCTATTCCCGCTATCTGCCAAAGTGCAACCGCAGAGAATTTTGGTGGGAAACCGTGCGTCGTGCAGTAGAATATAACTGCTCTTTGGCTCCAACGACCCGTGAAGAAGCAGAAACTCTCTTTGATAATATTTATCACATGAAGCAGTTCCTGTCCGGCCGTACACTGTGGGTCGGCAATACCAAAGTTGCTGCAGAATATCCAATGGCAAACTATAACTGCGCCTTCGAGGTCATCGATGACTTCCACGCCTACCATGATCTGTTTTATCTGCTGATGGTAGGTTCTGGTGTCGGTGTTCGTGTACTGAAGGATGATGCTGCGAAACTTCCAAAGATTCGCACAGATATGAAGATCCTTCACAAAGCCTACAGTGCTCGTCCAAAAGAAGAGCGCTTGGAATTCACCAACCTTGCCTTTACAAAAGATGATGTGACCATTTCCATCGGCGACTCCAAAGAAGGTTGGGCACAGGCACTGGATCACTACTTCAATATCCTGACTTCCAACGAATACAACCGCATCAAAACCATGATCGTGGAGTATGACAGCATCCGTCCACGAGGAGAACGTTTGAAAGTCTTTGGCGGCACTGCTTCCGGTTATGAATCCATGATGACCATGCTGGATAAAATCAATAAAGTCATCACCAATGCGGGTATCCGCAGCGGCGAATTCCGCACACAGCTGCAGCCAATCGATTTGCTTGATATTGCTAACATCATCGGTGAAAATGTAGTTTCCGGCGGCGTGCGCCGTACTTCTGAAATCGGTTTGATCGATCAGGATGACGAAACCTGCATCAAAGCGAAAAGCAACCTCTATAAACAGATCAACGGACGTTGGGAAATGGACAAGTCCATCTCTCACCGTCAGATGAGCAACAACTCCATTTTCTACCGCCATAAACCGACCCGTGAACAGCTGCACTGGCATATTCAGCAAATGCGCTACTCCGGTGAACCTGGCTGGATCAACGAAGAAGCCGGCCTGAAACGCCGTCCAAACTTCAAAGGCTGCAATCCTTGCGGTGAGATCCTGCTGGATAGCCACGGACTCTGCAACTTGACCACACTGAACGTGAAAGCCTTTGTGGATGACAACGGCAAGCTGGATAAAGAAGCTTTGATGGCAGCACAGCGTCTGTCTGCGAGAGCTGGTTACCGTATGACCTGCCGTGAGCTGGAAATGCACGAATGGAATCAGGTTCAACAGCGTGACCGACTGGTTGGCTGTTCGATGACTGGTTGGCAGGACATGGTCAATGCAGCAAACTTGAGCCGTGAAGACCAAATTGAACTGCTGAAAGAACTGCGTGCTGCTGCACGTCAGGCTGCAGATGAAATCGCAGAATCCATGAATATGCAGAAACCACTGCTGGTGACCACCATCAAGCCGGAAGGCACGCAGTCCCTGCTACCGACCGTATCCAGCGGTGTGCATTACTCTCATTCTCCGTACTATATCCGCCGTATCCGCATTACCGCTACCGACCCGCTTTGCAAAGTTTGCGAAGAGCTGGGCTATCCGGTACTGCCGGAAGTTGGTCAGGATCCACTGAATCCAAGAACAAAGGTCGTAGAATTCCCAGCCAAAGCGCCGGAAGGTCGTGTAAAAGCCGATGTATCCGCTATTGAACAGCTGGAAAACTACAAGATGTTCATGGAACATTACGTTGACCACAACTGCTCGATTACTGTTCATGTTCGTGACAACGAGTGGGCAGAGGTAGAGGAATGGGTATGGAACAACTGGGATGAGATCGTGGCACTGTCCTTCCTGAGTTATGACGATAGCTTCTATGATTTGATGCCATACGAAGAGATCACAAAGGAAGAATATGAGCGTCGTAAAGCAGCAATGCGTCCGTTCAATCCATCTCTTATTTCCAAATATGAGCGTGAAGAAACCGAATTGGATATCGGTTCCAGCGACTGTGTCAACGGTGTTTGTCCGGTTCGATAGTAAAGTTTTTCTAAAACAAAAGCCACCTCGAAAGAGGTGGCTTTTTTATTGACTATTCTGCTTTTTCGGAAAGGAAACCTTTGATGGAGTTGATCTGTGCCTGAACGGATTCTTTGGATGGACCACCCTGAGAAAGTCGCATAGCTACACAGGTTTCCAGGTCGATGGCATGATATACATCATCTTCAAAGATGTCAGAGAAGGATTTATACTCATCCATAGACAGGGTTTCCAGAGTTTTACCGTTGTTGATGCAGTAGTTGACCAGTTTGCCAACGACAGTATAAGCATCACGGAATGGCAGACCTTTCTTCACCATGTAGTCAGCGCAGTCGGTAGCGTTGATGAAGCCTTTGGCAGCCGCAGAACGCATATTGTCCTTATTGAGGGTCATGGTATCGATCATAGCAGTGAATACAGGCAGGCAAGCTTTTACGGTGTCCACAGCGTCGAATACCTGCTCTTTATCTTCCTGCATATCCTTGTTGTAGGCCAAAGGAAGAGCCTTCATAATGGTCAGGAAGCCCATGAGGCTGCCGTATACTCGACCGGTCTTGCCGCGAACAAGCTCAGCGATGTCTGGATTTTTCTTCTGTGGCATGATAGAGGAACCGGTGGAATAAGCGTCGTCCAGTTCGATAAATTTGAATTCCCAGCTGCACCACATGATGATTTCTTCGGAGAAACGGGAAAGATGCATCATCAGAATAGAGAGAGCAGAGAGGATTTCAATGCAGTAGTCACGGTCAGAAACACCGTCCAGAGAGTTTTCGCAAACCCTTGCAAAGCCCAGCTGTTCTGCAACGAACTGACGGTCGATTGGATAGGTGGTACCAGTCAGCGCACCGCAGCCCAATGGCATTTCATCCATGCGTTCATAGCAGTCTTCCAAGCGCAGTACGTCGCGTTTCAGCATGTTTGCATAGGACATCATGTAGTGACCGAAAGTGCTTGGCTGTGCTCTCTGCAGATGAGTGTAAGCAGGCATAATGGTATCCAGATTTTTCTCTGCCATTTTTACCAGCACATCGATGAGGTCGAGAATCAGTGCACGGATCTCCAGCACCTGATTTTTCATGTACATACGGAAGTCCAGAGCAACCTGATCGTTACGGCTGCGAGCAGTGTGCAGACGTTTACCAGTATCACCGATACGGCGGGTCAATTCTGCTTCTACGCACATATGGATGTCTTCATCGGAGATAAGGAATGGGATTTTACCTGCTTCCATGTCTTTCAAAATGCCTTTTAGGCCTTCGATGATTTTTTCAGATTCTTCTACGGCAATGATGCCCTGTTTGCCAAGCATTTTTGCATGAGCCATGCTACCGGTAATGTCTTCGCGGAAAAGACGTTTATCAAAAGTAATGGATGCGTTCAGTTCATCCACCAGCTGATCGGTATTTTTGTCAAAGCGACCGGACCAAAGTTTCATAAATAGTTCCTCCATCAGAAAAGAGGGAGCAGCATGCGGCTGCTCCCTTATTTGTTAGATTATTTGCCTTCCAGCAGAGCTTTTACTTTGATTGGCAGACCGAAGAGATTGATGAAGCCTTCTGCCTGAGCCTGATCGTAGTCGCTTTCGCCGAAGGAAGCCAGGTTTTCGCTGTACAGGCTGTTTGGACTCCAAACGCCGGCATTGATGATATTGCCTTTGTACAGTTTCAGTTTTACTTTACCGTTTACAGTTTCCTGAGTCTTGTCCACGAAGGCGGAGATGGATTCTCTCAGTGGAGTGAACCACTGACCGTTGTAAACCAGTTCTGCGAATTTCAGAGCAACCTGAGCTTTGTAATGGGAGGTCTCTTTATCCAGGCAGATGGTTTCCAGAACTTCATGTGCATGGTAGAGAATGGTGCCGCCCGGGGTCTCGTAAACGCCGCGGCTCTTCATACCAACCAGACGGTTCTCAACAACATCCAGCAGACCAATACCATTTGCGCCGCCCACTTTGTTCAGAGCAACGATCAGGTCGGATGCCTTCATTTTTTCGCCGTTCAGTGCAACAGGAACGCCCTTTTCGAATTCGATTTCCACATAAGTTGGAGTATCAGGAGCCTGTTCCGGGGAAACGCTCATTTCCAGGAAGCCTTTCTTGTTGTAGAGAGGCTCGTTGCCCGGATCTTCCAGATCCAGACCTTCATGGCTCAGATGCCACAGGTTTTTATCTTTGGAGTAGTTGGTTTCACGGGTGATTTTCAGCGGAAT
>JAZQXX010000228.1:0-3800 GCA_045633085.1 Negativibacillus sp. | reverse complement strand
TGACAAAGTTCTTGCCGATACCGCCGAAGAGCTGTTTTACAATAACGATTGCAAAGAAGCAGCCTACAACAGCCATCCACAGTGGAAGCTCAACTGGCAGGTTGAACGCCAGCAGCATACCGGTAACAGCTGCAGACAGGTCAGATACAGTGTTGCTTTTACCCAGCAGTTTGCGGGTAAAGAGTTCGAATACCATACAGGAAGCGATGCAGACAGCAGTCAGTACCAAAGAACGGAAACCGAAAATCAGAACGGAAGCGATCAGGGCTGGTACCATTGCGATCAGGACATCGCGCATGATGCTCTGTGTGCTGACAGCATCATGAATGTGTGGAGATGGAGATACCATCAATTTGCTTTTCAAAGTGTGTCACCTCTTATTTCTTTGGAGCGATCATACGTTTCGCCATCTTGTTGGTAACAACCAGCGGACGATGAGCAGGACATACGAAGGAGCAGCAGCCGCACTCAATGCAGAGGTTTACTTTCAGCTCTTTCAGATCGTCTTCTTTTTTCAGTTTGTATGCAGTTTCGATTGCTGCAGGCATCAAGGACATTGGGCAAGCGCGTACGCAGCGACCGCAGCGAATGCAAGCGGTTTCTTCAAATACTTTTGCCTGTGCTGCACCAAATGCCAGCATTGCGTTGTTGTTTTTCACCATTGGCAGCTCATCAGAGTAGATGGTGATACCCATCATTGGACCGCCCATGAGCATTTTAACAGGTTCTTCTTTGTAACCGCCGCAGAAATCTACGATATCGCCGAACATAGCGCCCAGCGGTGCGATAACGTTCTTAGGATTTGCAATTGCAGAACCGTCGATGGTCATAGTTCTGGTTACCAGAGGCATACCGGTTTCCAGGTATTCACCCAGGAAAGCAACGGAAGTAACGTTAGAAACAACACAGCCTGCCTGGAATGGAAGCTGACCTTCTTTGATCACGCGACCGGTACATTCGTAAACGATAACTTTTTCAGCACCCTTTGGATAGTTTGCTTTCAGAGATACGATATGGAATGCCGGGTCGTCTTTAGTTTCTTTTTCCAACAGTGCAATTGCCTGTGGTTTGTTATCTTCGATACCAATGTAAATATCTTTCAGTTCCAGATATTTTGCAATGGCACGAGCACCAGCCAGCAATTCTTTGGTTTTGTCAATACAGGTACGATAGTCAGTGGTGATGTATGGCTCGCATTCAGCGGCATTGATTACCAGAGTATCGACCATGTTCAGATCTTTCAGATTGAACTTGACAAAAGTTGGGAAGCCAGCACCGCCAAGACCAACCAAGCCGGAGTTTTTAACAGCTTCCAGGAATTCTGGATAGTTGGTTACCACCGGTGGTTTTACTTCTTCAGACACTTCCTGCAGACCGTCAGTTTTGATGACGATGTACTGGTCAGTGCCACCCATGCTGGTGGTCATTGTGGTGATTGCTTCTACAGTACCGGATACACTGGAGTGGGTTTTTGCACTCATAAATGCGGTGGTGTCGCCAATCAGCTGACCAACTTTTACGGTGTCCCCTTTCTTTACCAGTGCTTCGCAGGGTGCACCCATGTGCTGATGGAGGGAAATATACACTCTCTCCGGAACAGGCATCACTTCAGGAATCATATCAGTAGTGTTCTTAAAGTGAGGCACATGAACCCCGTGCAATGTTTTTCTACCATTGTTAAACACGATCTAAGCCCCCAATACATTAAAACTTTCCTATAGTTGCCATTAAGAAAATGGCATTTATTGCAATCCATTCAATGGATCAACAATCAATTTTATTCAGATAAGGAATCAAATGACCGAACATCGTTCCTGTCAGGATTCCCATCACAAGGCCAGAAATCAGCAAAATCGGAATATAGTAAAACAGAAACTGATTTACCAAAAAACGAGCTGCGATCAACTGACCAATGTTGTGACTTACAGCACCGATAATACTCAATGCCGCATAACTAAGCTTCTTACCACGGATAGAATCGGCTGCCGTCATAGTCGAGATGGACAAGAAGCCTCCGCAAAGACTCAAGAAAGCCCCTACAGGTCCTCTTGTGAGAAAGACAAAGAAGCTTTTCAGCAGTGATATGGAATAAGCACTGCTTTTTCCCAGAAAGAACAGGCAGTACATCGTTACCAAATTGGATAATCCCAATTTGATTCCCGGTGGAAGTCCAGGGATGGTCACCATACTCTCCAGGTATGAAAAACATAATGATAATGCAAAGAACAGTCCCATCAGCGCGATACGTCGAACTGATTTTGTCGTACTATTCTGATTCATTCTTATTCTCCATAAACAAATTCATAATTCGCACTGATTTCTGTTGGTACGATAACAGACTTCAAAGATTCCGAACAATATACGGTTCCATCATCTGCTACAGCGATCAGCTGGAAATCCTCTCGTTCCAAACAGTTTCGTACGACGTCTTTTCCTAAAACGAACAGGGTTGTAGAAAGAAAATCTGCCAGTGCACCATCTTCGCTGATCACAGTTACGCTCAACAGATCGCTGTCTGCAGGATAACCTGTGTTTGGGTCCAGCACATGATGGTAAACAGTGCCGTTTTCCTCAAAGTAACGTTCATAAGCACCTGTGGTCGCCATGGTCTTTCCGTAGAGCGTTACTGCACAGATGGAATCCTGTGCAGTACCTTGAGGATCGCGAACTCCAAAGTAGAAATCGCGTCCCAACGGTTTTTCCTCTAAAACGACCATGTTTCCGCCGATGGAAACATATCCGCAATCAATGCCGTAAGCTTCCGCTGTTTCCCGTACGATGTCACATGCTGCACCTTTGGCAATACCACCTAAGTCGACAGCCTGACCAACTTCAGTCAGCTGAGCAGTTCCATTTTTCAGAATCAGAGAAGAAGCATCGACCAGTTCTAAGGCTTCTGCAATTTTCGAATCACTTGGCACTGTTGGATTTTCAGAGGTAATCCCCCACACTTGAGTCAAAGGTGCAATGGTCAGATCAAAAGCGCCCTGTGAAGCAAGAGATAAATCCTTGCCCTTTTCAAGCAAAGCATAGACCTCATCTGGCAGTTCCACAGCTTCTTTTCCTGCTGCAGCATTGAGCCTGCTGATCACACTGTCATCTCGGTGCATCGAAAACGTACATTCAAAGTCGTTCAGTCGAGCTGAGATCTCCTTGACTGCTTCATCAGCATGTTCACCGTAGAGCTTTTGCTCCACTAAGGTGTCCATCATAAACTCGATAGATACAGCTGGTGTATTCGCTTTACGATACCACGAAGCCAGTGTTAAACCTCCGGCAACACCAAGGACTACAGCCACGGCTGCCATCGTCTTCTTGCAAGTTTGACTGTTCAAGTATTTCCCTCAATTTCTCGTCGATGTTATATCGTTTGTAAAATAACAAATAATATCTAACAAACTATAACAATCACCACAGAATCTTACATACCCCATAACGCACAAAATACAACAGCAGATCGGAGATCCACTGTTGTATTCTGAAGCATTTTAGATATAATTAGTGTTCGTGCTCGCAGCAGTCACAGCAACCGCAGCCACATTCTTCTTCGATTTCGAAGGTCAGATTTTCGCCGCAGTTAGGGCATTCAATAGAGCCCATATCAAGGATCTCACCGTCAATGCAGATTTCCTCATGGCAGTTTGGACATTCTACTTCGTAGATTTCGTCGCAGTCGAATTCTTCGTCTTCGTCGCAGCAGCAATCGCAATCACAATCGCAGCAGTCGCAGTCGCAATCACATTCGTCTTCGTCATCATAGAAGTCATCTTCCAGATTGCCGAGGTCTTCATCCAGAGCTT
>JAZQXX010000227.1:0-15608 GCA_045633085.1 Negativibacillus sp. | reverse complement strand
TCAAATCGTACATAATACCAAAGCGATTTTGACCCGCATCGAAGCGGAAGAAAAAGAGAAAACCGGCATCAAGAATCTGAAAATTGGTTTTAACAACGTTTTCGGTTACTATTTGGAAGTGAGCAAATCCAATCTTCCGTTGGTTCCTCAGCATTATATTCGCAAGCAGACCTTGGCCAACAGCGTACGCTACATCACACAGGAACTGAAGGAATTAGAGCAGACCATTCTTGCAGCAAGAGATAACATTTCTCGCTTGGAAACTGCATTGTATGACGAAATTCGTATGAAAATCGCAGCACAGGTGGATCGTGTTCAGATGACAGCGACTGCTGTAGCAAAATTGGACGTTTATGCTTCCTTTGCGGAAGTGTCCATTCGCAACAATTATTGCCATCCAAATGTAGATTTGTCCAGCTCCATTGACATCAAAGAAGGACGTCATCCTGTCGTAGAATGTATGATGGGTGACCGTATGTTTGTGTCTAACGATACACACTTGGACAATGGAGAAAATCAGATCGCGATCATTACCGGTCCGAACATGGCCGGTAAATCAACCTATATGCGACAGACTGCTCTGATCGTACTGATGGCACAGATCGGCTGTTTTGTACCTGCGAAAAGTGCTACTATCGGTATCGTTGATGGTATCTTTACCCGTGTCGGTGCGTCCGATGACCTCAGCTCCGGCCAGTCTACCTTTATGGTTGAGATGAGTGAAGTAGCACATATTCTTAAAAATGCAACAAGCAAAAGCCTGCTGATCCTTGATGAGATCGGACGAGGCACCTCTACCTTTGATGGTATGAGTATCGCAAGAGCGATCCTTGAATATATCGCAAACAAACGCAAATTAGGTGCAAAAACACTGTTTGCGACCCATTACCATGAGCTGACTGAAATGGAAGATCAGTTCAGCAACATGAAGAACTATAACATTGCTGTCAAGAAAAAAGGCAGTGATATTATCTTCCTTCGCCGTATTGTACGCGGCGGTACAGATGACAGCTACGGTATTTATGTTTCTAAGCTGGCAGGTATCTCCAATGACATCATCAAACGTGCTGAGGAGATTCTGGAAGAACTGGAAAGTGAAAATCCGGTAGCGATGAACATCAAAGAAAGCAAGAAGCGCAAGGCAGATGCGGAGGATAATCAGCTAATGTTGGTTCAGTCCGACGACAGCGAAGTAGTTCGCCGCCTGCGTGAAGTTGATTTAAATACCATGAGTCCGATTCAGGCAATGATCCTGTTGTCGGAATTAAAAGAACTGATTTAAAAAAGGAGGACGGTTTTTTGGGAAAAATTCATGTTTTGGATAAACAAATCGCAGAGCTGATCGCAGCAGGCGAGGTGGTCGAAAGACCGTCTTCTGTTATCAAAGAGCTGGTGGAAAACTCTCTGGACGCAGGTGCAAGCCTGATCACAGTTGAGATTCAGCACGGTGGTGTAACCTATATTCGTGTCAGTGACAATGGCTGCGGTATTGCACCGGAAGATGTTCCGCTTGTATTTAAACGCCATGCTACCAGCAAAATCCGTTGTGAAGAAGATTTGGATGCCATTGCGACCCTTGGTTTCCGTGGTGAAGCAATGGCGTCTATTGCAGCGGTCAGCCGTGTGGAAATGCTGACCCGTACTGCAGATTCCGAAGAAGGTACGATGTACATCATTCACGGTGGGGAAGAGCAGGAACAGTATCCGATCGGTTGTCCTGTTGGTACTACTCTTATTGCAAGAGATTTGTTCTATAACACTCCAGCTCGCATGAAGTTTTTGAAAAAAGATGTTGCAGAAGCAAATGCCGTTGCTGTGGTTGTGGAAAAAGCAGCTTTGTCCCATCCGGAGGTTTCATTTAAGTTTATCCGAGATGGTCAGGTGAAGCTGCATACCCCAGGCGGTGGAAAGCTTCTCTCTGCAATTCATGCTGTTTTAGGCAAAGAAATTTCTGCAGCGATGATCCCAGTGGATTACGAAGCTTTTGGTATGAGAGTAAGAGGTTATACCTGTAAACCGGTGGACAGCCGCAGCAATCGCACGTTGCAGAACTTCTTTATCAATGGTCGTTTCGTGCGCAGCAAAACAATGATGGCAGCTGTCGAGGAAGCTTACCGTCATTCCATTATGGTTGGTAAATTCCCGAGCTGTGTTCTTGACTTGCAGGCTCCGTTCAGCGAAACGGACGTCAATGTACATCCGGCTAAAATTGAAGTACGTTTTTCCAATGAAAAGGCAGTATTTGATGTGATCTATTATGCGATCAAATCTGCATTGAATCAGTATGACTACTCTTTGAAATTGAAGAAGGATGATGAGAAGCCAGCTCCTACGATTCAGGGTAAAAGCCCAAATTTGAAGTCTGCGGAACCTCAGCGTGTCACTGCGGAAGAATTCCGTAAAATGATGTCTTCTGAAAAAGAGAAACCACAAAAAACGGCTGTACAAAAGGAATTTCCACCGCAGACGGACAACTCCAAAAAGCAATATACAGAAAATATACAGTCTTATACAAAATCGAAACCATCGACACTTGACCAGGTTTTGTTGAATATGAACAAAACTGTTTCCAGTTCAAAGGACGTGACCAAGCCATCCACTGCGTCTAAACTGCGTAATGATAGGATGCCTTATGTTTCCGAGCCTGAAATCACAGATTCTAACATGAGCAGTTCTGTTACCGATTTAGAGAAGCGTGCAGCTGTATGGGAAGAAGAACTCCCTCCATGCATGAATGGGCAGGAGGCAGTAACTTCTGCACCTGTAGAGGAGAAACCATTGCCTCAGCCGCTGAAATACGCAGATGAAGAAAAAGATCCATATGAAAGCGCTCGAATCATTGGTGAGCTTTTCGGCACGTATATTCTGCTGGAAAATGGTGATCAGCTGATTCTTATCGATAAACACGCAGCTCATGAGCGTTTGCTCTTTGAACAGCTGAAACAGTTGGATCTTTCTCAGGATCGACAGATTCTGCTGGCACCAGTGCTTGTACACTTGAGCCGGGAAGATTATGCTGCAGTTGCAGATAACATGGAGGCATTTCGTAAGATTGGCTTCGAAGTGGAAAACTTTGACGGCGGTGACTTGTTGGTTCGAGAAGTTCCACTGGCTTTGCCGGATAGCGATATCCGCAGCATTGTGGAAGAAACAGCACACAAGCTGCTTCAGAACCGCAGTGATCTTACGCCGGAAATCATCGATGATCTTCTCCATAACATTGCCTGCCGCAGTGCGATCAAGGCACATGATAAAAATGCTCGTATGGAGCTGGAACAGATCATAACAATGCTGAGAAACAATGAGGCGGTAAAATATTGCCCACATGGACGTCCGATCGCAAGACTTCTTTCTCGCAGAGAAATCGAAAAGATGTTTGGCCGAATCCAGTAATTTAAACTTGAAGGGAGGCAGCACCATGGAAGCTGCAAAGAAAATTCCTATCGTGGTTGTGGCAGGTCCTACTGCCTCCGGCAAAACCGCTGCTGCCATTCGTATTTGCCAGCAGTTCAATGGAGAAGCAGTTTCTGCAGACTCCATGCAGATCTATAAATACCTTTCTGTGGGTACGGCAAAACCGGACGAAGCAGAAAAGGCAGGGATCCCGCATCATTTGATGGATTTCCTGGAACCAAGCCAGCCATTTTCTGTTGCAGAGTATGTGCAGCTGGCTAAAGAAGCGATTGCTGATATTCACAGTCGCGGAAAGCTTCCTGTCATTGTTGGCGGAACCGGTTTGTACATCGATTCTTTGATTTACAATATTCAGTTCAGTGAGTCAGACAGTGATCCAAAACTGAGAGAACAGCTTCATCAGTATGCGGCAGAACATGGCAATGAAGCTCTGTGGAAAATTCTCGAAGAGAAGGACCCGGAAGCAGCAGCGAATGTTCATCCAAATAACGTGGGACGCGTTGTTCGTGCCATTGAAATGATCGAGCTGACGGGTAAAACCAAAACAGAGCAGCTGGAAGAATCCCGCCGTGAACCATCTCCTTACGATGTCCTTTACTTAGCTCTCAATTACCGTGATCGTCAGACTTTGTACGATCGAATCAATCTCCGTGTTCATGTTATGTTGGAACAAGGCTTGGAACAGGAAGCACGTTGGCTGCAGGAACATGGGTACGCACCAACAGCGGCTCAGGCCATCGGCTATAAAGAGATGTTTGGTTACCTGAACGGTGAAGAAACATTGGAACAAGCCATTGAAAAGATTCAGCAGGGAAGCCGCAGATATGCGAAGCGACAGCTGACATGGTTCCGCAGAAATGAGGAAGTTCAGTGGCTGTATCCTGACGACTTTGCAAATAAAGAGGACTTTTTATCAAGTCTTTGCGAAACAGTGTCCAAGTGGAAGAAACTGTGATATACTTAAGCGTAAGAAAGGCTGGTGACCACAGACCATGAGAAAAGATTCCATTCGCAGAACATTGGCGATGGTTGGAGCGGGTGTACTGCTCCTGTCCTATGTTGGCTACCAGGTTCTGCGTGTTAATAATAAAAGCTTTGAAACACAAACAGCCGAGTATGATACCGTTGCAGAAACCATTCGTACAGAAGGTTTTGCTGTTCGTGATGAGCTGACCATTCCTCTGATGAGTGAAGGGGTGCTTGTTTACAATTATGACAGCGGCGATAAAGTGGGTATCAAATCTACCTTGGCTTATGAATATGATTCAGAAGAAGCAGCTCAAAACAAACAGCGCATGGACGAGATGAATGTTGAGCTGAAAAATCTGATGACCATTCAAGATATGCAGGGAAGCAACAATTCCAATTTGGAGCTTCTCTCGAATCAGATCAATGAAAAAGCCAATTCGTTGATCGACCTGACAGACACCGGTGTGACCGAAGGCTTGAATGCAATTAAAGAGGATTTGACTTTCCTCTTCAACAAGAAACAGGTTGCTCTCAAGAAGGGCGAAAGCTTTGAAAAACGAATGAGCTATCTTGAGAATCAGCTGGCTTATTTGGAAGAAAGTGCCGGTGAACCGACCCGTTTGATCAACACCCCTGCCGAGGGCTATTTCAGCAAAGTAGTTGACGGCTATGAAAATCTCTATACAGTGGAAAGTCTTGATGATATGACACTGGATGATTTTGATTCCATGTTTGCAATGAATGCCAGCAGACAGGGCGATTACATCGGTAAAATCGTGAAAAATCAGAATTGGTACTTTGTTGTGTCTGTTGCAGCGAAAGATATGGAACCGTTCCAGGTCAATAAATACGCAGTTCTGGACTTTGGTTTTGCAAGCGGTGAAACTGTTGAAGCTCAAATCTTCAAGACTTTTTACTATGACAATGAAGATCGCTGTGTTGTAGTATTTAGCTGCAAGGATATTGACGAAGATTTGTTGGGATTAAGACGTCAATCTGTGGACATCACCTTCCATAGTTATTCCGGTCTGAAAGTAAGCAGAGAGGCACTGCGTTATGAGCAGAGTATTATCGGTGTTTATGTTTTGGAACGAGATGCTATCATCCGTTTTAAACCGATCAGCATCATCCACAATCAGGGAAGTTATGTTCTTTGTGAGGGAATCGGTGAAGATAACAACTGTTTGAAACGATTTGACGAAGTGATTCTCAACGGAGGTGACTTGGAAGATGGACAGAAGATCAATTAGCCATGTAACAGCAAACACACAGGAGCTGTTGGCTGCTGTTCATCAAGCTGCCGTCGACTGTGGTCGTGATCCAAACGAAGTGACCTTGATGGCTGTAACAAAAACTGTGGCTCCGGAGCTGGTCAATGAAGCCATTGAAAATGGCATTCACCTTCTTGGTGAGAATCGAGCACAGGAGCTGTTGGAAAAGTACGACTTCTATGAAAAGGAAAACACAGAGATCCATTTTATCGGTCATCTTCAAACCAATAAGGTTCGTCAGATCATCGATAAAGTCAGCATGATCCATTCTGTGGATAGTCTGCATTTGGCACAGGAGATCGACAAACAGGCAGCGAAATACAGTAAAACAATGGACATTCTTGTTGAAGTAAACATTGGTGATGAAGAGAGTAAGTCCGGTGTTTCTGCAACGGAACTTCCAAATTTGCTGGAGGAAATTGCGAAATTGAAGCACATTTCCGTCAAAGGATTGATGTGCATTCCGCCAATATGCGAAAATGATGAAAAAAATGCCCATTATTTTGCGAAAATGCAGAAACTCTTTATTGACATGAAACAAAAAAACATGGATAATATTAATATGAGTATCCTGTCAATGGGTATGTCGAATGATTATAAAATTGCGATTCAATACGGTTCCAATATCGTTCGTATTGGAACTGCCTTGTTTGGCTCGAGAAAATAGAAAAGGGGATATGAACTATGGCAATCAAAGACGCCTTCAAAAATCTGATCGGTATTCCTTCCGACGAATATTATAACGATAATGAAGACATCAATGAAACCAACGATGATTTTATCGATTCTCCAATGATTTCTGCTGTAAACAATCAGAAGAAAGATAAAGTTGTCAATGTACATGCAACCACTCAGCTGGCGGTTGTTTTGGTAAAGCCAGAAAACTTTGAAGATGCTTCTGCCATTGCAGACCACCTGAATGAGAAGAAAACTGTTGTTCTCAACCTAGAATCTGCGAACAAAGAAGTATCCCGCCGCATGATCGACTTCCTCTGCGGTGCAGCATATGCAAACCACGGTAAAATGAAACGTGTTGCTAACAACACTTACATTATTACCCCATATAACGTTGATATTATGGGTGACCTGCTGGATGAACTGGAAAACAGCGGCGTTATCTTCTAACATAATATGAACGAGAGGGAAGAAAAGCTGTTTTACGATCGTCTGTCAGATTTGATCGAAAGTGTACAGCGAAATTGGACAGCTCGCTTCACTTTTTTCTTTGATGAACGTCAGCAAGCATTGGCGAAACGTTTCTTACAGTATTCCGGATTCCACGATTATATGTTCTACGGTGGGTTTGACAAAGCCGGCCGTAAAATGTTGGGG
Source organism: Negativibacillus sp. (assembly GCA_045633085.1). GTDB lineage: Bacteria > Bacillota > Clostridia > Oscillospirales > Ruminococcaceae > Negativibacillus. The sequence continues at coordinate 8,622 of JAZQXX010000227.1, read as the reverse complement.
CTTTTCCCGGAATATCAAGAACCATCTGATTCTGAATTTCCGCTGCAGGCTGTTACATTGAGCTATCGCTCTGTAGACAAACCACGGCATCAGGACATTTTGGGAACTTTGATGGGTCTGAATATTAAACGTGAACTGATCGGAGATATTCTCATCGGAGAAGAAAATGCGGTGATCTTCCTGTTAGAACCAGCTCATGGTTTGGTGCTAAGTGAGCTGAATAAAATTGGCAGGATCGGTGTTCGAACACAAAACGGATTACCGGAAGTTTTGCCAGAGCCATACAGCCTGAAGCCGATCGGAGGGACAGTAAGTTCCCTTCGTTTGGATTGTTTGGTGGCTTTTTTTACAAATCTCAGCAGAGAAAAGGCCTCTCAATTGATTCGTAGCGGACAGGTCAGTCTGAACTTTTTTGAGGTTGATGAGATTTCACACCCGGTTGCAGAGGGAGATATATTCTCCATTCGCGGCTACGGTCGTTTTGTGCTGAGTCAAGTTGGTGGACTTTCCCAAAAGGGACGGCTTCACTTGCTTGGACATCAATATATGTAAATTATTTTATTACAATAAATGGGGGAATTTGGCATGATGACTCCTGATTCTATTGCAAACAAACGCTTTGATAAAGCAATGGGTGGCTACCGTCAGGAAGAAGTAGAATCTTTCCTGGAACAGATCGCTCATGAATTCCGTGCTCTGCAGGCTGAAAAAGAAGACCTGGAGAGAAAAGTGGAAGTACTTGCAAACAAAATTGAAGAGTATCGCGCAGATGAAGACAGCCTTCGTTCTGCACTGATCGGTGCACAGAAATTGGGCGACAGCGTGATCCGAGATTCTAAAGCAAAAGCAGAAGCTATTCTGTTGGACGCTAAAGTGGAAGCAGCTAAAATTGTAGAAACTGCTCAGAGAAATGTTGAAATCGAGCAGACTGCCCTCGTAACCATGAAAAAAGAGGTTACCAAGTTTAAAAACCGTATGCTGACTATGTATCGCCAGCATTTGGATCTGATCGCAACTCTGCCTGAATATGCAGATGAGCTGATCGCAAACGAAAATGCTGCTTTGGAACAGGCTGCAGTTCAGGAGGAAATGGCTGAACCAGTAGTGGATGAACCAGTTGCAGCGGTGGAAGAGGAAGTAGTTCTGGACTTCTCCAGCATGTCTGAAGAAGAAACCCCAGCTGTTTCTCAGGCGACTATGACTTTCTCTGAAATTCCAACCCCATCTTCCGAAAACAATTCTAAATTCGGACAGCTGAAATTTGGCGAAGGCTTTGACGTAGAACGTGACGACGGTAAAAAAGGCGGCATGTTCAATCGCAAAAAACACCGCTAAGAATAAATAGACTCAAATAGTTAGGAGAGAACTGAAATGGCTCAGGATTACAATAAGACTCTGAATCTTGTTCAGACTGATTTTAATATGAGAGCCGCTCTGCCTCAGCGCGAACCAGGTATGGTAGCAAAATGGCAGGAAGACGACCTCTATCACAAAATGATCAAAAACAACGAGGGTAAACCTCTGTACGTTCTGCACGATGGTCCTCCATATGCAAATGGTGATATCCATCTGGGTACTGCTCTGAACAAAATTCTGAAAGACTTCATCGTTCGTCAGAAAAATATGAGTGGTTTTAAAGCTCCATACGTTCCAGGCTGGGATACCCATGGTCTGCCAATCGAGCTGCAAGCGCGCAAAACTGCAGGTGTTTCCAACAATATTTCTGCGGTTGAACTGAGAAAAATCTGTGCTGAATATGCTCTGCACTATGTTCAGACTCAGAGACAGCAGTTCGAACGTCTGGGCGTACTGGGCGATTTTGATGACCCATATCTGACTCTGAAACCTGAATTTGAAGCAAAACAGATCGAAGTCTTCGGTAAAATGGCTACCAATGGCTACATCTACAAAGGTCTGAAACCAGTATACTGGTGCCCAGAATGCCAGACCGCTTTGGCTGAAGCTGAAATCGAGTACGAAGAAGATACATGCTTCTCCATCTACTATAAATTCGATGTAAAAGACGATAAAGGCAAGCTGGCAGCTCTCGGCGCTGACCTGTCTAAAACCTATTTCGTAATCTGGACCACTACTACTTGGACTCTGCCAGGTAACATGGCAATCTGTGTAGGACCAGAATACGAATACTGCGTAGTAAAAGCTAACGGCGAATACTATGTGATGGCTCGTGAGCTGATCGAAGCTACTTTGAAAGCTGCTGACATCGCTGAATACGAAATCATCGGTTCTATCCAGGGTAAAGAACTGGAATACATGGTATGCAAACATCCATTCATGGACCGTGACTCTCTGGTTATCGTTGGCGACCACGTAACTCTGGAAAGCGGTACCGGTTGTGTTCATACTGCTCCAGGTCATGGTACTGAAGACTTTGAAGTTTGCGTAAACGGTTACCCAGAAATCGGTATCGTTGTACCAGTTGACGCAAAAGGTCATATGACTGAAGCTGCTGGTAAATTCGCTGGCTTGTCCACTGATGATGCAAATAAAGCGATCGCTGCTGAACTGACTGAAAGCGGCCATATGTTCGCTGTTGAAAAAATCGTTCACCAGTATCCACATTGCTGGAGATGTAAACATCCAATCATCTACCGTGCTACCGAACAGTGGTTCTGCTCCGTAGATGACTTCAAAGATGAAGCTCTGAAAGCAATCGAAGGCATCAACTGGATCCCTAGTTGGGGTGAAGGCCGTATCAAAAACATGGTAAGCACCCGTTCTGACTGGTGTATCTCCCGTCAGAGAACTTGGGGTGTACCAATTCCAATCTTCTACTGCGAAGAATGCGGCGAAGCACACATTGATGAAGAATCCATCAAAGCAGTTTCCGAACTGTTTGCTAAAGAAGGTTCTGACTCTTGGTGGATCCGTGAAGCTTCTGAAATCCTGCCAGCAGGCACCAAATGTAAAAAATGTGGTGCTGAATCCTTCCGTAAAGAAACTGATATCATGGACGTTTGGTTCGACTCCGGTACATCTCATGCGGCAGTTCTCGCTACCCGTGATGACCTGGCTTGGCCATGCGACCTGTACCTGGAAGGTGCTGACCAGTACCGTGGTTGGTTCCAGTCCTCTCTGCTGACTTCCGTTGCTTGGAAGGGTGTTGCTCCTTACAAAAACGTATGCACTCACGGTTGGGTAGTAGACGGTCAGGGCAAAACCATGCACAAATCCGCAGGTAACGGTATTGCTCCAGAAGAAGTTATCAAAGACTTCGGTGCAGATATCCTGCGTCTGTGGGTAGCGTCTTCTGACTACCATGCTGATATCCGTATTTCTAACGACATTCTGAAACAGCTGTCTGAAGTTTACAGAAAAATCAGAAATACCGCTCGTTACATCCTGGGTAACCTCTATGACTTCAATCCAGACACTGACTGCGTAGCAGATGATCAGCTGTTTGATTTGGATCGTTGGGCACTGGCTACTATGGATAAACTGGCAAAAGAATGCAACGAAGCATACAATGAATTTGACTTCCATGCAGTATTCAATGCAGTTCGTAACTTCTGCATTGCAGACATGTCCAACTTCTATCTGGATATCCTGAAAGATAGACTGTATGTTGAAGCTCCAACCTCTGTTTCTCGTCGTGCAGCTCAGACTACCATCTACCGTATTCTGAGAGATCTCACCTTGGTATTTGCTCCTATCCTTGCATTCACCTGTGATGAAATCTGGCAGTACCTGCCAAAAGCATCCTCTCTGAATGCGGAAGCAGTTATTATGAACGAAATGCCAAAAGGCGGCGAATACAGCGAATCTGCTGAATTTATGGCTAAATGGGATCGTATCCGTAAAGTTCGTGACGATGTAAACAAAGCTCTGGAAGATGCTCGTGCTGCAAAAGCAATCGGTAAATCTCTGGAAGCTAAAGTTACTCTGTCTTGTTCCGGTGAACTGTATGACTTCTTGAAAGCGAACGAAGAAATCCTTGCAAATGTATTCATCGTTTCTCAGGTTGCTCTCAATGATGCAGCTCCTGCTGAAAAATTCGGCGAAGTTGAAGGTCTCTTCGTTGAGATCTCTAAAGCAGAAGGTCAGAAATGTGAACGTTGCTGGGCTTACAGCGATACTGTTGGCTCTGATGCAGAACATCCAACCCTCTGCGCACGCTGCAGCAAAATTGTAAAATAACCCGTATTTTTAAGCGGTGCAGTTACGCTGCACCGCTTCTTTTATGAAAAGAAAGGAGACATCAGATGCTAATTGGATGTCTGATTTTGTCCGTGGCTTTGATCGTGATTGATCAGTTGATCAAATCTTGGGCTTTTGTTGATCTGCAGGCGATCGGTACAATTCCGCTGATTCAAGATGTACTTCATCTCACATACAGTGAAAACCGTGGTGCTGCGTTCAGTATTCTTTATGGAAAAACTGAACTGCTTATGGTCGTCAACAGTTTGTTGATTCTATTCCTGCTTTATCTTCTGATCAGAAAGAAACTGACTCATCCGCTTGCTGTATTTTCCACCACGCTGATCATTTCTGGCGGTATCGGAAACATGATCGATCGATTCATCAGAGAAGGAAGCTTTGTGGTCGACTATATCGATTTCCGACTGATTAACTTTGCTATTTTTAATTTCGCTGATATCTGTGTTGTAGGCGGTGTGTGCCTGATGATGCTGTATACTATTTTCTTTGAAGGCAAAGAAGAAAAAGTTAATCTAAACGAAGGATGCGAGAACAATGATTAAGCCTGTTACTGCTGAAAATGCTGGAAATCGTCTTGATAAATGGATCGCAGATAATATTGACGGATATACTCGATCTGCAGCGCAGAAATTGCTTGATTCTGAATCTGTGTTGGTCAATGGTTCTGCTTCTTTAGGTAAAAATTATAAAGTAAAAGCAGGAGATATGATCGAGGTCCCGGATTTTGTTGAAGCATCGACCGAAGTTTTAGGCGAAGATATTCCCTTGGACGTGGTCTATGAGGATGAGCATGTCTTGGTTGTGAATAAACCGAAACATATGGTAGTTCATCCTGCTGACGGCAATCCAACAGGTACTCTTGTGAATGCTCTGATTCACCATTGTGGACCGTTGACTGCAGTCAACGGTGAATTCCGTCAAGGTATCGTTCATCGTATCGACAAAGACACAAGCGGTCTTTTGGTTGTTGCAAAAACAGATGAAGCTTATGAAGGTTTGGCTGAGCAGGTAAAAGCTCATTCTATGGACCGTTATTACGAAGCCATCGTTTACGGCGGCTTCAAAGAAGAAGAGGGTACTGTAGATGCTCCATTAGGACGTCATCCTGTAGATCGCAAGAAGCAGGCTGTTTTGAAGCATAATGATCCAAACGCAAGGGAAGCTGTGACCCATTGGTCTGTGATTCGACGTTATAAGGGATATACCCACGTGCGTTTGAAGCTGGAAACAGGCAGAACACATCAGATTCGTGTGCATATGGCTTCCTTGAATCATCCAGTTGCCGGTGACACAGTTTATGGCCCGAAAAAAGCAATCACTCAATTGGAGGGACAGTGCCTTCATGCGAAAGCTTTGGGCTTTGTGCATCCGATCACAAAAGAACATCTTCTGTTTGAAAGCGAGCTGCCGGATTACTTTACCCGTTTTCTCAAAACATTACAGCCACAGGACGAATAGTGAAAGTAAGAGCTTTGTGAATGAAGTTTCATTTGCAAAGCTCTTTTTTACAAATTATACAATTCTTATAACTGAAATCTTGAATCAATCATCAATAAGTGATATACTAATTATGTCTATGAATATAAGAGGCAAGTTTTTGTGTTCTTGCTTCCAAATACAAACCATAAGGAGGACGTACCATGAACCAGACACTGAAAAAAGAGCTGTCCGTGACCGCTTGCAAAGTTCGTATGGGCGCAGTTACTGCCGTACATTCTGCAAAATCCGGTCATCCAGGCGGTTCTCTGTCTGCTGCAGACATCTTGACTTACCTGTACTTCCAGGAAATGAACATTGACCCACAGGATCCTAAAAAAGAGGATCGTGACCGCTTTGTTCTCTCTAAAGGCCACATTGCGCCAGGTCTTTACTCCACTTTGGCACACCGTGGTTTCTTCCCAGTAGAAGAACTGAAAACTCTGAGAAAAATCGGTTCCCGTCTGCAGGGTCATCCTGATATGAAGAAAATCCCAGGTGTTGATATGACCACCGGTTCTCTGGGTCAGGGTATCTCTACCGCTTGCGGTATGGCAAAAGCAGCAAAACTGATGAACAAAGATTACCGTGTATACACTCTGCTGGGTGACGGTGAAATTCAGGAAGGTCAGGTTTGGGAAGCAGCTATGTTTGCTGGCCACAACAAACTGGACAACCTGGTTGTGATCGTTGACAACAATGGTCTGCAGATCGACGGTAACATTGCTGATGTTTGCTCTCCATATCCAATCGACGAAAAATTTAAAGCATTCAATTTCCATGTAATCAACATCGATGGCCATAATCTGGACGAAATCGCTGCTGCATTCGAAGAAGCTAAAACTGTAAAAGGTATGCCAACTGCTATCGTTGCTAAAACCGTAAAAGGTAAAGGCGTTTCCTTCATGGAAAACCTGGCTTCTTGGCATGGTACTGCTCCTAACGATGAACAGTACGAAATCGCAATGGCTGATCTGAATAAAATTCTGGCAGAAGTGGAGGCATAATCATGGCAGACGTTAAAAAAATCGCAACAAGAGACAGCTATGGTAATGCTCTGGCTGCTCTCGCAAATGAATATCCAAATCTGGTTGTTCTGGACGCTGACCTTGCAGGTGCTACCAAAACCGGTACCTTCAAAAAAGCTTGCCCTGAACGTTTCATCGACTGCGGTATCGCAGAAGCTAACATGGTCGGCATCGCAGCAGGTCTTGCTTCCTGCGGCATGATCCCATTTGCAAGCTCCTTCGCTATGTTCGCAGCTGGTCGTGCATTCGAACAGATCCGTAACTCCGTAGGTTACCCACACGCAAACGTTAAAATCGGTGCTACCCATGCTGGTATCTCCGTAGGTGAAGACGGTGCTACCCATCAGTGTAACGAAGATATCGCTCTGATGAGAACTATCCCTGGTATGGTTGTTATCAACCCTGCGGACGACGTTGAAGCAAAAGCTGCTGTTAAAGCTGCTATCGATCACGTTGGTCCTGTTTACCTGCGTTTCGGCCGTATGGCTGTTCCAGTAATCAACGATCATGCTGATTACAAATTCGAACTGGGTAAAGGTATCGTTCTCCGTGACGGTAAAGACATCACCATCGTAGCTACCGGTCTGATGGTTGCTGAAGCAATCGAAGCTGGCGAAAAACTGGCTGCTGAAGGTATCGACGCTCGCATCATCAACATCCACACCATCAAACCTCTGGATGAAGAACTGATCGTTAAAGCTGCAAAAGAAACCGGCAAAATCATCACCATCGAAGAACATTCCGTTATCGGCGGTCTGGGTTCTGCAGTTTGTGATGCTCTTGCTGCAAAATGTCCAGTACCTGTTGTTAAAATGGGTGTACAGGACGTATTCGGCTTCTCTGGTCCTGGCGGTGACCTGATCACTGAATTTGGTCTGCGTGCTGCTAACATCGTTGAAGAAGCGAAGAAAATGCTGAACAAATAATGATTTTAAGAGCCTCTGAGCATATCAGAGGCTCTTTTACTAAAAGGTAGTGGAATTATGAATCAGGAGTTCTGGTTGGCCTTAGAGAGCCTTGTAGCTCAATCTGAAATTATCATCGACCGACCGAAAGGAAGTACTCATCCTCTTTATCCGAATTTTATTTATCGAGTGGATTATGGCTATTTGAAAGATACAAGTTCTATGGATGGTGCGGGAATCGATGTTTGGCTTGGCAGTGATCCTTGCCGTCAAATCGATGCGGTTATGTGTATCGTTGATCTGACAAAAAAGGATTCCGAGATAAAAATCCTGATTGGCTGCACGGAAGAAGAGAAACAGTTGGTCTATCAGACACACAATGAAACGCCATACATGAAAGGGCTTTTGATTCGTAGAAGTGAGATGTAAGGGGGAGAATAATGGAGGAAATGAGCAATAAAGTTCCGACTGGTTTCAGTGGTTGGGGCTTGGATGATGCAAGTGCGGAAGAACAGTGTAAATTAGCACTGGCTCGTGTAAAAGCATTGACTTTAGGCGAAAGTGATACTGTCTGCAATCTGTCTAATACAGCAGCTCTGTTGTGGCAGTATATGAGCAACATCAGTTGGTGCGGTTTCTATTTAATGAGAAATGGTGAATTGGTTCTTGGTCCATTCCAGGGAAAGTCTGCATGTCGTCGTATTGCCGTGGGTAAAGGTGTCTGCGGAACAGCCGTGGCTGAAGATAAAACACAGCTTGTTCCAAATGTCCACGAATTCCCTGGACATATTGCCTGTGACAGTGCTTCTCGTTCTGAAATTGTCGTTCCGATCCATCATAACGGTGAAGTTATTGCCGTGCTGGATATTGACAGTGCTGATTTTGATCGATTCCATGAGGTTGAGCAGAAATACATGGAACTGCTTTGCGCCCATTTGGAAGCACAGTGTGACTGGAGATATTAGTATGAGTTTCGATATTTGCTTTCTGCCGAAAGAGCAATGGAAGGGAACGATACTACCGATTGGTTATGT
>JAZQXX010000226.1:0-34074 GCA_045633085.1 Negativibacillus sp. | reverse complement strand
TTTACGCCGCCGGCAAATTTTTCTTCTTCACCGATAAAATCAGCATTGATCACGATTTCTGTCGTTGTAACATCGATGTTGTTTCTGAGAAGGGAAAAAACGCTGTGGAAAATCGCCTGTACCTGTCCGTAACGAAGCGCTGTTTTATGAGCATCTTCCTGGCAAACGAGTACGTTCAGCCACAAATCACGGTAGCGGATCTTTCGCAAAAACCATCCCAACGGATGTTTTAAACTGCTGAGCGCCTGTTTTACTAATTCAAAAATCTCTAAAACAAAGTCCAGCGTTATTTTTTTCTTTGGTTTTGGCTGTTCTGTGCTATCCTGTGACTGTTTTTTCTTTTTTTCTTTTTCTTCCGTTTCCTGTTTTTCCGGTGCGGGAAGAATATTTTTGCGGAAGAACAGATACTGCAGCTTCAGCGTCAGCTCCTCTTGATAAGCCACTGAAGCTGTCACCGGCATTGAAAGCAGGAACAGCAAAATGGCTAAAATGCTAAGCAGGATCCACAATGCTTCCCGCCTCCCTTCCGTTTAATTTAAGGTTTCTTCCTCCGAAACAGCCTCACGGTTCGGAATTTTCGGCAGTGCTTCAATATTTTTCATACCGAAGCAGCGCAAAAATGTCGGTGTTGTTTCGTATGCGATCGGACGTCCCGGAATTTCCAGTCGTCCTGCTTCAGCGATCAAGCCTTTGGAAACCAGTGAGGAAATCACTGAGTTACTGTCGATCCCTCGAACCTGTTCGATGAAATTTCGGGTCACCGGCTGATTATACGCAACGATAGCCAGTACTTCCATTGCAGCCTGTGACAACGGCGCATTATGTTTTGCTTCCAGTGCTTGTCGAATAATATCACCATGCTCTGAACGGGCGACCATCTGATAGTTCATCCCCAATTTCAAGATCTGAAACGGAAGATTTTCGTAATCGTCGTTGATGGTGTCGATGATATTATCAAGCACATTAGTATTAACAGAAAATAGTTTTGCTAAACGGCTGGCTTCCATCGGTTCTCCGGATGCAAACAGCACAGCTTGAATGCCATTTTTAATTTCACGAATCCCCATGCTCGTCCTCCCGTTCATTGATTTCATTCATGATAACAGTTGCACCGTCATCACTGATGGTAATACGCTTATTTTTCACCAGTTCAAGCACCGCAAGAAAGGTCGCTACAATTTCCGCACGATCTTCCTGCTCTTCAAACAAGCTCAAAAAGGAACTTCTCGGCTGCTGATACAGGCGGTTGAGGATCATCGTAATACGACTCGATAATGATACCATCCGTCGTGCAACAAGCGGTTCGAACACTTGATGGTTCGGTTTCAGATCCTGCCGTTTTCCAATGGCAGCAAGATATGCATCCAACAGCTCTTTCTTCTTATGATGTCCCTCGTACTCGCCTTTCGGCAGTTGCTGCATCGGTCTGACAAAAATCGAATCGCCCTGCCATGTTGCCTGCAGAAGCTGTGCAACCTGCTTGCAGAGGGTGTATTCGATGAGCTGACCGGTCAGCTCACTTTTCAGTTTTTCTTCCAATTCCTCATGTTTTGGAAGCAGCGACACAGATTTGATGTAAACCAAACGGGACGCCATCTCCAAGAATTCGCTGGCGATCTCCATATCAGTTTCTTTCCACTGCTGAATGTAGTCCATATACTGCTCCAGCAGTTTGCTGATCTCGATATCGTAAATATTCAGCTTATGCTGACGGATCAGCTGCAAGATCAAGTCCAAAGGACCTTCTGTTTCGGCGATTTTAAAAGCTAACTGTTCCATAATTCACCTACATCAAACGCGGAAGGAAACCGCCGAGGGAAGTAAGCACATCAAAGAGCTTCAGAACAAGATTCTGCAGGAAACCCAGTGGAACATCCAGTACATTGGTAAAGAGGATAACTGCCATGAAAATCATCTGGATCTGCTGCTGATAGCGCTCTACAAAGTACAGGGCACGATCCGGCAGGAAGTAACCCAAAATTCGGCCGCCATCCATCGGGTAGATCGGCAGCAGGTTGAAAACTGCCAGCATGATATTGATTCGTGCCACCATCAGCACCACAGATGCTGCTATAATAGGAAGAGTAGTGAAGACCAAAATCATTTTACAGGCGATAAAGAACAAAAGCCCAAGCAACAGGTTGGAAGCTGGACCTGCCGCAGCGGTCAAAGCCATGCCAGCTCGCATGGAAATACCGTTTCTACGGAAATTCAGAGGGTTTACCGGTACCGGTTTTGCCCAGCCGAAGCCTGCAAATAAAATCAAAACACTGCCCATTAAATCGAGGTGTGCAAAGGGATTCAGTGTCAGGCGGCCTTCGTATTCCGCTGTATCATCACCCAGCCAGTTGGCAACCAATCCGTGAGCACATTCATGGATCGGCATTACCGTCAATAAGACAAAAGCCCGGATCACCAGGCTTTGAAGATCAAAAGACATGATGGTTTCAACTCCTTATAAAGTTAATTATATCGTTGTATCTGTAAAAAAACAAGGCAGAGAATCATCAATTTTTGGTTATTTAATGTTTTTTAATAAATGGCAAAAATATCTTGCAAAAAACACTTGATTTTGTCCTTTGAATGTGGTAACATACCAATGTTGACTACCTATACCAATAGGAAACAAAGGAGGTGCAGACCATGGCTAAATGCGATATCTGCGGAAAAGGTGTTACTTTTGGAATTAAGGTTTCCCACTCTCATAGACGTTCTAACAGAACTTGGAAACCAAACGTAAAACGAGTAAAGGCTATTGTTGATGGTAAACCTTGCCACATCCACGCCTGCACCCGCTGCCTGCGTTCTAACAAAGTTACCCGCGCAATCTAATTCGTATGCAAAAAGCTCCCAAATCGGGAGCTTTTTTGTTTTCCCGAAAAAAGCAGCACAAAAATCCCATGACTCAAATGAGTCATGGGATTTTTTTATCTTTGATTAGCCGCGGAAACCGCCGTTTCTGCCTTTGGATGGAGTTTTGAAGGATTTACCGCCAAAACCGCCTTTGCCATTACCATTGCTCTGGCTGCGTTCACCTTTGCCGCGGAAAGAACCTTTGGTAGCAGCTTTATCGTTGCGTTCTTTGAAAGATTTTTCTTTCAATTTCTTTGGTTTGGTTTCTTCCATAGTTTTTACAGCGTTACGGAGCATACCAACTTCTGCCGGTTTCAGTTCACGCCATTCACCTGGCTGCAGCATACCCAGTTTCAGAGGGCCAACAGTGGTACGTTTCAGACGAGCCACTTCCAGACCAACTGCTTCGCACATTTTACGGATCTGACGGTTTCTGCCTTCGTGGATGGTAATCTGCAGAACAACACGGCCTGGTTCTTTATCCAGTACATGAATCACTGCAGGTGCAGTTTTTCTGCCGTCGATTTCTACACCGGAAGACAGCTGAGTCAGCTGTTCGTCGGAAACCGCTGGACGTACGGTAACACGGTAAGTTTTGGATACATGATGGCTTGGGTGCATGATCAGGTTTGCGAAATCACCGTCATTGGTCATCAGCAGCAGACCTTCACTGTCTTTATCCAGACGACCGATTGGGTATACGCGTTCTGGAGCGTCTTCTACCAGCTCTTTTACGCAGCGGCGACCCAGTTCATCGCTCATAGTGGTAACATAACCGCGTGGTTTGTGGAGCATAATATACACTTTATGGGTTTTGTTGTTGAGATATACACGCTCATGGTTCACAGTAACCACATCGCGGTATGGGTTGATTTTCTGACCCAGAACAGCCGGATGGCCATTGATCTGAATCTTGCCCTGCTGGATCAGTTCCTCTGCTTTACGACGGGAAACGATACCATTTTCGGAAAGCACTTTTTGAATTCTTGTTTCGTTGCTCATGGTTCCTCCAATATTCCAATCAAGGGCAATAGCCCTCCTATAGTACATATTCTATCAGAATAATTGTAAGATAAAATCACGCATTCTGTCAATAAGGGATGAAGTTTTTTCTGTCTGAAATAGGCTTATATTTTCTGCTGCGATCAGTTCCGTACGAAAAAGCTCTCTGCCATTCATAGAAACCCGAACCTCCCCTAGGATCTCACCTGCTGATATTGCGGGAAAAATCATAGGCTTATGAAATATTTCGATGGATACTTCCTCGTTTTCCATCAAATGTAGCTCCACAGGTCTTGCTGTAGTCACCGCTACATCTGTTCGATGTTCTCCGTTCTCATTCCTTCCTTTGACTGCCAGAGGCAGGGTCGATGGAAGCTCCTCCTCAAAGGATTTTACCTGCAGTTTGGAAAAATAATACTCATATAAGTCCTCATGAACTGACCAATCGTCCGGACAATTCAGTGTAACACAAATCAAGGTCGTTCCATCTTTCTCCGCAGCGGATACCAAGCAGCGATATGCCGCCTCTGTGAAGCCCGTTTTGACGCCAACGCAGTAAGGATACATCGTTAGTAACTTATTATAATTCTCCAGCCAGCGGCGATAAGGAGGTTTTCCAAACTCGACCTGTGCTTTCGATAGACTGCAGATTTCCCGGAACGTTTCATTTTGCATGGCAATACGGCAAAGCTGAGCTAAATCATAAGCTGAGGAATAGTGTCCGTCCGCATCTAAGCCGGATGGATTTTGAAAGTGAGTATTCTCCAAACCCAGCTCCATAGCTTTGCGATTCATTTGAGCCACAAAACTATTTTGATCACCTCCAAGCTGTACAGCAACTGCTTGGGCTGCGTCATTTCCGCTGGGAAGCAGCATCCCATACACCAATGAGCGCAGTGTTACCTGATCGCCTTCCTGCAGCCCCATAGACGAACCTTCGACCCGAATGGCGTCACTATCCACTGTAAACCATTCGTCCAAATCATCGGCTTCCAAAGCCAACAGAGCTGTCATGATTTTCGTTGTACTGGCCATGGGTAAGCGATCATGTATATGATGTCCGCCAAGAATCCTTCCGCTTTCTGCTTCAATGACGATACAGGCTTTTGCATCGTTGGAAAGTTCCTCATAAGCTGACACCGTAACCATCATTCCAAAAAGCAAAAGAAACGCTGAGATCAGCGATAAAATACGTTTCAACAGCACCGCCTCCTTGTTGGATTTTATGCAAAAGGCTTCACTGATATACAAAATCTCTACAATTTCATTGGTTTATATACTTCCCATGGGGTTTGTTTAAAGAAAAACAATTAGGAAAATTCTTACGTAACTCCATAAGAAAAAGCTATAAATTGGTACAAATTGTGCGCATTTGTATAAAGAAACCAACTTACTCATTGACTTTCCCTTAGAGTTTGTTATAATTATAGATAGATATTTTTATCTATAGTTTTTATGTTTTCGGCTTTTCCTCAGGCAAAGCAGAAACAATAGGGGGAGGACGCCGAAATGGCAAAATATGAAGGTGTATCGAAGTCTGTCATTCAACGACTTCCACGTTATCATCGTTATCTAAAGGACCTGCTTTCTCGCGGTGTTCATCGAATTTCTTCCGGTGAGCTTGCTCAGCTGATGAAGCTGACTGCTTCCCAGATCCGTCAGGACCTTAACTGCTTCGGCGGTTTTGGCCAGCAGGGTTATGGCTATAATGTCGATGCGCTGTATGAAGAGATCGGCAATATCCTTGGTCTGAACAGAGGACTGACTGCAGTTCTTCTTGGTGCAGGCAACTTGGGTATGGCACTGGTCAACTACATCAGCTTCAACGAAAAAGGCTTCCAGCTGATCGGTATCTTCGAAGCCAGTGAAAAACTGATCGGTCAGACCGTTCACGGACTGACTATTCGTTCCGAAAAAGAACTGGAAGACTTCTGCAACAAATACCATCCGGATGTTGCGATCCTCTGCCTGCCTCGTGAAGAGGTACAGAGAGAGTCTGACCGTTTGGTCAACTGCGGTGTTCGCGGATTCTGGAATTTCTCTCACTACGATCTGTTCCTGGATCATCAGGACAAAAACATCGTCGTAAACAATGTCCACCTTGGTGACAGCCTGATGACCCTGTGCTATCAGGTCAACGAGCTGGACCGTACTTAATCGTCTTTTAAGCGGTTTATCCGCTGATTGTAATTTTCAAATTTAGAGAGGAGCAATTACCCATGAGACTGTTTATTGATACTGCTAATACTGATCACATCCGTCAGGCAAATGACCTGGGCGTTATCTGCGGTGTTACTACCAACCCAAGCCTGATCGCTAAAGAAGGCCGCGACTTCGTAGAAGTTGTAAAAGAAATCACCGAGATCGTTGACGGTCCTATCTCTGCAGAAGTTATCTCCATGAATGCAGACGAAATGCTGAAAGAAGCAGAAGAACTGATCAAAATCCACGAAAACATTGTAATCAAAATTCCAATGTGCGCTGAAGGCCTGAAAGCTGCTTCCAAAATGAGCAAAAAAGGCATCAAAACCAACGTTACTCTGATCTTCTCCGCTCAGCAGGCTCTGCTGGCAGCTCGTGCTGGTGCTACCTACGTTTCTCCATTCGTTGGCCGTCTGGACGACGTTGGCGCTCATGGCGTTGAACTCCTCAGCGAAATCGCAGAAATCTTTGCACTGCACAACATCGACACCCAGATCATCGCTGCATCCATCCGTACTCCAAAAGACATCGTTCTGGCTGCACAGGCTGGCTGCGACATTGCAACCGTTCCATTCAACACTCTGATGAAATCTATCGAACACCCACTGACCACTCAGGGTATCGAGAAATTCCTGAAAGACTGGGAATCTGTTCCTAAAAAATAATTGAACCTTTGTTTCAAAACAAAAGCCCCGCTTTACAGCGGGGCTTTTCTTATTCTTCTACGAACATTTGTGGTTCGAACTGTTCAAAAATAGGCATCAGGCTTTCCTGCACGCAGGTTTCAAAGGTCTCCTGTTTGGTGATGGTCCAGCTTGCACCCTGCATACGCCACAGATAAAGACAAATCAGATTGCTCAAATTCTTTCTGTCCTCGAAGCGGTAGGCGATAAAGTCAGGCTTTGTCACCACATTGCTCAGCAGGAAGGTCAGAACAAAATCGACAAATCTGCCCATGCCGGCGGAATGTTTCATGAAGTTCATGCTCAGCTGACCGCGAATGATATCCGGACGATTGCGTTTCAGCCAAAGAATGCAGCGTGGGTCGAAGCTTTCGATACAGTACGGACCATGGTAGGTCTTCAATGCATTGGCAACTGCTTCTGCCAGTTTGGCGGCATTGCCATTGGCCGCTTTCAGCTCGATGATCAAAGGAGCCTGTCCGTTGTAAAGATCCAGAACCTGTCGGAAGGTAGGGATCATTTCGTCGGTACCTTCCAGACGATAGTTTTCCAGCTGATCCAAGGTCAGATCCTCAATGTTCACATCAGCGCCTGCGGTACGTTTCAAGGAAGAATCGTGGATGACTGCCAGACCGCCATCTTTCATCAGATGAACGTCCAGCTCAATGCCGTAGCCTCTTTCCAATGCTTTTCTGAAGGCCAGCATACTGTTTTCCGGAACAGACTCTTTATCGTGGAGGCCGCGGTGGGCATACATCCAATAACGCAGCTCTTCCAGTTTTTCCTCTCCTACTCTGCCGCGAATGATCAGCGCGTACAGGATCAGGAGAATCATAAAAATCACAAGGATGGTCATCATGTGTATGCTCCTTAGTCGTCAATATCAAAGGCATCCAGACCTTTTTTCGCTTCTACCTTGTTGTCGCCGTGTTTTACCAGACTCATGGTAACGAAAGCGCAAGCTACGAAGAAGGCTGCATATGGGAACAGAGTCTTGTAGCTGACATTATTCAGCAGGAAACCTGCTGCGATTGGAGTAACGGTCTGTGCAGACATGCTGAAGGTGTAGTACAAACCAGTGAATTTACCAACATCACTGCCTTTGCACATCTCAACTACCATTGGCAAGCTGTTAACATTGATGGATGCCCAAGCAACACCAACCAATACAAAGAGTACATAAAGCAGCGGACTAAACTGATCGGATACTAAAGTATAGAGGAATGCTGCAAAGAAAGCACTTGCAAGCAGGCATACACCGAAGCGAATGGTTTTTCTGCGACCGATTTTGCTTGCTACGTTGCCCACAGGGATATAGCTCGCGATCGCACCGACAGTCGCAATAGTCAAGCAGAGAGAAGCATCGCCCAAGCTCATGTTCCACACATTCTGTGCGTAAGTAGTAAACCAGGTGGTGATTGCGTTATAACCGATGAACCACAGCGCAATGGATACCAGCAGGAAGGACAGACTGCGTTTTACGTCAGCTGGCAGTTCTTCGGTTTTGCTGTTTTCATTGCTCACGCTGAGATTCTGCTCTGGATGTGCTTTTTCATATTCTGCCTGTTCAGCACAGAGTTTTGGCTCGTTCACGAAGAACAGCAGGACAAACAGCGCCAGCAGCATAATACCTGCTACGATCAGGAAGAGCGGCAAATAACTGAGATGTTCACCTTCACCTGGTTTGGTACGATAGAGTACGCTGGTGATGATCAGATAAATCACACCGCCCACAGCGCCCATCAGGTTGATGATCGCATTTGCTTTACTGCGGAGAGGTTTTGGGGTTACATCCGGCATCAGCGCTACTGCAGGACTGCGGTAGGTAGCCATGGAAACCAGCAGCAAACCGAGCAAACCAATGAATGCACCTAATTTCCATGGTGCAGGTGCTGCGAAGTAACTGTCATCGATCATTGGCAGTCCAACCATCAGGCAGACAGCCATCAAAGTACCAACCAAAATAAATGGACGACGGCGACCCAGTTTGCTGCGGCATTTGTCAGAAAGTCCGCCAAACAGTGGCAGCAGGAAGAGAGCCAATACATTGTCCGCCGCCATAATGGCACCGGAAATGGTTTCATCCACATGGAAGGTGTTGGTCAACATCAGTGGGATCAGGTTGTCGTACATCTGCCAGAAGGAGCAAATTGCCATAAAAGCAAAACCAACCAGCACGGTACGTTTCGAGTTAAGTTTCATAAGTACCTCCAATTGATAAAACGGATTCTTGCGTATGGATTCATTATATCACAGCCACTGAGGCTTTTGTAGCTGTGATATGCGAATTCACGCTATATTTTCAGAAAACAGTAGATTTTTGTTAGATAACAAAACCACCGTTTGGACTGAGGGTCTGTCCAGTGATAAAGCGTGCCTTTTCACTGGCAAGAAAATAAATTGCCTCGGCAATATCTTCCGCTTCACCGATCATTTCCAGCGGTGTTTCCTCTTTCAGAACCTGCAAATCTTCTTCGCTCAAATTGCTGTTCATTTCTGTACGCACTACGCCCGGTGCAACGCAGTTGACACGGATATGGGAAGGTCCTACTTCCTGTGCTAGAGCTTTGGTAAAGCCAATAACTGCTGCTTTCGCTGCGGAATAGTGAACTTCACAGCTGGCACCGGAAATTCCCCAAATGGAGGACAGATTCACAATACTGCCGCTCTGACGACGAATCATTCCTGGCAGAACCGCCTGGCAGGTGTGGAAACAGCTTTTGATGCTGACATCGAACATTCTGTCCCATTCCTCTTCGCTGACATCAGTGAACAGTTTCTGCTGTGCAATACCAGCGTTGTTGACCAGTGCAGAAATCGGGCCCAATTCTTCCTCTGCTTGACGAATTGCTGCACGAATCTGTGCACCATCAGCCACATCTGCCTGGAAAATACGGGCATTGCAGCCCTTCTCCTGCAGTTCATTCATCAGATTTCTTGCCTGTTCTTCTGCTTTATTGTAATGGATGGCTACCTGCCAACCTTCTTCTGCAAATTTTTTTACTGTTGCACGTCCGATTCCTCGGGATGCACCTGTAATAAATACGACCGGCTGCATATATTCACCTCATATTTTTTTATATAAGTAAAAATCCCGGACACTTACGTATCCGGGATTTTCTTTGGTGACCTACCGGAGATTCGAACTCCGGACACCCTGATTAAAAGTCAGGTGCTCTGCCAGCTGAGCTAGTAAGTCATCTGTTTTTGCGTTGTGTTCCTCACAACGTTTGTTATTATAGCACAGCCTTTTCAGTCTGTCAACACTTTTTTTAAATTTTTTTCAACTTTTTTTGAGTGACTTTTTTATCGAAAAAAGGTACAATAAAACCATACGATTTTAAGGAGGTGAGAGGATGCTTTCTTTCAGCACAGACATCCAGTTTCTAAAAGGTGTCGGAGAAAAACGTGCACAGCTTTACCGTAAGCTCGGTATTGAAAACATCGGCCAGCTGCTGTACTATTTTCCCCGTGCATATCTTGATCTAAGCGAAACAGTGGAAATCGCCGACTGCAAAGTTGGAGACACCTGTGCCATCCGTGCCGTCGTAACTGCAAAGAGCAGAGAGCAGCGTATCCGCAAAGGCCTATCTGTATTTAAAGTCAAAGTTGCTGATGACAGCGGTCCAATGAACATCACCTTCTTTAACGCGAAGTTCACCGTGGATGCCTTGACCATCGGTGAAGAATATCTTTTCTACGGGAAAATGGTTTCCGGCGGATTGACTGCGCCAATGATCATTCCTGTGGACGGTCCAACCCGCATCATTCCGATTTATCCTCTGACTGCTGGATTGAGTTCTAAAATGATCTCCTCTTCAGTACAGCAGGCTTTGTCCATGATCGATGAAAAACTTCCCGATCCGATCCCACAGGCTCTGCGACAGAAGTATTCCCTCTGCCATCTCCATTATGCACTCTGCAACATCCATGTTCCAAGCGATCCTTCTGCTTTGGAATTGGCTAAACGCAGATTGATTTTCGAAGAATTCTTCACTTTGGCTCTTTCCCTTGCCTCTGTGCGCAGTAAACACCACTCCCACAATTCTTATCGCTGTCAGCAAGTAAATTTAGAACCACTGTATGCTTCTCTGCCCTTCTCTCCGACCGGTGCACAGAAACGTGCCATCGCTGATATTTGCCACGATTTAAGCTCCTCTGTGCCGATGAATCGCTTGGTGCAGGGTGATGTCGGCTCCGGTAAGACTCTCGTCGCTGCTGCCGGAATCTACTCTGCTTGCCAAAACGGCTTCCAAGCCGCTATGATGGCACCAACCGAGATCCTTGCCCGTCAGCACTATGAAAGCCTCTCGAAGTTTTTAGAGCCATTGGGGCTTTCCTTACAGCTTCTGACCGGCTCTATGAGCGTCAAAGAGAAAAGTGCTGCTAAAAAACGCATTGCTTCCGATGAAGCCAATGTCATCATCGGTACCCATGCCTTGATTTCCGACGACGTACAGTTCGCTGATCTGGCTCTTGTGGTCACTGACGAACAGCACCGCTTCGGCGTTGCTCAGCGCACCAAACTAAGCAGCAAATCACAGAATCCCCACACTCTCGTTATGTCCGCAACCCCGATTCCGAGAACATTGGCTCTTATGGTCTACGGTGACCTTGATGTTTCTGTTTTAGATGAACTTCCGCCGGGACGTCAGCCTATTGAAACTTTTGTCGTTTCCTCAAAGAAACGAAACGACGCCTACGGTTTTATCCGCCAGCATTTGGACCGAGGTTTGCAGGCTTATATCGTTTGTCCGTTGGTGGAAAACGGAGAAGTTGACCTTGGACTTGTCAATGCCAGCGATCATGCCGCTGATTTAGCTGCAGAAGCCTTCGCCGATTATAAAGTTGGTCTGCTTCACGGTAAAATGAAACCAAAAGACAAGGATAAGGTGATGGAGCAGTTCAAAAATGGAGAAATCCAAGTTTTGGTTTCCACCACTGTTATTGAAGTTGGTGTGGATGTTCCGAACGCAGTCATCATGCTTATTGAGAACGCAGAACGATTTGGCTTGAGCCAGCTTCATCAGCTCCGCGGACGTGTTGGACGAGGAAAAGAAAAATCCACCTGCATTTTGGTATCGGATAACCGACAGGAAGAAACCCGCGAACGTCTGAATATGATGCACAAAACCAATAACGGCTTTGAAATTGCAGAATATGACTTGAAAGCCCGTGGTCCCGGCGACTTTCTCGGAATGCGTCAGCACGGTCTGCCGCAGCTGAAAATCGCTGACTTGAGCAATGATATGCAGCTTCTTCTGCAGGCTCAGGAAGCCGCACAGGCTGTTATGGCTCATTCTGTTGCTATGACCGAAGAAGAACACCGTCTGCTGCAAAATGCTGTCAGAACCATGCTGAAGAGCGTTGGCGACCGACCAAATTAAAGCAATACAAAAGGCTCCCTTTCGGGAGCCTTTTCTTTTTTGAATAGACTACAAAGATTTTCTTAGATAAATCATGTCGACCAGCTGCACACCGCATTCAAAAATCGGATGATCATAATACTCGGTGAAAAAGTTCGGAATACAGTGCGAACGGATGAACCCGCATTTCTCGTAAAATGGGATCGTCAGTGGACTATCCCCGGTACCGACCTGCAAAACAGAGTACTTTCCGGCATACTTCGCTGCCACAAAATCGATCAACGCTTTTCCGTAGCCTTTGCCTTGATGTTCCGGCGCTGTCGCAATATTTTTGATTTCAAGAATACCCTCACCTTCATCCGTTACTACGCACTCGCCTTTGATTCCGTTGTCATCAAGCACATACATCGTACCGTTCTCGATGTAGCGGTCGATCATATCTTCCTGTTCGTCAGCTAACAGAAGTAGGGACAAATATTGCTTTTTGTTTTCTTTCACCTCTGTGATCGTCATGGTGTTCTCCTCAAGTATCGTTTTTACATTAGAACTGACGCATGCCGTTTGCAAGAACTTTGAAGCCATTGGCTTTATAGAAATCATCGTTATCGCTGATGACATCCATGGCACAGGTCGGATACTTGTCGCCCACTGTTTTCAGCAGCGCTCCACCCACACCCTTGCGGCGGAACTCCGCATCGACGATGATCTCGCAGCAGAAGATGGTAAAGAAACCATCGGTAATACAGCGGGTAAAACCTGCGTATTCACCATCCACAAAGGCAACGTAACTCTCCGAGGTTTTCAGTGCCGAACGGAACTGTTCCATCTTTGTGGTATAAAACTTGATCCACTGCTCTTTCCGGCAGGATTCGATGATGCGTTCGAAATCTCTGTTTTCGTCGTATGGCTTAATACTAATCATGGAATTTCCTTTTATTCATGATACGTCCGTCCCATTTTTTCAGCGCAACACGTACAGAACGAGCCATTTCCTTGCTGAATTCCGCACCGGTCTTACGTGCATAGAACATCTGTGCAAAGTTTTTCGCATCGTACTGATTGTCTTGTTTATAAATTTTTGCGCGGGAAGCGAACATTTTATCATAATCTTCTTTACTGAGGTGGCGGTATTTTTCATCGAAGATGATATATTCTCTGTCGAAGCGTTCTTTCACCACTTTTGGCTGTTCCGGACGATAATAGCCCAAAGTCAGCATTGCGATCGGGAATGCCCAATCTGGCAGATCAAACAGCTCCTTATGGAACTCATAGTGCTCGACGATATCACCGATGTAGCAGGAGCCAATGCCCAAAGATTCTGCCGCAATGACAGCATTCTGAGCCGCTGCCATGGTGTCTTCAATAGCAAGCAGCAGGTCGGATTCCTGAGGTGCTTCAAAGAGCAAGCCATGCTCGTCGCAGTATTCACCGACACCGTTCTGTTCGTAGTAGTCAAACCAACGCTGATGGTCAGCAAGGAAGAGCAAAAGAACAGGCGCTGTTGCGATAAACGCCTGATTGTCGCAAGTTTTGCTGAGGATCTTCTTGGTTTCCTCATCTTTGATCACAATGATGGAATAAAGCATCTGATTACCTGCAGTAGGTGCACGCATTGCAGCCTCTAAAATGGCATCCAAGTGCTCTTTGGAAATATCTTTTTTATCGTAGCCTCGCAGAGATACGCGGCCATTGATGGTTTTTAAGGTTTCATTCATGGTGATTCTCCCCTTTCTGCCTTCTATTCTATCATAGAATCAGCGTGGTATTGTACATAAAATTCACCATTCACATCTGTATGTTCTGACAAGAAAAAACACCTCCGAGCCGAAGCTCGAAGGTGTTGATCAGATCGATTAGTCCATCTGTTCGCCGATGGCAACAGGAACAGCATCTGCAGGAACTGGGCAGAAGTAACCGCCAGCTGCACGTTTTTCCCACTCTGCTTTTGCAGCAGCGATGGTTTCTGGTTGTTCGTACAGGTCGATGGCAGTCGCTGCAATAACTTTACCTGCACACAGCAGACCTTTGTGTGCGATGGTGGATTTACCGCAGGAAACATTCTGCCAGCTATGACCAGGAGCGTTGCTTGGTACGCAAACAACGTTGATCTGTGCGGTTGGAACCAACCAGCTTACGTCACCAACGTCGGTGGAACCTGCGCGTTCCTTGGTGCTGAACCAGTAAGGAATCAGGAAGTCGTTCAGTGGAATGGTAGCATTTTTGCTGACCTCTGCTACCCATTCTGCGATTTCTGCATTTTCATCGCAAGCGGAACCCGGCAGCTCTTTGGAAGGCATTTCGTAACCGTCAATGAGAGCCTGTGCGAAAGCTTTTTCTTCTTCGGTGTAAGTAGGAACACCAACTTCATTGAAGTTTTCCCACATGAGTTTTTCCAGCACTTTGTTTGGAACAGTGTTGGAGGTACCGTCGATGAAACGTTTGGTCATCTTTGTTTCGGTCATCATTGCAGCAGCCTCTGCGATTTTATCCACGCGAGCTTGCAGTTCCAAAGCTTCTTTTACCAGCACGGAACGAACCATGTAGAGAACCTGTGCGTGTGGCTGAACAACGTTCGGAGAGTTGCCGCCTGCATCGGTGATCGCATAGTGGATACGAGAAGAGGAATCCATGTGTTCACGGAGGAACTGTACGCCGATATTCATCAGTTCTACGGCATCCAGTGCAGAACGACCCATGTGTGGGTTACCTGCCGCATGAGCTGCAACACCGGTGAATTTGTACTCAGTCTGGATACAGGAGTTACAGGTACCGGAGCTTACCTGGTTTGCATCACCAGGATGCCAGGTCAGAGCAAGGTCACATTCTTCAAAGAGGCGTTCACGTGCCATGAACGCTTTTGCTGCACCGCCTTCTTCACCAGGACAGCCGTAGAAGATAACAGTACCTTCGTGGCCTTCTTCCAGATATGCTTTTACAGCAAATGCAGCTGCCATTGCGCCGGCACCCAGCAGATTATGACCACAGCCATGACCGGAACCGCCGCGAACCAGTTCTTTTCGAACGGTGGAGTTTGCTTCCTGAGAAAGACCGGACAGTGCATCGTACTCAGCCAGAATACCGATGACCGGTTTGCCGGAACCGTAGGTAGCTTTAAATGCAGTGTCAATGCCGCAAACTGGACATTCTACGTTAAAGCCCTGTTCTTTCAGAACTTCTACATAGAGTTCGCAGGATTTGTACTCCAGCAGGGACAGTTCTGCATATTCCCAGATTTTATCGGATACGTCAGTGATGATGTTTGCTTTCTCATCAATGACCTGCAGGAATTTCTTTTTGTCAGACATTTGATTTCTCCCCTTTTGATTGATAACAGAAAAAGCCGCACGGAAAGTGCGGCTTTTGTTTTAGTAGAGCACTTTGCCCAGGAATTCTTTGGTTCTTGGGTTCTGAGGATTACCAAACAGTTCCTCTGGAGAACCTTTTTCTGCAAGGATACCGCCATCCATGAAGAATACACGGTCGGATACTTCTCTTGCAAAGCCCATTTCGTGGGTAACGATAACGGTGGTCATACCGCCTTTTACCAGGTTTTTGATTACAGCCAGAACTTCGCCAACCATTTCAGGGTCCAGTGCAGAGGTTGGTTCGTCGAAGAGCATTACATCTGGTTCCATTGCCAGTGCACGTACGATCGCCAGACGCTGTTTCTGACCACCGGACAATCTGTTTGGATACTCATTGATCTTTTCGTACAGACCAACGGTATTCAGCAGCTCTTTTGCCATTTCGTTTGCTTCTGCTTCGGATTTTTTACCCAGCAGAGTTGGAGCCATGGTGATGTTCTGACCAACAGTCATGTGTGGGAACACGTTGAAGTGCTGGAATACCATACCCATTCTCTGACGGTGTTTGTTGATGTCAATGCCTTTTGCGGTGATGTCAACGCCATCAAAGAAAATCTGGCCGCTGGTTGGAACCTCCAGCAGGTTCAGGCAGCGCAGGAAGGTGGATTTACCGCCGCCGGATGGACCGATGACAGAAACGACTTCACCTTTTTCGATGTGCTCGGTAACACCTTTCAGTACCTGCAGCTGACCGAAGCTTTTATGAAGATCTTTTACTTCAATAATATTGTTAGTCATTTTTCATTCTCCTCTCAATCACAGCAACACCTTTGGACAGTACGAAGCCCAGAACAAAGTAGATCAAGCTAACGATGATCAGTGGTTCGATCGCCAGGTACATGGTACCGTTGATGGTTTTGTACTGGGTCATCAGGTCACCTACGAAGAAGGTGGATGCCAGAGAAGATTCTTTTACGATGGTAACGAACTCGTTACACAGAGCAGGCAGAATGTTTTTGATTGCCTGTGGGAATACAACTTTCTGCAGGGTCTGGGTGTAGTTCAGACCGAGGCTTCGAGCAGCCTCTACCTGGCCTTTATCGATGGCGCTGATACCTGCGCGGATGATTTCTGCAACGTATGCACCGGAGTTCAGACAGAGAGCCAGAGCTACGGAGAATACTTTACCCAGGTCAACACCAGGGAACATCATAGGGATCAGGAAGTAGAAGAAGTACAACTGAACCAACAGTGGGGTGTCACGTACGACTTCGGTGTACACGGTAGCGATTGCGCTCAGTGGTTTGAATTTGCCGATTTTGAAGTTGCTCAGACGCATCAGCGCAAGAATCGCACCGATTACGATACCAACAGCAACAGTCAGCGCAGACAGCAGCAGGGTATTTGCGGTACCTTCCAGCAGCAGACCCCAATATCTGCTTACGACCTTAACCATATTGGTAAAAATGGTCATAATACTCATTTTATGTTTCCTCCTTAATAACAGAAAGGTCGGACCGACCTAAAAAGACCAGTCCGAATCGTTCATTCGTTTTTCGATTATTCAATACCCAGGGATTCAGCCAGTGCAGTAGCTTCGTCGGTCCATACGGAGTACAGTTTCTGTTCGTTTACTTCGGCCAGGATTTTGTTGATTTCTGCCATCAGTTCGGTTTCACCTTTCTGGCAAGCCAGAACGTTACCTTCAGAAGAGTAGTCGAAGAAGAATTCGCTCATGCAGATTTCTGGGTAGTTGCCTGCGTAGAGGAGACCGTTTTCTCCGGATACTGCCAGAGCGTCGATTTTGCCGGTGGTCAGAGCCAGAACGCCGTCATTCAGGGAACCGATTGGTTCGATGGTAATGTCGGATGGCAGCTGTTCGCTTACCAGGTTGTACTGCAGGGAACCATTCTGTGCGCCAACTTTCAGGCCGGAGAAGGATTCAGCGGTGGTCAGTTCTGCCAGTTTGTCTTTCATGATCAGGATGCCCTGGCCAACGGAATCGTCATCATCCATGTTGTAGTAGTCGGACAGTTCCATGGATTCTGCACGTTCTGCGGTTTTAGCAAAGCCGGAGATCGCCATGTCTACAGTACCGGTGGTAACTGCTGCCTGAACTGCGGTGAAGTCCATTGCTTCGATTTTCAGTTCTACACCCAGTTTTTCTGCGATGTATTTACCCAGTTCGATGTCGGAACCAGCATATACGTCTTTACCGTCTGCATCAACGTACTGGAATTCCATTGGTGCGAAGTCTGGAGAGGTTGCCATGGTGATGACACCTGCTTTTTTGATTTTGTCCAGTCTGGAAGTCTGTTCGGAACAACCGGTCATTGCGGTCATTGCCAGTGCTGCTGCCATGATGATAGCTAAAGTCTTTTTCATATTATTTTCCTCCTATTAAAACAGCGATAATTGCTTTTGAATTTCATTTTGTATTTTTATTCGAAATGATGTTTATATTATACATCATTTTTTTGATTTGTAAAGTCATATTTTGCATAAATATATATCAACAATTCAGTTTTTTCTATGCAAATGCCCTAATTTCATCTTTTTGCATCGAATTAAAATACATTTATACGAATATTCATTCACCGTACGTAAAAAGAGAGCATACTATACAGTATGCTCTCTTACAAATCCTACTTAACGGATCTGGAAGTCGTCGGTAACACCGATGGTCAGGTTTACGCCCATACCATCTTTTACAGGGTTACCATCTTTTGCACTCTTCTGTACAAACTGGAACAGTGGGCTTGCAGTTACCAGAGTCTGGTACAGACGGTCGGTTTCATCACCGAACACTCTGTGCTGCATTGCCCAGTGCATTGCATTCTGAATTGGGTGGAATGCTGCCATCTGGCTGCGGTATACGGTTTCTTTGCGACCATCTGGGAACTCAAAGGTCAGAGTTTCCGGATATGCCAGCTTGATGAACGCACGCTCTGCTGCTGCCATTGGCAGGTACAGCTGCAGCTCACGAGCCAGTGTTGCATCGCCATCGCAGAGTTCTTTCAGTTTTTCTGGAAGAATCAGTACATCTTCGCGGCTCTTCACTGCGCCGTACAGACGAATCGCAGCTGTGGTATAGGTTTCCAGATCTTCTACACTGTATGGGTATGGCTGCATGGTTTCTTCATCCTGCTGGAAGAGGAAGAACTGTCTGTGCACACCGTAACCGGTGCATTCCCAGTTTTTCGCAACTTCTGCTACGATACGGCTCAGACCTTCAATGCGCACGTCGTTAATACGAACTTCGCCTTTGACCTGGTCGCCGTTTTTCATTGCAAAGACTTTTACATACGCCATCTTCTGGTTGCCGATACGTTTTGCCAGCTGATCTTTCAGAGCATCCCAGTAGAGGTTAAAGTTCTGAAGTTTCTGCACATCACCGCCGGACAGCAGGTTGCCGCGGTAAACGTTCCAACTGTGTTTCTGACCGGCAAATTCAGTTTCCATGCGCACTGCATTCTGTTTTTTTGCCATCAGGGACAGGCTGTGTACCAAAGAAAGCATGAAGGTGTTGCAGGCAACAGCCAATGCTGCTGCAGGATTTTTACCTTTTGCTGCACTGACTTCCACAATGTCACGGTCCCAATCTGGACATTCCACGTTGAAGGTGATCGCAACTGCATCTTCCTGCAGATCAGTGATCTCAGGATAAATACTAATGTTCCAAGATGGGATCACGATGTGGTCATCTTCCACGCGGTCTTTCATTTCAAAGCAATCATGCAGATAGTATCTCAGCAGGAAGTCCAGAGTTTTTTCTTCATCCAGATGCAGGCCGTCGCCAAATTCTTTCGCCAAAGCCTGTTTTTCCAGATGCATGTTGCAGTTATTCAGCAGAAGGGTAACATTCGGATGTTTTGGCACCATTTTCAGAACCTGCTGGAAAGCACCTTTTGCTTCTGCAAAGCGTTTCATGGAGTAGAAGGTGAAACCATAGTGGAAGAACCAGTTTGGATCGTTTTTACCTTCTTTGCGGACAGAGTCCAGCAGTTCTTTCGCTTCATCGTAGCGATGGAGCATATTGTATTCTCTTGCCAGAATGCAAGTGAATGGATAATCTCTGTCTTTTTCTGGCAGAGCTTCGATGGCATCAACGATTTTCTGATGCTGCTGCATCTTCGTCCACTCTTTGATTTGATTCAGCAATTCCTGTTTGTTCATTTATTATATCCTCCGCTTCATCAGCGTTTTTGCTGCATAATATCACTATTATAGTAGTATAACACAAAGCGCCAAAAAAGCCAGTGATTTTGCATGATATAATGGGAAAATTTCTATCATTTTTCCTCGCTTGACCACTCCAGAACAGTGTGTTATGCTTGAGCAGGGAGTTTTCTTCCGATGAGAAAAAATTTGGAGGTATATACCATGATCGAAAAAGGCATGAAAGCCGCAGATTTCACTTATTGCACTGCGTTTAAAGAAAATATCAAGCTGTCCGACAAAGTACAGGAAGCAGAGAAAACCTTCTTGATTTTCCTGCGTTATATGGGCTGCACATCCTGTCAGGTTGATATTATGGATTACAGCGAACAGTACGCTCGCTTCAAAGAGAAAAACGCTCAGATCGTTTTGGTACTGCAGAGCTCCGTGGAAATCATGCGTTCTCAGACCACTCCGGACAATCCTCCATTCGATATCGTGTGTGACCCAACCATGGGCCTGTATCAGACATACGACCTGAAAGTTGCTGCTTCCAAAGAAGAGCTGATTGACCGCAATGATGAGAAAGCAATGGCTCGTCTGACCTACAAACGCAGCAAAGCCGCTGAACACGGCATCACCCACGGCGAATACGAAGGCGAAGAACTGCAGCTTCCTGCTGTTTTCCTGCTGGATAAAGAACTGAATGTTCTCCACGCTCACCGCGCAAACACCATTACCGATATGCCTGACGTTGACGGCATGATGGATCTGCTGTAATGAAAAAAGCTACCGATTTCCTGTTCCATACCGCCGATCAGGAAAATATCCGTCTTTCCGACAAAGTGAGAGAAGCCAGTAAAACAGTGCTGATTTTTTCCCGTTATCTTGGTTGTCCTCTCTGCCAAGTGGATATCCTCGACCTCTGTGCGCAGTATGAACGCTTCAAAGAGAAAAATGCACAGATCTTATTGGTGCTGCAAAGCTCCGCGGAAACTGTTCGCAGTCAGAATCTCGTGGACAAGATCCCCTTCACTGTGATTTGTGACCCTAATGCAGAATTGTACGCACTGTATGATGTAAAAACTGCGAAGAATGCCCTGCAGATGATCAATCCGCTGGACCGTAAGCTGTGGCAGAAAGCAAGAAAATTGCTGAAGAACAAACTGAAACACGGCGCTTATGAAGGCAATGAACAGCAGCTTCCTGCCCTGTTCCTGCTGAATCACAACATGGATCTGTTTTACAGCCATTATGCCAAGTCCATCAGCGACTTGCCGGATGCCGACACGATTCTGAAATTACTGTAACAAAAAAGCTCCTCTTTCGAGGAGCTTTTCTTATTTGCAATTATTTGTTGCGGGAGTTGAGCAGTTTGGTCAGTTCAACTGGATCCATGATGGTATCGCCTTTGTAAACACGCATGTTACCGGAAGCGATTTCGTCGATCAGGATAACTTCGCCGTTGTTGTAACCGAACTCGAATTTGATATCCCACAGATCCAGACCAACGGTTTTCAGGTCGTCAGCAATGATCTTGGTGATTTTCAGAGTCTGTTCTTTCATGGAAGCGAACAGTTCTGGGCTCATAACACCCAGTGCAGCCAGACCTTCGCCGGTTACCAGTGGGTCGCCTTTTGCGTCGTTTTTGAAGGTGCATTCTACGTAGCCACCTTCGAGAGCAGTACCGTTTTCGATGTATTCACCGTATCTACGGATGAAGGAACCGGTAGCAACCAGACGGCAGATAACTTCCAGACCATGACCGAATACGGTAGCAGGAAGAACTTCCATGGTAGCATTTTCAATATCAGCGCTTACGTAGTGGGTTTTGATGCCAGCTTCTTTCAGTTTTTCGAAGTAGTAAACGGAAGTTTCCAGGTTTGCTTTGCCGATACCTTCGATGGTCAGACCAACGCTGTTTTCACCTGGGTCGAATACGCCGTCTTTACCGGTGCAGTCGTCTTTGAATTTCAGCTGAACGTTGCCGTTTTCCAGTTTGTAAACGTCTTTTGTTTTACCTTTGTAGAGCAGTTCCATGTTCATTCTCCTTTTTCTTTAAAAATGACTGGTTTATGATAACATTGTTTCACACCATTGAACACTATTTTAGAATATCACTCTGAAAAGATACTGTCAAGGTGCAGAACGCTCAAATACATAAGCTCTTTCTCTTTTCAAATTGTCTGAATGATAGAAGAAAATACCATTTTTTCACCACAAATTCCATCACGGGGAAGAAATGGAAATATTACGGAAAAAGAAAAAGCTCCTAAAACAGGAGCTTTTTCTGGTGCCGCTGACGAGACTTGAACTCGTACGAAGTTGCCCTCAACGGATTTTAAGTCCGGTGTGTCTGCCGATTCCACCACAGCGGCGTGTATTCGATACTTTACCCATGATACACGAAAACAACCCAGAAGTCAAGGAATAAGTAGCTAAAAAGAAAAAAAGACTGCTGTTTTCGAACAGCAGTCTTTTGGTTTCTCATCCTTGAGAACGGTGTTCCGTTCCCTGCAAACACCGCAGAAACCGTTAAGTATTCTGCCCGTTTGCGGCGGTATTATTCCGCTTTCAGTAATTCAAAGTCCACCTGACCGGCAGAAACATCCACTGCTGCACAGCGCACCAGAACTTTCTGACCGATTTTGTAACGAACATTGGAAGCACGTTCCACCAGCTCCATACCTTCTTCCAGGATATAGTCGCCAAATGGCAGATCGTTGATGTGAACCAAGCCTTCCACAGTGTTTGGCAGTTCCACATAGAAGCCATAGCTCTGCACGCCGGAAATCACACCTTCAAAGTCGTCACCGATGTAGTTGGACATGTATTCTGCTTTGTAGCAATCTTCGCAGTCACGCTCAATGTTCACGGCGTTGACTTCGCACTCACTGCAATGTTTTGCCGCAGAGGCCACATAGTTTGCGAAACGTTTCTCGATCACTTTACGCGGACTTTCGTTGACATAGGCAGTAAGAATGCGATGAATGATCAAGTCCGGATAACGGCGGATCGGAGAAGTGAAGTGCGCATAGTTGTCCAGAACCAAGCCGAAATGACCGATGTTCTCGGAGGAATACACTGCTTTTGCCATGGAACGCAGCAACTGACGGTTGATCAGCTGTTCCAAATGGGTGTCACGGACAGATTCCAGAATATCGGACATCTTCTTGGCTGTCACTTCTTTTTCGAGAGAAGAAGCGTTGATTCCGACCTGACGGAGAACAGTTCTCAGAGCGTCTACTTTGGTCGCAGGTGGGTCTTCATGCACACGGTATACAAATGGCAGTGCCTCGTTCATCGCCACAGAAGCTGCCGCCTGGTTTGCGATCAGCATAAATTCTTCAATGAATTTCTCTGATTCACCGCGGGTTCTTGGAAGAATATCTTTTACGCGGCCATTTTCAATGAGGAATTTGCTCTCGCTGGATTCGATGTTCATGGAACCTCTCTCGAATCTGCGCTGATTCAGCACTGCGGACAGTTCTTTCATTTTTTCGATTTCCGGCAGAAGCTCACGGTATTTCGCCAAAATTTCCTCGGAAGCAGTACCGTCTAAGATAGCATTGACTTCGCTGTACACACCTTTAACACGGGAACGAATGTAGCTCTTCGCAAAACGATAACCGATCAGTTCACCTTCTGCATTGAGGGTCAGAAGCGCAGAGAAGGTCAAACGCACCTCATCCGGATTCAAGGAACAAATGCCATTGGACAGTTCCTTTGGCAGCATTGGGATAACCTGATCTGCATAGTACACGGAAGTACCGCGTGCATAGGCTTCGTTATCCAGTGCGGAACCCGGTTTTACATAGTAGCTAACGTCTGCGATATGCACACCCAGCTCCCATTCGTCACCGATTTTATCCAAAGAAATCGCATCGTCGATGTCTTTGGTATCTGCGCCGTCGATGGTAAAGATATTGTAGCCAGTCAAATCCAAACGATCCATCAGCTCGCTTGGCTGAATGCCTTTCTGAGCCACTTTTCTTGCTTCTGCCTGTGTTGGACCGTCAAAGTGCAGACGAGCCTTATAGTTAGCCAGAACGGCTTCACAGCAGTTCGCTGCAGAATCCGCACAACCGAAGGTTTTTACTACCTTTGCACGATGAGAGAAGTGACCGTCGCCGCGTCTTCCGATGGCAGCAAGGACTTTATCGCCGATTTTTGCATCACCGCGGTCTTTTTCCCACACTTCAATCGGGATTTTGATATCTTTATCCGGCATCACATAGAAACGGCCTTTTTCTTTATACAGAACCGCAAGGAAGGCTTCATTGCTCTCTTCCAGAATTTCTGTCACCTTACCTTCGGTTTTGCCTTTGCTATC
The DNA here is from genome assembly GCA_045633085.1 of Negativibacillus sp. GTDB lineage: Bacteria > Bacillota > Clostridia > Oscillospirales > Ruminococcaceae > Negativibacillus. The sequence goes on along the minus strand of JAZQXX010000226.1, from coordinate 10,172 downwards.
CTTTGTTAAGCGTACAGTAACGATGTCACCCGGCATAGCGCCCAGCATTTCACGACCCGGAAGGAAAATATCATCCTCACGGGTAGCAGTTTCATCAAGTGGTCTTGCGAAGCCAAAACGCTCCTGAACGGAAACGATTTTCGCTTTCACAGACTGCATATTTTCTGCCAGCCCTACAGTATTGCGTTCCTGTACGATGACGCCTTTTGCCTTGTACTGAGCCAATAGCTGATCAAACTCTTTGCGTTCATAAGGTGCTACCTTTGCCAGCTCTGCCAAGTCTTTCACTCTGACAGGACTTTTGCGGTTGCGGCGCAGCACATCCATAATGCGCTTATTCAGCGGCATTGGTCCGCTTTTGCGGGAGCTGCCGTATGAACGATTTGTATTTTTGGTGTTTTTACTGTTATATCTCATAGTTTATCCCTTTCCATGGGTCTTGTGCGATCTTTTTTCTCTTCTATTATGACCGATTCCCGTAAAATTCACAAGTGATAATTTGCAAATTATATTTGAAGACAAAAAAATACTCCGCCGAAGCGGAGTATTGCATCGCAAAAAATTATGCCATGAATTTCATTGCAGCGCCCAACAGAATGATTGCAGCAAAGAACACGATGGTCAGCATTTTGGTTGCTTTGGACAGCATAGCGTCGGTAGTTCTACCCATGTTTCTGCCGAAGGAGTCGTCGCTGCCGCCAGCCAGAGAACCCATTTTTGCTTTGTGTTCCTGCATCAGTACAACAGCAATGATCATAACAGCCAGAACGCAGATAATGATACCGCCAATGATTTCGATTACGCCCATTTGTAAACCTCCTGTCTGCCTTACGGCCGGTTTGCGTACTGTAAAGGGAATATCCCCAACTTACTACTTAACTCAAACCATGATAGCACAAAAAATCCGATTTGGCAAGAGTCAAGCCGCGATTCTTCCGCTATTTTGCAGGAAATTTACTAAAATTCCTTGAGCATATCGATGTGTGGACAATGCTCGTCGTTGTAGACTTCTCCTCTTGGCTTGTAGCCATTGCGTTTGTAGAAGCCCTGTTTATCAAGCTGTGCGCTCAGTTTCACAGAAGTGCCACCCAGCTCTTTGATTTTATCTTCCAGGTTCTTCATGATCACGCGTCCGATTCCTTTACCACGGTAGTTTTCGATCACGGCGATACGACCTGCATACCACTGGTCATCTTTCTGATACGCACGACCGGTACCAACCGGTTCACCATGGTCATAAACAGTCACATGCCAACTTTTCGCGTCCAAGTCATCATATTCGTTTTTAAAGCCCTGTTCCACCATAAATACCATAGCGCGAACATAAAAGGCATCGGTAGTATTTGCTTTTCCTTTGGACCATTCGATGGTCAATTTTGGTCTGCCCATAAGTCAGCCTTCTTTCTATATAAGCTATTACCGCTCTATTATAGCAAAAGAAAACTGTCCTTTCAATGCTTAGGGCTGCAAGAACAGCTGGCTCAGTTTCAGCAGCAGAACCCCTGGTAACCCCAGCAAAGCAGAAATCACGGCGGTTCCTTCTGTCAGCGGAAGAAGCAAGCCAAGCTGCTTCAGAAGAAACCAGCCCAGTGCAGCTCCTGAAACACTAAAAAAGAGTGCTTTCAGCAGGCAGCTCTTTTTCAGATACAGCAGCAGTTGAAATAATGCCAGTACAGTTAAGGTCGTCATCATCGCAGATTCCCCGCTTTGATCCCCATACTTCGAGCCATATTGTGATAATAGCGGTAGCGACTGCGCAGAGCTTTCCCGTCGTAAATACAAGCCTCCAGCAAATCGTTTTCCAGCGTCATGTTGAACAAGGCTTCGTTTTCTCTGATTTTTTGCTCCAACTGCCGCAGCTGTTCCACGATTTCCTCTGCCTTCATCGTTTCATTCTGACGTTTCCCTGTTCTCATTCTCTCCATCAGCAGTGACATCTGTACCTCATCCTTTCTTTTCCGTTTCCACATCTTATGAAGTAAGAATGGGATACTATGTCCTTTTTATGCAGAAAAGTCCAGTATTTTTCTGCAAATCAGTTGCCACCTACAAGAAAATAGAGTAAAATAGGAGCAGAGCAATCGAGAAAAGGAAGGTTTTGCTATGGAACAGTTCAAAAATCTGACCGAACGTTACTGTCCAAAACTGGGCGGCAATGTTCCACTGGAAAATATGTATGACGATGAAGGTAACGTATACATGCGATGCCTCTTCAGCTACAAATGCACCTGGTATGAATGCGAAAAGCACATGCCTTCATTCCCAAACCGCTAAAAACAAAAACAGCAGATACCGCACGGTATCTGCTGTTTTTTTCTGTAAGTTGTGACTAGGCGTATAAGCCGGGTTCTGTTATAGATGACAATCTATCTAGACCGCCGGTCGCCCGACGGTTCAAGCCACCTGCCCCGGAATGACGACGGGCCGCCGCTTATTCATTCCGTTATGGTTACGGTGTTGCTTCGGATAGGGTTTACATGGCAGTGCAGTCTCCTGCACCCCGGTGAGCTCTTACCTCGCCTTTCCACCCTTACCGGACAAGTCCGGTGGTATCTCTCTGTTGCACTATCCCTAAAGTCGCCTTCGGCTGCCGTTAGCAGCTATCCTGCCCTGTGAAGCCCGGACTTTCCTCATGCGGGCCCTTTCGGGATTCCGCACGCTGCCATCCTGCCTACTCACAGCGTACATTTTACCCCAATCTGAAAGGATTGTCAACAAAAAAGCTCCCTGCAAAGGGAGCTTTCTCATTACAGTACCAAAATACCCAGATGTTCCAGCAGGATTTTTGTACCCAGCAGGATCAAGATCAGACCACCGGCAAATTCCGCTTTGGATTTGTACTTCATACCGAATACATTACCGATTTTCACACCGATCATGGACAGGGTGAAGGTACAAATACCGATGAAGCTTACCGCAGGAACGATATCAACCTGCAGGAATGCAAAGGTAATACCTACCGCCAGTGCGTCGATGCTGGTTGCGATAGCAAGAACGACCATATCTTTGAATGCAACGCTATCGCTTGCGCTTTCTTCATCATTGTCGCGTGATTCCTTGATCATGTTGAAACCGATGATGCCCAGCAGAACAAATGCGATCCAGTGGTCAACAGCTACGATGTAATCCTGGAAGTTCACGCCCAGCAAATAGCCAAGGACTGGCATGCCTGCCTGGAAGCCACCGAAGTATAAACCAACGATGATCGCTTTTTTCCAGTTCATCTGTTTCATTGCCAAACCTTTGCAGACAGCAACCGCAAAAGCATCCATGGACAGACCCACTGCCAAAATAAACAGTTCCAATAAACCCATACTTTTTCCTCCGTTTGTTTTCACATTCTGAATTTTTACATAAAAAAAGAGACACTATCTGCGAGGCTCTTTTTCCTGCAGACAAGTCTCATCATTTCAAACAAAGCCAGATCAAAAGATCAGTATGTTGACCTTGTTGCACTATTGTGCCGACTACTCCCTTATCGACCTATATTCTACATGGAAAACGTTGGGTTAGTCAACGATAACTCGCGAAAAATCGCAAAATTCCTCATCTTTCGACTTAGTTTGGATTCATCTTCAATTTAACAAATAATTTGCTTTGGTTTTCCACGAATTTATGTTATACTTGTGGAGTAACGACTCTGAAAGGACGGGATCTTACCATGAAACAGGTATTCAAACAAGGTAAACTCAATCCAACCATTACAAGCCCCAGTCTGCTGCTTCAGCTCTGTACTGAAAACGTAACAGAAAAACAGCAGGCTTTGGTAAAGAAATATAATCTGGACCAGATGAAAGCCTTTGACATCGACGAAGAAAAAGGCACCCTCCAATTTATTTTGAAAAACGACACCCAGCTTGAATTCGAAGCAGTTCCTGTCGGCGTATGGAATTCCAAAGAACATCAGTGGGTTTGGGCATGGGCTAACGGCTCAATGGGCGTTTCCTTCTACGCGAAATCTGCTGCTCTCAAAGGATTAAGCAACATCATCGAATCTGCAGATTTTACGGAACCTGTCATTTCCTGTGACGCACACAAATCACAGATGATCTCCCTCATCGCTACCGAATATATCGGCGGTCTGGGACGTTTCATCGCACCACAGGGTGATTTCCGTCTGCACTTCATTCTGCTGAAAAAGAAAGACTAATAGAAAAGCTCCCTCGTTTGAGGGAGCTTTTCTTATTTCATTTCATGTTTGTAGAGTCTGCAAGTACCGCCGCCGTCTTCTTCCACCATGCAGTGGAATTCCCATCCATAACGTTCATAGAATTCGGTATGGTCGGTGCAGAGATAAGTGGTATTGATCCCTTTGTCCGACAGTTTTTCGCAAGCATGTCGGAGCAGCATTCCAGCTAAACCCTGTTTGCGATAGGCAGGCTCCACAAAGAGAGCACAGACATTTGGGCGAAGCTCTTTGCTCTTATGGAAATCGTTTTCAATGACACCTACACCGGCAATGATCTCGTTGGCTTCATTTTTGATCACATACCAAGCAGGAACTCCTCCTGCAGCCGTTTTTCCTTCTTCCATGCTATCCAGATAAGCCTGTATCGGAACCTTCCATTTGCTGCTCTGCCACTTAGCAGCAGCTTCAATCAGCTCCGGATGTTCGCAAACAGCGATGATCTCACGATTTTCCATGTGTTTCACCCCTTAACTCATTTACCCATAGTATAGCATATAGAAAAGCTCCCTGCAACGACAGGGAGCTTTTGGCTTTGTTCTATTCAGCACCATCCAAAGTCATTTGAATGACTGGCGGAATATTACCGCGAGATGGCAGTGTTTTGGCTTTGTAGCGATGATCATTTTCCAGACTGTCTGCTGTGTAAACCTGTGCACTCTCCACAACATCGCCTTTTTTCAGTGTCATGACCTGAACACCCTGGCTGTCTTTGGTGGTTTTTTCCAGCAAAGCGCCGGTGTGGAAAATCAGCACACGACCGCCGTTGGCATTCATCTGAACTTCCTGTTCTTCGGTCAGAGCAAGAACAGCCACAAGTGGAGAACCCGCTTTGGTGTTGTAGGCATTGATCAGCTTTCTGCGGTTTGTTTTGGTTTCATACGCTTTCAAGCTGACTTTTGCCACCTTACCGTTCTCATAGAAGAACAGCAGGAAGCCTTTATAATCGGTGGTTGCGATCATGAATTTCGCGCTTTCGCCTTCATCCATACCCATTTTAACCGGAACAAAGTCGCCCAATGCACTGGCTTTTGTATCAGCAAATTCCGCTGCATTGGATTTGTAAACCTGTCCCTGATCGCTGAAGAAGAGCAGATTGATACCACTGGTACATTCCAAATGATCCTGCACCATATCGCCATCTTTCAGATACTGCTCTGAGCTCATGCGATAAGACTGAGGAGTGATCTTCTTGAAATAACCGCCTTTGGTAAAGAAAAGATGAACCGCGTATTCTTCTGCTTTTTTGTGTTCTTCTTCATTGTAGTGCTTCACATCTTCCTTGTAGAGCAACAGAGATTTACGAGGTTTGCCATGTTTTTTGATGACCTCTTTCAATTCTGCAACAATGATGTTCTTCACTTTCTTATCATTGCCAAGGATAGATTCCAGTTCTTCAATAGCAGCTTTCAGCTCTTCGATTTCCTGAGTGCGTTTGAGAATGTACTCTCTATTCAAATGACGCAGCTTGATCTCAGCCACATACTCTGCCTGCACTTCGTCGATACCGAAACCGATCATCAAATTTGGAACAACATCCACTTCTTCTTTGGTTTCACGAACGATCTTAATTGCCTGATCGATGTCCAGCAGGATCTTTTCCAGACCCTCCAGCAAGTGCAGTTTCTCTTTTTTCTTATCCAGATCGTAATATACTCTGCGTTTTACACACATAGTACGGAAAGCGATCCATTCTTCCAGCAAAGCACGCACGCCGAGTACTCGTGGAGTGCCTGCAATCAGCACATTGAAGTTGCAGGAGAAGCTATCTTCCAGCGGAGTGAAACGATAGAGTTTCTGCATTAGTTTTTCTGGATCCACACCGCGTTTCAGGTCAATGGCAAGGGTCAAACCGGACAGGTCGGTTTCGTCACGCATATCGGAAACTTCTTTCAGCTTGCCTGCTTTGACCAGCTCCACGACCTTATCCATAATGGCTTCCGTTGTGGTAGTCGGTGGGATCTCAGTAATCTCCAGACAGTTGTTTTTTGCATCATAACGATAACGGGCACGAACTTTGAAAGAGCCGCGGCCTGTTTCGTAGATTTTTTCCATCTCATCCTGGTTGTAGATGATCTGACCGCCGCCGGCAAAGTCCGGTGCTTTCAAGGTCAGAGAAACATCATGGTTCGGATTTTTGATCAGCTCGATGGTAGTGTTGCAAACCTCCTCCAAGTTGAAGGAGCAGATATTGCAGGCCATACCGACCGCAATACCCAAGTTGGAGTTGACCAAAATAGATGGGAAGGTCACTGGGAACAGAGTTGGTTCCTTCATGGTGCTGTCGTAGTTGTCGACAAAGTCCACGGTGTCCTTATCAATGTCACGGAACAGCTCTGCGCTGATTCCGTCCAATTTTGCTTCGGTGTATCGGGATGCTGCGTAAGCCATATCGTGGGAGTAGGCTTTACCAAAGTTACCTTTGGAATCCACATACGGATGCAGCAGTGCTTCATTGCCTCGAGCAAGACGAACCATGGTTTCGTAGATGGCTGCGTCACCGTGAGGGTTCAGTTTCATGGTCTGACCGACGATGTTAGCAGATTTGGTTCTCTGGCCGGTCAGCAGACCCATTTTATACATGGTATAGAGCAGCTTGCGGTGAGACGGCTTAAAGCCGTCGATTTCCGGAATCGCACGGGAAACGATAACACTCATCGCATATGGCATATAGTTGGTTTCCAGCGTACTGGTGATCTCCTGATTCAGTACGACGCCGGCATTTTCAATGTATGCCTTGCTCTGAGAAGCGCTCTTCTTTGGTTTAGTTTCTTCGGTTTTCTTTTTTGCCATAGAAGGCTACCCTTCCTTTCTGTCGTACTGTTAAGAGAGATCCGCGTTATCCAGATAACGGGCACCGTTTTCTGCAATGAACTCCTTACGGCCTTCCAGATTGTTGCCCAGCAGCAGATCAAACATCTGCTCCGTTGCCTGTGCATCGGCAGGAGTCACCTTGATCAGACGGCGAGTTTCCGGATTCATGGTGGTCATCCACATCATTTCCGGATCGTTTTCACCAAGACCTTTGGAACGATTGATGGTTACTTTTTTCTTGCCCAGCTTCTCCAGAATTTTTGCTTTTTCCTGTTCGGTGTAAGCAAAGTAACTGGTGTCTTTATCAATGATCTCAAAGAGTGGAGATTCTGCAATGTATACATAACCTTCCTCAATGAGGGTTGGAGTCAAACGATAGAGCATAGTCAGCAGCAGGGTACGAATCTGGAAACCGTCCACGTCCGCGTCAGTACAGAGGACGATTTTGTTCCAGCGCAGACCGCTGATATCAAAGGAAGACAGCTCTTTGTTTGCTTTGGCTTTTACTTCAACACCGCAGCCCAGCACCTTGATGATATCGGTGATGATCTCGCTCTTGAAGATTTTATCGTAATCTGCCTTCAGGCAGTTGAGGATCTTACCGCGAACCGGAATGATCGCCTGGAACTGTGCATCACGGCTCAGCTTACAAGCACCCAATGCAGAGTCACCCTCTACGATGTAGATCTCGCGTTCGCTGACATCCTTACTGCGGCAGTCAACAAATTTCTGTACTCGGTTGGACAGATCGATGGTACCGGACAGTTTCTTTTTCAGATTCAAGCGAGTTTTTTCCGCATTCTCACGGCTTCTTTTGTTGACCAGAACCTGTTCTGCGATTTTTACCGCTTCATCCGGATTTTCTACGAAGTAAACCTCCAACTGACGTTTCAGGAAGTCGGTCATTGCTTCGTAGATAAATTTGTTAGTGATGGATTTTTTGGTCTGGTTTTCGTAAGAAGTCTGTGTGGAGAAGGAAGAAGAAACAAGCAGCAGGCAGTCCTCGATATCCTGATATTTGATGGAGCTTTCGCCCTTGAGGTACTTGTTGCCCTGCTTCAGATAACGGTCGATCTGAGAAACGAAGGCCTGTTTCACTGCTTTTTCCGGAGAACCGCCGTGTTCCAGATGGCTGGAGTTATGGTAGTATTCCGCCAGATTGATCTGATTGGAGAAGCAGAATGCCACAGACAGTTTTACTTTATACTCATCTTTGTCCTCACGGTCGCGACCGCGCTGCTCATCTTCCCAGTACTGAATACTGGTGAGGGCAGTTCCACCTGCCAGTTCAGCCACGTAGTCCACGATGCCTTTTTCATAGAGGAACTCTTTGGTTTCCATGCCGTTTTCGGTTTCATTGCGGAACACGAAAAGCAGACCCGGATTGACCACAGCCTGACGTTTCAGCACGTTTTCGTAGAATTCCACCGGGATATCCACGTCGGTGAATACTTCCAAGTCCGGTTTCCAACGCTGACGGGAACCGGTCTGTTTGCGATTGGTTGGCTCTTTCTGCAGACCGCCAATGTTCTGACCCTTTTCAAAGTGCAGATTGTAACGATAGCCGTCACGATAGATCTCCGCATCGAAATATTCGGAGGAATACTGTGTTGCACAGGAGCCCAAACCGTTCAAACCGAGAGAGAAACCGTAGTTTTCTCCGTTATTTGTATTATATTTACCACCTGCGTACAGTTCGCAGAAAACAAGCTCCCAGTTGTAGCGATTTTCTTTGCTGTTGTAATCCACAGGGATACCACGACCAAAGTCTTCCACTTCAATGGAGTGATCTCTGTAGCGAGTGATAATAATTTTCTTACCGTAACCTTCCCTTGCCTCGTCAATGGAGTTGGAAAGGATCTCAAACATGGAATGCTCGCAGCCTTCCAAGCCATCGGAGCCAAAGATAACGCCCGGACGTTTGCGGACACGATCGGCACCTTTCAGAGAAGAAATACTGTCATTACCATACTCCTGAGTTTTTTTCGCCACTGCAGCTCCCCCTTTCATGTAGTCAATATTCTTTATTCTATCATAGATTCACAAAAGAAAAAAGAGCTGAAACCAGCTCTTTTCATTCTCTTTACTTACTTTGCAGCCAAATCTCTTCCGATTCATGGCGTTTTGGACGTTCCATCAGATCCTGAAGTGCCTGTTTTGGGTCTTTGCCTCGATACAGTACCTCATAGGCCTGTGTGACGATCGGCATATCCACACCCATCTTTTGTGAGAGTTCATAAGCAGTACCGGTTACGTAATAACCTTCTACGACCATACCAATGGAATCCATTGCTTCCTGAACCTGCATGCCCTGACTCAGCAGCTGACCGAAGCGATAGTTTCTGGACTGATTGCTGGAGCAAGTCAGCATCAAGTCACCAATACCAGACAGACCGCCAAAGGTTTCTTGACGTCCGCCCAATGCCACACCCAAACGTGCAATTTCGGTGATACCTCGAGTCATCAAAGCAGCTTTTGTGTTGGCTGCATTGTCCAACAACCCGTCACAGATACCGGAGCAAACAGCAATACTGTTTTTCAGTGCACCGCCAAGTTCCACACCGATGACGTCATCACTGACATAAATACGCAGGGTTTTGTCCATCAGAAGATCCTGTACCATATCGGCAGCCTCTCGGTTGCGAGATGCTGCTACAACGGTAGTCGGAATCCCTTTTGCAATCTCTGCTGCAAAGGATGGACCAGACAGTGCCACGCAAGGATTGTTTGGCAATTCCTCCTCAATGACGGTGACAAAGTCCTTGAAGCTTCCCTTTTCCAAACCTTTCGCTGCACAAAGAAGGATGGTTTCTGCATTGATCAGCTCTCGAATCTTATGACAGTTTTCTCGAATCGCAAAGGATGGCAACGCCAAAATCAGCAAATCACAGCCTTTGACGCAAGAAATATCTGTACTAAACGTAATATCTTTAGAGATTTCAATTTCTCGTAATTTTTTATGGTAGAATTTTTCTCCTCGAAGCTCCAATTCTGCTGGAGAACGGCTCCATACATTCACCTGATGGCCACAGCGATGACAGAGTACTGCCAATGCTGTACCAAAGGCACCGGAACCCATAACTGCAATCTTTGCCATGTTCCTTCCTCCCTTATCCAGAGTATTATCGATGGCTTAATAGCAAAATCTCCTTTCGCAGAATGCAAAAGGAGA
>JAZQXX010000225.1:0-3203 GCA_045633085.1 Negativibacillus sp. | reverse complement strand
TTTTGTTTACAAGCTCTATGATAGCACTTGTTTTGAAATTATCAATTAGCATAAGTGCATAAAAATACGAAGCTTTTTTCGCAAGCTGCAGCTGCTGGCTGTTTCGTAGCTCACTGAGCTGCGCTACACCAAAAAGAAAAGCCTCCGATTTCTCGGAGGCTTTTTTTCGCGTTATGAAGTTGATGTCCTGTACCAACCATGCCGCGGTACAGACCGCCCACTCGGTGGGCTATACGGTTTCTTTGTTGGTTTCGCTTGGGGTGCTTTCGCTTGGCTGTTCAGTTGGAGCAGTTTCCCCCGGCAGAGTTTCATCGGTGCTCTGAGGCTGGCTGTAAACCGGTTTGCCCGGTACGGCACCGTCTTCCGGGAAGTCGATGGACACCAGCTCAAAGTGCTTGTCCACCTTCTTCAGGGTGTAGATCATGTACTTGTCCGGCTGCGGTTCATAGTCCTTGCCCTGCAGGGTCTGCAGCCATTCGTTGCCGCTTTCCATGTAGCCCACGCGGAGAGTGTAGATGATGCCGCTGTGGCTGATCTCTTCCACCTGTGGGGTGTAGAGAATGGACGATGCGTCCATCGGTGCCAGGTAGGATTCCCTCTCCTCATCGAAGAAGTAGGTGTTCATGTAGTCGGAGAAGCTCTGATGTTTCAGAGTGATGTCGCTGCCAAAGAGTTTTGCACAGGCTACGTCCACGTCGGATTTCGCAACGGTGATGCGGTTGCTGGAATCCAGCGGGTATTTTTCCATGTTGCTGACAAAAGCAGCCCAAATGGAGGAACGCAGCAGCACCAGTTCGTCCAGCTCAGCAGGACTTTCGATGGCACCCGGGTCGAACATGACCACAGGGAACAGGATCTGTCCGAACTCCTCTTTTTCTGCGGAGTTGTCCAGCAGACGCTCTGTCAGATGGACTACGGAAGAAAATACGGTCAGCAGACCGATGAGGGCCAGCACCACAACAACAGAACCCACGACCACTGCCACTGGGAACTTGCGGTGGGATTTATGCTCTTCGCTCATGGTTTGCACGTCCTTTCTGTGAACAGACTAATCGTCGTCTTCGTCGCTGTCCGGCAGAGGGAAACGCTCAACGGTCAGCTTGGTGATACGCTGTTCTTCCATTTCTTTTACGGTAACGCGGAGGTTTTCGTAGGTGAAGCTTTCGCCTACCTGTGGGATGTGTTCCATCTGTTCCACAGTCCAGCCGCTGAGGGTGTTATAATCGCTTTCCAGATTGCGGGTGTTGATGTCCAGGTTGTCGAACATATCGTAGATGTTCATTTCACCGGACACTTCGTAGACGTCATTGCCCAGGTCGATGAATTCTTCTTCGACCTTGTCATATTCGTCCCAGATCTCGCCGACCAGCTCTTCCAGACAGTCTTCCATGGTCACCAGACCCAGAGTTCCTCCGTAGTCGTCGGTAACGATGGCCATCTGCATTTTCTGACGGCGCAGGTCGTTGAGCAGGGTGGAAATGCTCATGGTGCTGTGTACGAACATGATCGGGGTGATGAGTTTTCTCAGGTCACGCTGACCGGAAACTTCCGCCAACAGCAGGTCTTTTGCACGAACCACACCAACGATGTGGTCGATGGTATCTTCATAAACAGGGAAACGGGAAATGCCTTCGTTCTGAACCAGTTTCAGCTGTTCTTCCCATGGGTCGTCCAGATCCATTGCGATCATGTCCACGCGGTGGGTCAGAACTTCCTGTACTTCGATCTCGTCGAATTCCAGTGCAGACTGTACCAGATCGCTTTCTGCCTCATCCAGAACGCCCTCTTCCTCGATGGACTCGATGATGGAGATCAGCTCTTCCTCAGTAACGGAAGGCTGGTCATCGTCCACATTCTTGTTCAGCTGATTGGTCAGCTTTACAAGCAGGAAGGATACCGGAGTAAAGACAGTACGCAGGAAATCGATGATCGGCGCTACGAGAAGAGCCAGTTTGTCAGCCTGTGCTTTTGCCATAGATTTTGGGGTGACCTCACCGAAGATCAGAACCACAACAGTCATCACAATGGTGGAGATCAGCGCACCGTTGTGTGGGAATATCTTCAGCAGCAGTACAGTTGCCAGAGAAGAAGATGCGATGTTTACGATGTTATTGCCGATGAGAATGGTGGAAATGGTTTTGTCATAGTCATCAGCTACTTTGAGAACTTTCTTTGCCTTTTTGTCGCCTTCCTCAGCGGCGTTCTTCATACGCACACGGTTGAAGGTGCTCAGCGCGGTCTCCGAACCGGAGAAGAAAGCCGAGCCTGCGATCAGCAACACCAAAACAAAATAAAGTAACCCGTCGTCCAAGAAAAATCAGCTCCTAAATAAATAAAAATAGTTCTGCAGATTTGCAGACAGTATCATTTTATCAGATTTTCCACAAGGAAACAAGGAAGCAAAAAACGAGTTCCCTGCCTTTGGAAACAAATTTAGGGGCTTTTTGTTCAAAAAAGCCCCTAAATCATATGTTTGCTCCGATTTTCTCATTTTTCCTCGTGAAATCTCGCTGTTTTGTTATTCGCCCAACAGCAGTTTCTTCAGGCCGGCGTTGTGGCGGCCGTAGAAACGGGCGATGCTGCCTACCAGCAGGGAAGCCAGCAGGGTGCCTTCCCTTACGCCGTCCAGCTGTCCGCGGAACAGCCGAACACAAAGGTGGCCAGCAGCTGAATCATGGCGTCGCTCAGCTTCATCTTGCCCTTGAGCAGCACATACTGTCCTGCCATGAGGCCCAGATTCAGCAGTATGGTCCAGTTGCCGATGGTCAGGATCGGCAGGATCAGGGACATACTGTATGGCAGAGAGGACACTGGTGAGGAGCCCAGACCTGCCTTGGTGGACAAAGCCACGCCTATAGAAATGACGAACAGTCCCAGTAAAAATACGAAGCAGCGACGAAGCACACGCTCCTTCTGAGTCATTACCTTTTCCATGCGTCACATTCTAACATAAAATTTCTTTCAGCTGGGCGGTGTTGTCCGCCACAGCTACGCAGCCCTTCAGCTCGGCACGGGTGCCGAAGCCGTAGGTCACGCCGATGCAGTCGATGCCCAGTTCTTTGGCACCTTCCACATCGAATTTGGTATCACCCACCAGCACCGCAGTGCTCAGATCTTCCACGCCCAGACGATCCAGCACATAGCGCAGAACAGCCTCTTTGCCGTTGCGTCCATGAACAGACATCTCTGCGCCGGCGATCACA
>JAZQXX010000224.1:0-27119 GCA_045633085.1 Negativibacillus sp. | reverse complement strand
TACCCTTAATATTATCGCGGCTCAGCGGTTTGTAGAAGACGATCTCATCCAGTCGGTTGAGGAATTCCGGACGGAAGCTCTGTTTCAGCAGTGCATCTACCTTGGCTTTTGCACTTTCGGAAATCTCGCCGTCATCCTGCAAATCTTCCAAAATGTAGTGAGAACCCAAGTTGGAAGTCAGAATGATAATAGTATTTTTAAAGTCCACGGTGCGTCCCTGCGAGTCAGTGATTCGTCCGTCGTCCAGCACCTGCAGCAGGATATTGAATACATCCGGATGAGCTTTTTCTACTTCATCAAAGAGAACCACGGAGTACGGTCTGCGGCGTACTGCTTCAGTCAGCTGACCGCCTTCTTCGTAACCCACATAGCCTGGAGGCGCACCGATCAGACGGGATACACTGTATTTTTCCATGTATTCGCTCATATCGATACGAACCATGTTGCTTGCATCATCGAAGAGGGTTTTCGCCAAGGATTTTGCCAGCTGAGTTTTACCTACGCCGGTAGGACCCAAGAACAGGAATGAACCGATCGGACGATTCGGATCAGCGATACCTGCACGGGAACGAATGATCGCTTCGCTGACTTTAAGCACCGCTTCATCCTGACCGATGACCATCTGATGCAGGATATCCTCCAGGTGGAGCAGTTTTTCACGCTCACCTTCCATCAGTTTTGCCACAGGGATACCGGTCCACTTGCCAACTACTTTTGCAATTTCTTCTTCGTTGACTTTATCTCTCAGAAGATTGGACTGGCTGGCTTCTTCAGCAATTTTTTCTTCTTCCTCCAGCTGTTTTTTCAGCTGTGGGAGCTTACCGTATTTCAGCTCGGCAGCTTTATTTAAATCATACTCACGTTCTGCTTTTTCGATGTCACCATGGATGGATTCGATTTCCTCACGGAGTTTCTGCACCTTGCTGATGGCATTTTTCTCGTTCTCCCACTGAGCTTTCATGGAGTTGAATTTTTCTCTCATTTCAGCCAGTTCGCGGGTGACTTTTTCCAACTGCTCTTTGGACAGCTTATCATCTTCCTTGCGGAGAGCTGCCTGTGCGATCTCCTGCTGGATCATTTTTCGAGACAGGTCATCCAGTTCCACAGGCATGGAATCCATCTCGGTACGAATCATGGCACAGGCTTCATCCACCAAGTCGATGGCTTTATCCGGAAGGAAACGGTCGGAAATGTAACGATTGGACAGGGTTGCAGCTGCGATCAGTGCATTGTCCTGGATTTTTACACCGTGATACACTTCATAGCGTTCTTTCAAACCGCGAAGAATGGCGATGGTATCTTCCACAGTTGGCTCATTGACCAACACCGGCTGGAAACGACGTTCCAACGCCGCATCCTTTTCAATATACTGACGGTATTCGTTGAGAGTTGTTGCACCAACGCAGTGCAGCTCACCGCGAGCAAGCATCGGTTTCAGCAGGTTGCCTGCATCCATGGAACCTTCGGTTTTGCCTGCACCGACAATGGTATGCAGCTCATCGATGAAGAGAATAATGCGGCCTTCACTCTTTTTGATTTCGCCAAGAACAGCTTTCAGACGTTCCTCAAACTCTCCGCGGTATTTTGCACCGGCTACCAATGCACCCATATCCAAAGAGAAGATGGTTTTATCTTTCAAACTATTTGGTACGTCGCCGCGCACAATACGCTGTGCCAAACCTTCTGCGATGGCGGTTTTACCAACACCCGGCTCACCGATGAGTACCGGATTGTTTTTGGTTTTACGGGACAAAATCATGATAACATTTCGGATCTCGCTGTCACGGCCGATAACAGGATCCAATTTTTTATTGCGAGCTTCTTCTACAAGGTCGTGACCGTACTTTTTCAGAGCATCGTAGGTATCTTCCGGAGAATCGGAGGTCACGCGGGTATTACCTCGAACCTGCTGCAGTACTTTGAGAAATTCATTTTTTTCAATGCGGAACAGCTTGAGCACATTATTCAGGCTATTTCCTGCCTCTTCCATCAAACCAAGCATCAAATGCTCCACGGAAACATATTCGTCTTTCATGTTGTCCGCGATTTTTTCAGCCTTGGTCAGAGCACGGTCTGTTTCCTGGGAAATGTAGACCTTACCTTCTTCACGGCCGGAACCGGTCACAGATGGGATCCTGCCGATTTCCTGCATAACTGCACGTTCCAACGCCGATGCATCAACATTCATCTTCTTCATCAGCTGAGCCACAAGGCTGTTTTCCTGTGTCAGCAAAGCCGCCATCAAATGCAGCTGTTCAATCTGCATATTGTGATGCTCCACAGCAACATTGTGGGCAAGCTGAATGGTTTCCAAAGATTTCTGGGTAAATTTCTGAGTGTTCATATTCTCGTTATACTCTCCTTCCGATCATAATTATAATTCCATTGGAGCTTCGCTCAAATACTGTCGATAGATTTCTTCCACTGACGCTTTCTGCTGATGCAGCGGAACATTGAGATATACTTTTAATGCACGGTCGATACACTGAATGTACCGTCCGATCGCCGCACCGATGCGGTCACTGTTCATACTTGGATCTTTCAGCACAAACTTGCGGATGAATTTACCCCGTCCGATTTGATACTGCGGAGGAATATTGCTGTAGGCCACCTCAATGGTGCAAAACAGGAGGAAAAATTCCTCCAACTGACCTAACAAGGCCGCACTCTGAGTTCGTGTCATGATACGCAGCTCTCCGACATTGCTTTCCCTGTCGCGGAACAATTCCACAGTATATTTTATGGTCGGATTATATTTTACCTGCAAGGAACTGCGGATATTCAGCAGCGCGTCAGAACCTTGACTCTGCACCAAAAACGGTTCACTGCGGCTGATCATGGTAGTTAGAGAATCAAAAATATCCTTCATTCGCTTTTCCGGCGTGGTATAAGACACATATTCCGCTAAAATCTGATTGATCAAGTTGGAACGGCTGGTATTCATCGCATAGGCTGCACGATCCACCGCTCGAATGACATCATCGCTGAGAACCAAGCTATAAACACTTCTGCTCATTTGCGGCACCTCCAATTTACATATACTTTCTGAGATTATTGTAATGTCAATTTCATACTTTGTCAATCATATTATATAATATTAACAACAAGTTTACAAAGTATGGTCATACATTCTTCTCGAATCCACTCAATGAAACAATGATTACACTTGACCTCTCCACCCAGAACGTGTAAAATAGTACTATTAAATCTATGACCCTGAAAGGAGGCGTCTGAATGGCAGAACCTCTGCGCTGGCTTGCTTTGGGATACAGTGTTCCCATCAATCCATCAAAAAACCGTGTTTATGTATGGCGCAAGCTGAAAGAATATGGCGCCGAATATTTCAAACAAGGCGTTGCTCTCCTGCCTTACACTCGCACAAGCTATACCAAATTCAAATATCTTGCTGGCAAGATTCGCGATATGGGCGGCGATGCGTCCATCGTGGAAATGAAGTTCCTCGACCCAGAAGACGAGCAGGAAGTGATCTACCGCTTCCGCAAACAGGAACTGGAGGAATTGAATGAACTGAAGAAAGACTGTGCTGAGATCATGACACAGCTGACCCGTCAGACTGCCATGGCTCTTACAGAACTTCAGGGTGACCAGATCAAAAAATTGATCCGCCGTTATTCCAAAGCGAAGGAGCGCAGCCATTTCTGCGCTACTCTTTCCGAAGACGTAGAAAATGGCATTTACTCCATGCTGGAAGTAATTCGTTCCGGTGCTGATGATGCCGCTGCTCAGTTCTTCCGTGCAATGGAAAAAGCCGTAAAATAACACAAATATCATAAAACACAAGAAAAGGACTGTCAGTGACAGTCCTTTTCTTGTGTTTTGGTTTTGTTTTATAGGAAAGAGAGGAGGATTTCTTTTAGAAAGGGTTTGTTAAAAGTGTGCCTCTCGGCCTTTGACTCTATTGTAACCGCTTTCTGTGAAAAAATCCAATCCATGTTTTCAATCTGTTTCGGCGCAACGATAGCTTTATTCTATCATGCCCATTTTTATATTCCTTCTCTTGTGTAAAACAGAAAAGTCTTTCAGCAGATTGACTGAGAAATCGATTTTTCTCTTGACAATGCTGCTATTTTTCTTGAACTTTTGATGAACAACCCTCTCTTTTTGGAAAAATATGATACAATACAGCTACAGAGTATTTTGTGAGAAAGGGGTTATTTGCATGAAATTCCTTCATATTCGTTCACTGCGAACTATTTTTCTGGCTATTGGCATTTGCGTGTTCGGCTTCTTTTTGGCTTACCTGTCTGTAGGATCGAATGATGCACCAAACGAATCCACATCAACTTCACCTCTTCCGACACTGGATTTGGAACTTAAAAATGAGGATACCCCTCCTGCGGAAGAACAAGAGCCACCGGCTACCGAAGAAAATCCAAGCGAAGAACCTGCCAAAGAAAACATATCCAATGATGTTGCAAACTACTACATCCGCCTGACTCGCGGACTCAGCTCCTCTGATACTCAGCTGCTTTTACAGCTTCCTGCGGAACTCAAAGCTTCTGTTGAATATCGCGGTCAGGACAATACCGTCATCTTCCGTGAAGAAAACGACATCAATGCTGTACTGGACCTGTTGCAAAATGCAGAGCGACTCCCCGATGAAACTACCATCATTTCTATGTCCAGCTCCCATGATGTTACCTTGACCCTGCCATATTCCGATGGCTATGGCAACCTCTACATCTTTGAAGGCTATCCGAACGGTTCTAAAAAAGCGGTTACTCTTATACAGGACAACAGCAACCACCTCTATCAGGCCAAGGCTGCTACCGCAGAAAAGCTGTACGACCTGCTGAAACCAGTGGAAGACAACTTGGATGCAGAACGCTTGAACGTATATTCCAGCAGGAACTATGCCAAAAGTATTCTTCAGGCACAGTCTACCAACAAAAAAGACTATGCTTTGATCGTTGATATCCTCAACTCACTGGAGAAATGCGGTTCCTCTCTCGACTTGGATGAGCCGGATTATCTCATCACATTGCTTCCAAGCAACAGTGTCAGTGAAAAAGATTATTGCTTCCTTTGGCTGGACGACAAAGAGCTGAAAATCGCTTTTGCTGATGATTCCTTTACCGTTTATCGCTCCACTGATGTTACTTCCTCTCAAATCAAAAAGTGGATCAAGGCAAATTCCGTGAAATAAGGAGGAATGACCATGAAACTGCTCTTTTTATTCGGGGAAGCCGCTGTTGGTAAAATGACTGTCGGACAAGAGCTTTGTAACATCACAGATTTTCGACTGTTCCACAATCATATCACCATTGAACCTGTGCTGGAGGTTTTCGGTACCATGAATCGAACCGTTGTGGATCGTTGTCGTTGGGTATTCTTTGAAGAATTTGCCAAAAGCAATCACTACGGCATGATTTTCTCCTTCATGTGGGCTTTTGATGACCCGCACGATTGGGACTATGTGGAGCATATCCGAGAGATTTTCCGCCCATATGGCACTGAATTTTACTACGCAGAACTTGTTGCCCCGGAAGAAATTCGTCTGCAGCGAAATACAACAGAAAATCGCCTGAAGCACAAAGCTTCCAAGCGCGATATCACCGCATCTACCCAACGAATCCTTCGGGATAGTGCTGTCCATCGCTTTGTCAGCAATGAGGGTGAACTCCCTTATGAAAACTACATCCGCATCGACAACAGCCACTTATCTGCCAGCGAAGCAGCTCATAAAATCAAAGAACATTTTTCCTTCTAAATACAAAACCCCCGCTTACAGCGGGGGTTTTTCTTTTGGAGAATTAGCCTCTCAGGAAGCCGTCGATGATTTTCTGTTCTGCTTCTTCTTCGGTCAGGCCGAGGGTCTGCAGTTTGAGGATCTGTTCACCGGCAATCTTACCGATGGCCGCTTCATGGATGAGAGCTGCGTCGATATGACCGGCATACAACTCCGGTGCTGCGCTGACAGTACCGTTGCCAACGAGAATACCGTCACACTCGGAGTGACCGGTGCAGCGGGTATTGCCGCGAATAATAGAGCGATATTCCTGATGGCTCTGATCTTTTGCAACAGAACGGGAAATCAGATCCACCGCAGAATCTTCACCATTCATGTTAACAACAAAGTCGGTTTTTGCAGTTTCCTGACCGTCGGTCAACAGACGTTCGGTGATAATGAGTTTGGCTCTTGCTTTCAGGTTCGCATTGGTGCTGCGGACAGTGCTGTCTACGCCGCTGATCTGAGTTGTATCCATTTCCAGAACAGCATCTTCTTCCAGTGTAATATCGGTGACAGGGTCGATACGTTTTGCACCGGTACCTTCACCCATACCTACATGTTTTTCTTTGTATACAACATGAGCACCTTTGCCCACGAAGAAGCGGTGGATACCGTTGTGTCTTGCTTCGCCTTCGCCATCATTATGAACGCCGCAGCCAGCTACGATGATAACATCTGCACCGTCACCGATATAGAAGTCGTTATATACCAAGTCGTTGACATCGCTTTTGGTCACGCAGGCAGGGATGTAAATGGTTTCACCCTGTGCTTTGGAAGATACATGAATTTCAGTGCCGATGCCGCCTGCCATTGGTTCGATGCTGACATTTGGAGAGGACTGTCTGCTTACGCATTCACCATCTTCTCGGATATTGAAGGCACCACTGAACGCACCCTTCCAATCGGTGATCACTTCCAGCAATTTTTCGGTGATTTTATTCATTTAGTACACCTCTTTTCCTCTCGGACAGTGAGCGGCTTTTTCGTCTGCAAGCAGAGTTGGCATGATTTCCTGACGGGTACCTCTTGCTTTCACTTTGCCGTCTGCAATAACAACGATTTCATCGGCGATGTTCAAAATACGCTCCTGGTGAGAGATGATAAGAATGGAACCGGAATTCTTGCCTTTCAGCTTCTGGAAAGCTTCGATCAAACCTGCAAAACTCCACAGGTCGATACCTGCTTCCGGTTCATCGAAAATGCAAAGTTTCGTGTCGCTGCGTGCCAGTACGGATGCGATCTCAATACGTTTGATCTCACCGCCGGACAGTCCGCTGCTTACTTCACGATCGATGTAGTCGTGGGTGCACAGACCGACACTGCCCAACAGGTCGCAGAGTTCTTTTTCGCTGAGGGAATGACCTGCTGCCAGTTCCAGCAAATCACGAACAGTGATGCCTTTGAAGCGTACCGGCTGCTGGAATGCATAGCCGACACCTTTTTTCGCGCGGTCTGTAATAGACAGGCTGGTCAAATCCTCACCGTCCAGCAGGATTCTGCCGCTGTCCGGATTTATCAAGCCTGCTACGATTTTTGCCAGAGAGGTTTTACCGCCGCCGTTTGGACCGGTAATAACGGTCAAACCGCCGGATGGGATCACCAGATCCACACCTTTTAATATCTGATCACCATCTGGAACTTTCCAGGTGATGTTCTCTAAAATCAACATAAGAAGTCTCCTTTTACACGACGGAACTTGTCCGCCAAAATACCTCTTACTATGATATTGCAAAATGCAGTTCTTGTCAATAAAATACCCAATTTAAGTATATTTTCGTACAACAAAAGAAGCCTGACCCAAAGGCCAGGCTTCTTTCAACGTTTCTTCAAAATTCCTGCTACAACGGTGATATCATCATCTCTCATATCATTGCGTTTCAATCTCGCTGTGGTACTGATGTCGTCACAGAGGCTTTGCAGTCCGTCTTCTTCTGAAAATCGGTCGATGGTGTGACGAATCCAATCCACTCCGGAAGCCGTTGCTCCATCCGACACCATAACGATCAAATCACCTGCAGAAAGTTTCAGTGTGCTTTTCTCAAAGTCTACGGAACTTAAAATTCCCACAGGAAGTGATGTGGAATCTACATAGCCTGTCCGTCCGTTTCTTCGGATAAAGGTCGGTGCGGCACCGGCTTTATAAAATGTGGCCTGTCCAGTGTACAAATCGATCGCTGCAATATCGATGGTGGCCAGCGTTTCTTCTCCGCTTTTTACCAACAACGCTGAGTTTACAATTTTCAGTGATGGGTCGTACGACACCCCGGCATCGATCAATTGGGAGAGCAAGGCTACCGTCATGGAAGAATCCAGTGCGGCTGCCGAACCACAGCCCATACCATCGCTGAGGATTATATGAGCCACAGAGCGTCGATCGGTAAAGGTACTGCAGCTGTCGCCGCATACATTTGCGTTCCCGCAGGTGTGCTGGCTTTTTGCGAAATCCATGAAATAAGCTGCCATTTCCCGAAACATCAACCGTGCTGTTTCTTTCGTGCAAAGAATCTCCGGCAAGTCCAATTCACAGCCGCAAAGTTCATTCAGTTCCTCTGTCAGTTCTGCCCCATCACCAATCCGAGCCAGCTTCCTTTTCGGCAGAAGCATCTCCAAAAACAACACCCCGCCTTGACTACGGTAACAGCTGCAGCTCTCCACTTCCAAAGGAAGGCCTTCTATGTACGTCTGCAGACGCTGACTCAGATGGCGGTCACAGGAACTGATCTCCATAAGCTCCTGCCCGATTTCTTCCAACATCAGTGCCATGCCTTCAAATTGATCGGTCACCACCGACCGAACCTGTGCAGCTTTTCTACGCAAGCCTTCTTTTTCCACAAAAGCGTCGTAGCGGCTGTTGATCACGTCTGACAGTTTGTCTTTCTTTTTGCAGCGACTTCCCAGCGGATACAGGAAATCTTCCTCACTAATCGCTCCATTCCTTCTCAGCAGCTCCGTAAAATGATTGAAACAGTTCATAGAATCTCCGAATTCAGACTGCCAGCAAAGCGTATTCTGATGACACTTTCGGCAGACAGCGTCAATGGCCGCTTGATAAACTTCCTCCACTGTTCCGCATTTCAGCTCTGCCAGCTTCTGTGAGATCTCTCGGGTGCTGTTCGCAATCCCTTCCAGCGCAGATGACGCATCATCGATGCGAGAAAACAGCAGTTGTTTCATTCCCTTTTCTTCCACTTGATTTAGCTGACGCAGTGCTTTTTGCTTCAGATTCTGTATCGTCCGCAGCGGAATAAGCAGGAAACAGGTTGTGACCAGCGCCGATTCTGCCAGATACGGAAGGATTTCATTGCTGCCATAGGACAGCAGTGCCAATAAATTATATGTCAGCAGCACGGTTATGCAGCAGCCGAACTTCCCGATATGTGAAAAAAATCCGCCAAGCAATCCACAGAGAGGATAAATTCCCAGTGGAAACAAATCGGGAAAATATGCCAGAGAAAGTGCTGTGCCGCAGGCAACACCACAGATACTGCCAGCTGCTTCTCCCGCTGCAGCAGAGCAGCCAAGCAGAAAGAACAAAGCCGCCATCCGTCCAAGAGATAAATCGAGCAGCTCAAAGGCGGACAAAGACAGCAGTAAGATCATCATGGAAACCAATAGACAAATGCTGTCCCTGCGTCGGTATAAATGCAAGCCCTGCCTTATCAGCTCAAAGCTGTGAGCAAAAAACCATGCTGCTGTTGCCGCAATCAAGCTCTCCGCTCCGCAGAGCAAAATATCAGCTGCATGGAAGGTTCCAGCCAGTGTTACAGTCACTGAGCTTAGAAACAATGAAATCCCTGCAATCAGCGGTGCATACCGTGTGGAATATCGCAGCAGCTTTCCTCCGAACAGCAGCATACGTGCTGCAACCGTCACCATAACTGCCGCTGCATACTTCATGCTCAACGCTACTCCCGCCGGGAAAAGACTGCCGCCTGTCGCTCCGATCGCACAAGCAATCAGTAATTTTTGCGGACAGGCTGCTGCCAAGGCCACACCAAAAGGCGACAAACCCTCCAACATATTTCCAGCCGCGATTATATAACTGAAACCACCGCAGAAAATTTGCAGAAGCAGCTCTGTATGATTTAATACCCCTTGACGGCTTTGATTGCCCAAACCCATACCAACCATATCGGTCCGTTGTTCCATTGTCATCGTCCTTTCCGGAATCTTTTTGCAGATTTTTGAATATACTTTTTCTTCACTATAGCATGACTCCGCTGTATATCCTGTCGGAAAAACGATAAAAGATCGCAAAAAGGACTTCGGCAACTGCCGAAGGCCTTTTTTATTTACTCTGTGTAAATATGAATTGCGGCACGGAGAAATTCTGCGCCGCCTTTACCCAATCTGCTGTCGTAGAACTGAGTAAAGCGTTCATCTGCCACATACATCTCTGCCATTCCGCGGTGAGCCTGCTTGTTGTAAAGCCCACTTTTCCAGAACAGGCAAAGCCACTGACGATGGCAGTCTGCTGCTTCCTGCGCTTCCGCACAGGAAGGATCATTCTTCTTCATCGCTTCTGCTAACAAGCTGAAGATACGGTCAGACAGCTCCTGCTGTCCTTTCCACTGTTCTTCGCTCATATTCATCAGCTTGCGATTGCTTTCATCCAGGTTCTCTTTTCCGTATTTTTCAATCACTTCTTCGCCGTACTGGTCGTTGTTTTTACGGATCAGCTCCTGTTTAAACGCTTCGAACTTTTCTTTGTCACTCATGTCATATTCTCCTTTCAGAGATGAGAGCGTCTGCTGCACGGTACAAATCAATCGATCAAGCTGTCGCTTCTGTTTTTCCAGCAAGGATAAGTGCTTCTCCAATGAACTTTGACGATCAAAGCCATCTGCATCAAGGATCTGCTTGATTTCTTCCAGCGGCAGCTCCAGTTGTCGGTAGAACAAAATATCCTGCAAACGGTCTACCTGTTCGGGCCCATATAAACGATAGCCATTTTCCTCTTTGCACAGCGGTTTCAGCAATCCGATCTGATCGTAGTATCGCAGCGTTCTTGTGCTGACACCTGACAATTCTGCCAGTTCCTTAATACGGTAATCCATCTTCTCACCTCTGACTTTAGCATACACTATGACGCAACGTCAAAGTCAAGCTTTTATTCCACCGATTTCATCGATTCTACCATGTCGATTTTTTTCAGTTTGAAATGAATGATCAGATTGATCAGCTCCGCAAAGACAAGGGTCAAAATCGCAGAGTAGACGAAGACTGTATATGGAATGTCCGGTGCGAACATCATGTTATCTGCTTCTACTACCAACAGTGCAAACTGCTCCAGTGTCACACCCAAAGCCAAGCCGACCAGAATACCCAAACCCGTGGAAATGTTGTTCTCGCGGTAGATATAGGCAGAAACCTCTTTGTCGTAGAAGCCCAATACTTTAATGGTCGCCAGTTCGCGCACACGCTCATTGATGTTGATGTTAGCCAGATTGTACAGCACGATAATTGCAAGCAGACCGGCTGCACCGATCAGTACCCAAACAATAATATCAAGGCTGCTGACCATATCTTTGAACTTCTCATTGCCGGAACTTGCGTAAGACAGACCTAATACAGTGTCGTTCTCCAGTAAAGCCTGCGACAGCTGGCTTTCTTTTTCTTCGCCCAGTTCTGTCATATCAAACAGGATGGTGTTGTAATCTGCCGGCTTTCCAAAGGCATTTTCATAGGTGCTTGGAAGCATATACACGTAGTTCAGAGTATAGTTTTCTGTAATCGCACTGATGCTCAGCTCAACAGACTGTTCCTCATCACTGAGCATGATCGTGTCGTCCACAGACCAATTCATTACACTTGCCAGTTTTTCATTGATGATGACCTGACCTTCCTGCAGTAGCAGAGGTTCGTGGCTCTTACGGTCGCGAAGAACGATATAATCTTCGAGGATCTCGCTCTGCTCCGGTACGACCATGTAAACTTCCAGTGTTTTTTCACCGTTGGTCACATCTGCTGTATCCTGAATCGCCAGCATACCGTCGTCAACAAGAACATGGTCCAATACTTCCGCAAAAGCAGCTTCTTTTTCACTCATGTCCACATCATCCAGTGCAACGATACCATCGTAGCAGAAAATCTCCCCGTACTGTCGGGTCACGATGGCGCCGATCGCATGTTTGATACCAAAACCGGCTACCATCAGCGCTGTACAGCCTGCTACACCGATAATGGTCATAAAGGCACGGCGTTTGTAACGGAACACGTTGCGCAAGGTCACTTTGTGGGTAAAGCTAAGGCGTTTCCATACGGCAGGGATACGTTCCAGCAACACACGTTTGCCGGATTTTGGTGCTTTCGGACGCATCAGCTGTGCCGGTACGGACTGCAGCTCTTTACGACAGGAAACCAATGCTGCAAGGGACGTACATGCCACAGCTGCCATTGTGCACCAAGTTGCATAGTCCCAACGGAACGGAGTCATCGGGTCCGGTATGGTGTACATGGTTCGATATACCCCGATCACGATTTCCGGGAAGAGCTGGAAACCAACAGTCAAACCCAGCACACAGCCGATCAGGCTGGCGCTGATGGAGTAAATCAGATACTTTGATACGATGGAACCCTCTCCGTAGCCCAAAGCTTTCAGGGTGCCGATCTGTGTACGTTCTTCTTCTACCATTCGGCTCATAGTGGTCAGACATACCAAGCCTGCTACCAAAATGAAGAATACAGGGAATACCGCAGCGATAGCATCTACTTTCATCATATCGTCACGGAAGGACGCATAGCCACCGAAATCTTCTCGGTCCCAAACATACCATTCCGGCAGATCAAGATCTGCCAGTTCTTCTTCCGCATCGGCAATTTTCTGTTTAGCATCAGCGATCTCTGCGTTACTTTCCGCTTCACCTTCCGCCAGATCGATTTTTGCCTGTTCCAGTTCCTTTTTGCCGTCGGCTATTTTAATTTGAGCATCATACAGCTCTTTTTCGGCTTTGGCTTTTTCTTCGTAGAACTCTACCCAGCCGTCAGCCAGCTCCTGCTCACCGTCTTCCAGTTCTTTCTTGGCATCTTTGAGCTTTCTATCAGCATCATCAAGTTCCTCTTTCGCTTCGGAAAGCATCGACTGTGCACTGTTCAGCTGCGCTTCTGCATCACGAAGCTGTTGTTCACCCTCTGCCAATGCAGTTTCTGCTTGAGAGATATACCCTTGGATCATGGCAAGACCGGCTTCAGCTTCGGCTTTCTGCTGCTCATACAGTTCGGCCGGGATCATTCCTCCGGCATAAGCAGCTTCCAACTGAGCCATTCCAGCCTGAATCTCAGCCTCCTGTGCATGCAGCTGATCCAACTGTGCCCGACCTTCGGCTAACTGTGCTTCTGCTGCCGGACGCTGAGCATCAAATTCAGCTCTTCCTGCACGGTACTCATCACGACCTTCGAGATATTCTTCATATCCATTTTCATATTGCTTCAAACCGTCGTAGTATTCTTCCCAGCCATCCGCAATTTCCTGTTCAGCGTCTTTCAGCTCTTGCTCAGCATCCGCAATTTCCACCTGGAAGGTTTGCAGACCGTCCAGGTATTCCTTCTCGCCGTCCGCAATTTCTTTTTCTGCATCCGCGATTTTTTCACGGGCATCTGCCAACTCTCGCTGCTGAGTTTCGATGCCTTCTGCCAGTTCTTCTTTGGCATCGTCCAGTTTTTCTGTCGCTTCATCCATGATCTCATTGTAACGTTCCACAGTACGAATATCTGCCAACGCTTCAAAGTTCTCACGGTAGACTTTTATCTTGTCTTCATAAGCTTCATCGAACGGGGACAGATCCTCCGGCAGATCCATCAGCAGATGAACATCGGTGTAGATATCATCTTCAAAGCAGAAATGCTCCTCTGGAATAAACACAAAGGTATCCACCACACCGTCACCGATGGAACTTGAACCACGGTCTGTATCCAGATAGTACGGAGATTCTGCAATACCGACAATGGTGTATTCTGCGCAGTCGATCATATCGCTCAGTTCCGCGTCATCGTCTGCTGCAAAACGAATGGTGCTTCCAATGGTAAACTCATCCGGTGTATGCTTTCCTCGTTCGATCAGGCACTCACCCTTTTCCTGCGGCAGACGACCTTCTTTCAACACAGGTCGGTTCATCCACGTTTCATCGGAACAGTCTTTGTTCAGCGGAACCGAATACAGCTTCACAATGGTATCGGAGTGCTCACCCAAATCCGCAAACACTTCCGCAGAATAGGACGGCATCATTGTTTTAATCCCATTCTGCTGTTCAATGGCAGCCAAATCGTCCTCATTGAAGCCATATGTCGATACCAAATGGATATCCGATAGATTATATTCCTCAAAGTATTGTTCCGTTGTCATCATCATGTCCGGCGTACAAGCTTTGATACCTGCAAAGAAGCCGGTACCCACCGCAACGATTGCCATGATGGACAAGAAGCGGCTGCGGGTCTTCCAAATCGAACGGAACGCTTCGGTTATCAATGATTTTTTCATAGCGTCACTCCGTTACCATTCAATCTGTTCTACCGGTGTAGGATTTGGATTGATGCTCATCTCCTCCACCTTGCTATTTTTCATACGGATAACACGATCTGCCATCGGGGTAATCGCCTGGTTGTGAGTGATCAACACCACTGTCATATTTTCTTTACGGCAGGTATCCTGCAGCAGTTTGAGAATCTGCTTACCGGTGTTGTAGTCCAAAGCACCGGTCGGTTCGTCGCAGAGCAGCAGCTTCGGACGCTTTGCCAATGCACGGGCAATGGATACACGCTGCTGTTCACCGCCGGACAACTGTGCCGGGAAGTTGTTCAGACGTTCACCTAAGCCAACTTTATTCAGCACTTCCACCGCATCCATCGGGTCTTTACAAATTTGAACTGCAAGTTCTACATTTTCCTTCGCTGTCAGGTTAGGCACCAGGTTATAGAACTGGAACACAAAGCCGATATCATGACGGCGGTATTCCGTCAGCTGTTTCGAGTTATACTTGCTGATATCTCTGCCGTCAACAGAAATCAAACCCTCATCGCAGCTGTCCATGCCGCCGAGGATATTCAGGATGGTGGTTTTGCCTGCACCAGAAGAACCGACGATAACCGCAAACTCACCTTTTTCAATTTCAAAATTAACACCGTTGGATGCAGTGATGGTCACTTCACCCATCTGATAACGTTTATATACATCTTTCAGCTTTACATAACTCATGGAGATCCTCTCCTTCTATCCATATTCTTCTTTTATTGTAACGTAAAAATAGCAAGTGCTCAACGCTTTTTCTGTACTTCACAGAAAAATTACAAATAAAAAAGACAGAGCCGAAGCTCTGTCTTTTATTGTTCTATCGTCCTGGATAGGTATATCCAATGTACTGACGGGCATCTTTATATGCGCCGTTGATATTGATCTCGAAGTGACAGTGTGGACCAGTGGAGTTACCGGTACTGCCCAGAGAAGCGATCAACTGACCCTGCTGTACATACTGACCTGCTACAACATGCAGTGCGCTGTTGTGAGCGTAGAGAGTATAGATACCGTTGCCATGGTTGATCTTAACAGTGTAGCCATAACCACGCATCCAACCAGCGTAAACAACAGTACCACCGGAAGAAGCACGGATCGCGGTGCCGGTTTTACCTGCAATGTCGGTACCGGTGTGGTTATAATAGCCCCAAATTGGACAGGAGATGTAACCGCCGTCTACCGGCCAGATAAATCCGCCTACATTACCGCCGGAAACGTTGTTCAGATACTGTGCAGGCATCAAGGTACCTACTTCCAGAACTGCGTTAACTGGTTCTTTAACTGTGGTACGGGAAATCAGAGTACGTTCTGTTTCAAAACCATCCACATAGGTTACTTCGTAAACAACTTCTTCGCTACCGGTCTGACCATTCTGTTTGATCTTGGTGTAGCCTTTTTCGTAGTTGCTGTTGAGAACCTGTTCTGTTTTAAAGTTGATGGTTTTTTCTTCGGTCACGGTCTGGATCACTTTCTGCTCCAGCAGTGGAACCGCAGACTGGATCAGCAGAGAATCGCCTGGCAGGAAGCGTTTTACTACTTCCTCGTTGTTTCTCAGCAGAGTTTCCAGCGGAACATCATAGGTGTTTGCAACATCGTATGGTGTATCGCCCGGTTTGATGATATAAGTTCTTGCCGCAGCGACCTCTTTGGTCAGTTCTGCGGAAATGTTGGACAGATCAACAATAGAGGAAACAGGGTACAGTGCTTTTTCCACTTTTACGTCCTGAACAAAGCTAACTTTCGCATTTTCACCGGCAGTTTCTCTGGTTTCATCCAACATGTCCTTCAGTGCAAGTACCAAACCATCACCGTCTGTAGTTGCACCGATGAACTTGCCATCAACATAAAGACCGGAAGCTTCCTGAATTTCGTTACCGGATACTTCAATGATTCTGTCGGTCAGTTCATCAACGGTAGCCAGCTGTTCTTCATCAACAACCTGCAGAGTGTACTGTGGGATATAGTCATCAGGGAACTCATAGCCGCCGCTGATGATACGGTTCTGTACATTGTTCTCTGCCATTGCGAATTCGGCTTCATTGCGAATGTAACCGATCTGTTCGCCGTTGTATTCCACACTCAGTGCATAGGTCTGAGCATCGATCTGCTGGAAGGTGCTGACAAAGATCAGTGCCGCAACCACAGGAAGAACATAGTTTGCAACGTTACCAACAAAGCGGAAAGTATGGAGCATATCAAATAAGGTATCTTTGAATGCTTCTCCATCTCTTTCAACAATGGAACGATGAAGATTCTGAATATCGCGTTTCCAGTTTCCAACGATGCTGCGGAATGGGTCGATCCAAGAGTGGCGAAGAATCTCATTCTTCTGTTCCACCAGGAAATCACCAAAGCAAACAACATTGCGTTTTACAAACCACCAGCATTTTGCTGCACCGTGTTTCACACGTTTTTCAGCATGTCTGCCGTAACGCATTACTTTGCTACCAATATAATATAAAAGATTGTAAATCAGAGTTGCAAATTCTTGAAGGTTCAGCTTATGTTCGCTCTGGACAGAACGGTCCATGTGCTGTGTTTTTTCTGTCTGATTGCGATTCATTGGCAACCCCCGCCTTTCTTAATAGATTTCCGACCAAGTTGTCGGTAATTTCGAAGATTTATCCAAAGGCGCAATAACACTTTTGTAGTATCATTATATCGTTTTCAAGCTCCGAAGGCAAGAAAAGTTACAAAATTGATACCGTTCTCCGTTTAACCTGCTACAATTTCTTCGCAATCGACGTTTTTTTCTGATACAATCCATAATAATTGTAACTGGCGTTGCATTTTTATTTCCCTGAATTGATGTTTTTCCGCATAGATATCGCAAAAATAAAGACTATCTTCCTAAATATATATCTAAAAATGGAATCTATCTTTTGATTATTGTTCCAAAAGTTAACAATAACAAACTTTCGCATGTTTTATGCACAATTAGCCAATCGTATTTCGCTATTCCATTGTGCACAACGACAATCGACAGTTTTTTTTGCTTTTTTAGCCAGTTTTTATAAAAGATTTTTTGATAGCCAAATTCGAATCAGTCAAATGCACAAAATTTACCACATTAAGACACAGAATAAGCCAAAAATCGCCTAAGTAAGCCATTTTCCTTTTTGTTGACACGTATTCTTCCATAGAATATAATGACAAAGACCTCTCTATACTATGTTTGTCCGTACATCGCACGGACAAAAGCTTACAAAAGGAGAAAGTTATGCATTATTTGAATCATAAGCTGCGCTGCTTTGGACACTGCCTTTCCAGCCGTGCCTTTGCTGCAAGCTTCCTCTTTGCTGCTTTGGCAGTAATGATGATCACCACGGCATCGCTTATCAACACCATTTGTATTAACGATGAAGGAAAAACCCTCATGCTGCACACCACCGAGTGTGATCCTTATACTCTGCTGGAAGACAACGGCATCTTTACTCTGTCCACTGACATTGTAAACTTTACAGGCATTGAAGGCGGCTATGGTGAGATCAATATCACCCGTTCTTTCCCTGTTACTGTTACCGCCGATGGACGCAGCAAAACCCTGTATGTCACCGACGGCACAGTTCAAGATGCTCTGACTGAGTTGGGCATCGAATACGACAGCAACGACCTTCTCACCCCTGACCCTGAAAAAACACTGGAAGAAAACGACATGATCGTTTTGGAACGTGTTGACCACGTATCCCGCAGCGAAGAAATCGTTATTCCTCACGAAACTGAGGTTAGACCAAGTCCACTGCTCCGCAACGGACGTACCATTACCCTGCAGTCCGGTTCCGACGGCAGTAAAACTCTGTCCTACATGCAGCGCACCGTTGACGGTGTCGTGCAGGAAGAAGAACTCGTCGGCGAAGCTGTGACCAAATCCCCTGTCACCGAGAAATTGCTGGTCGGTGCTGACGTTCCAGTTTCTCCATTGGACTTCGGTGTTGCAACCGATGCCAACGGCATTCCTCTGAATTACAGCCGTGTGCTGACCGATCAAATTGCCACCGGCTACAATATGCGTAGAAAAACCGTACGCGGTGCAAGCGGCATGAAGCTGTCTGCCGGTTATGTTGCAGTTCGCGCTGATGAGATCCCTTACGGTACCCGTATGTACATTGCAAGCGCAGACGGCAGTTTTGTTTACGGTTATGCCATCGCTGCTGATACCGGTATCGGTCTGATGGATTACGTTATCGATGTAGACTTGTATTATGATACCTACACAGAAAGCTGTCTGAATGGCCGCAAGATCGTAAATATTTATATTCTTGATTAAAATTACAGCCTCCGAGTTTCTCGGGGGCTGTTTTATACATTTATTTTGAATTTATTGTATGCTTTTGTTCACTCCATACATATTTTTTTCACATTCTTGATACATTCTTCGATTTTGTTTCCAAGTCGTTGACATTACCTTTAGAAAGTCATAAACTATTAGTTAGACGTTTAATTATCACAAACGAGGAGGTGTGATCCTGTTGTCAGGTGACGACAGGGAAATTTATGAGTACTGATACTAAAACAGTGAAAAAAGCGCCGACGATGGCGTTGGATTTTGTGGAGACCGGTGACGGTGATTTCCACAGCTACGGCATGGATGAGAAAGTATCCAAAAAACTGCCGGAAGGCATTAGCGAAAAAATGGTTTACAGCGACATCGTTCGCATCGCATGGCCATCCTTTGTTGAGTTGATTCTGACTCAGCTGGCATCCATGGTCGACTTGATGATGGTTGGTCAGCTCGGTGCTTGGGCACTGACCGCAGTTGGTCTGACCACTCAGCCAAAATTCATGATGATGACCATGATCATGGCAATGAACGTCGGTGCTACCGCAATGGTAGCTCGATACAAAGGTGCAAATGATCCAGAGAAAGCGAACAATATCCTGCGTCAGGCTTTGGTACTGACCTTTGTGATTTCTCTGATCTCTTCTATTATCGGTTATATCTACTCCGAACCGCTGGTTGCCTTCATGGGCGCACAGGATCAGCTGTCTTTGGAAGGCGGTACCGTTTACCTGCAGATCCAGTTCATGGGCTTCGTATTCATGGCACTGACCTCCACCGTAACTGCTTGTCTCCGCGGTGTTGGTGACTCCCGTACCGCGATGGTCTATAACCTGGTTGCCAACTTCGTCAACGTAATTGGTAACTACGTTCTGATTTACGGTAAATTCGGCTTCCCTGAAATGGGCGTTGCTGGTGCATCTCTGGCAACCGTTATCGGCCAGTGTGTAGCCTTCGTTCTGGCATTCCGTGCGATTATGGGTAATAAATCTTACCTGCATCTCAGCTTCCGTGACAGCTTTAAACCTGACCTTCATGCAATGGGCAACATCTTTAAAATCGGTCTCCCTGCTATGCTGGAACAGGCTATGATGCGTGTTGGTATGATCATCTACTCCAAAACCGTTGCAAACCTGGGTACTGTGGCCTTCGCTACCCACCAGGTATGTATGAACATCCAGTCCCTGACCTTCATGAATGGTAACGCATTCGCAGTATCCGCAACTTCTCTGATGGGTCAGTCCCTGGGCAAAAAACGTCCGGACATGGCACAGGCTTATGTTAAACGTACCCAGCGTATCGGTACCACCGTTTCCATGGTTATCGCTATCTGTGTATTCTTCTTCGGTGGCTTCATCGTTTCCCTGTACAACAACGATCCAGAAATCGTTCGCGTTGGTGCTTTGATCCTGAAGATGGTTGCGCTGATTCAGCCACTGCAGTCCTCTCAGTTCATTTTGGCAGGTGCACTCCGCGGTGCCGGCGATACCAAAGCAACCGCTTTCATCATCTTCATTACCGTTCTGCTGGTTCGTCCAGCTGTTGCGATCTTCAGTATCAATGTACTGGAATGGGGTCTCTACGGTGCTTGGGTGGCAATGGTTGCCGACCAGCTGCTCCGTACCGGCTTCGTATTCAATCGCTTCAATGGCGGCAAATGGAAAATCACCGGTATGAAAATCAAACAGTAAATACACAAACCCACCTCGATACGAGGTGGGTTTTCTTTTTGCTGCACATACAGCCAACTCAATCCCTGCAAAGTAAGGCGCAGTTTTCTCGGAAGGAGAATCCAGTTTTGCTGAACCGTTGCCGCAAGCTGCTCAGCACGTTCCAAAGAAAAGACATACTCCTCCTGCCCACTGCGGACTTTCAGTACTGCTCCACTGTATTCCAACTCCAGGACAGGTTCTCGGATGACAACACGCTCCAACCATAGAAACGCACCCCAAACACTGCAGAGAATCCCTGCAACACAAAGAAAGCACAACAAATTTCGCAGAAATTTCATGGCCACCTTCCTTTCACTGCATAGCTGTTTTTTCCTCCGCATACATTGGAATAGACTGTTTCAACAGGGAGGTTTCCCATGCGGCGATATTATTTCCGGAATGCAGGCGTCCTGCTCTGCGCTCTGTTTTTCTCCATTATAGGGGTCAGGCTGCTGCCGATAACACGCCCTTTTCTCTCATCCACTCTGCGCACACTGGCTTTGGTGTCCGTATGCAGTACCCAACCAGAGCGCACAATGAGCCTTCTGAAAGAGAATTTTCTATCCAAGCAGACGAATGATATGCAAATTATACCTATTGTTGACAATTTTCAGGATATTTCTGCTTCTGTGGAGGTCACAGAACCTTCTACCGAAACTCCTGTTTCGGAATCGGAACCTCTCCTTCCGGAAACCATAGAGCCTCCCCATATCCCGGAAGAGTACCAAGCTCCCATTATCGAGGAAACCATATACGGACAGGCAAAGACAAGTTTCCCAACATACGCTTCTGCTTTGATCAAAAACAGTACCAATCTGACTGATGAGGAGGTTTCTGCCATCGCTGCAGAGGAGCACTGGCTTTCTCTCACAGCATCCACTCCACAGGTACTGATTTACCACACCCACGCTACAGAAAGTTTCGAACCCTACGACAGCGACATCTATGATAAGCGCAATACCTGGCGCAGCACCAACAGCAACGATAATATGATCGCTGTCGGAGAAGCCATTGCCAAAGCCATTGAAGCCCATGGAATCCAAGTCATACACGATGACACCCTCCACGATTATCCATCTTATAATGGCTCCTACGAGCGCAGCGCAGCCACAGTGGAACAGTATTTAGAGCAGTATCCCAGTATCTGTGTCGCTTTGGATGTTCATCGTGACGCTATTCAGCGCGGAGATACTTTGGTAAAACCGGTCGTGACCATCAATGGCGAAAAAGTCGCTCAGTTGATGTTGGTTGCAGGCTGCGATGACAGCGGCAGCCTCGGCATCCCCACATGGAAAGACAACCTGCGCTTTGGTGCACGGCTGCAGAATCAAATCGAACAACAATATCCCGGTCTGTGCCGTCCGCTATACTTTACCTATCGCAAATATAACCAGCATTTGACCAACGCTTCTCTGCTTTTGGAGGTAGGCTCTCACGGCAATACGTTAGAAGAAGCCATTCGCTGCGGAGAATTGGTCGGTGACGCCATCGGTACCTATTTGGCTGCTCAGCTCTGAAGCAGGAGCAGTTCCTCCTGTGTCAGAGAAGGGTGCAAAGCCCGATTGATGGCAGCAGCCAAAAAGATAGACCCCCGCCGAATCAACAGATCGATCTGCCGTGGCGTTGCCATCATTGACTCCCCATCGGTCGTTGGAAGAAGGGTGGACAGATCCACCACAGTGGGAATCCCAACTGCAACGACTGGAACGCCTAAGTTTTCTTGATTTAGCGCTTTTCGTGCATTGAGCACTCCGGAACCCGGTGCGATACCGCTGTTGGTGATCTGTACTGTGCTGCCCAGTCTCTCCAACGAAGCAGATGCCAATGCGTCTACCACGATCACCGCAGAGGGTTTGATCTCCTGTACCACCGCCTTGACGGTTTCTGCTGTTTCCATGCCGGTCTTACCCAATACGTTGGGGGATATGGATGCCACTGTCCTTAAATCCGGAAAAACAGCAGACATATGCCGCGTAACCAAAATCTGTTCCGCAGTGTCCGGTCCCAGTGCATCCGGTGTGATCTCACGATTGCCCAAACCGACCACCAATACGATTCCCTGCTCTGGCAGCAGTTCCTGCAAAGAAGTCGCTGTTGCTTCGATCAGCTGTGCTGTTTCTTCGGATTCGTCCCAAAACGGCGTAAACTCCAAGGTCAAATATAAACCTCTCGGTTTGCCTACCTGTCGTACTGCGTCCTCTGTTTGGATCTCTACCACCTCAAGCCACCCGCTTCCTAAGGGTTGGCGGTGATGAATGACGCCGTCCGGAAGCACCTGAGCCTTTTGCAGACACTCTGCAGCAAGATCCGTTCTCATTCAACCACTCCTTTTCCCTTAGCATACGAAGAAAACCCCATATTATCCATGTTTTCTCTGCCTTTCTTCATGGAATCTTCATTGAAATGCTTCGATTCCTGTGATAGAATAAATTATTGATAAAACAGTCAGGAGTTTTGCGATGAAACGACTTTTTTCCTTGGTTCTTGTGATGAGCCTGCTGCTGAGTTTTCTGACTGGCTGCAGTGAAAGCTCTTCCCTGATCCGTTATGATATCCCTACTGTAGTCAGAAATTTGGACCCACAGTTTGCTACTGCGGAAATTGACCAGATGGTCATTCACAACCTATTTGAAGGCTTAGTCCGTCAGCTTCCGGACGGAAGCATCGAAGCGGCTTTGGCCGAAAGCTGGGAGCTTTCGGATGATGAGCTGACCTACACCTTCCATCTGCGGCAGGATGCTCAGTGGTACAGTGGACAGCCGGTCACCGCCGACGACTTTGTGTTCGCTTTCCGACGGATCTTCAACGTTCTGTCCCCATCTCCATATGCTCAGCATTACCTCTCTCTGCAAGGCTCTCAATCTATTTTGGAAAACGGCAGCAATGTCGCTAACTTGGGTGTTCGCGCAGTTGGTGATCATACGTTGGAATTCCACTTGTCCCAGCCGGATTCTTCCTTCCTGGAAAAACTCTGTCACTCCTCTGCGATGCCATGCAATGAGGAATTCTTCAACGAAACCCGCGGCAAATACGGCAGTACCCGAAAAACTGTCGCTGCCTGCGGTGCATTTTTCCTGAACCTTTGGGACGGAGAAAAGCTGTATATCAAGAAAAACAGTACTTACTATAATGCCATTGAAGTACAAACTCCCGGCGTCTACCTTTGGATCGATCGAGAAAACAGCAGCGAAGATGATAAGTCTGTTACCCTCTACGATTTGGTCATGGAAGGCAAATCCGACAGCTGTGCGGTTAGTCACCAGCAGGCAGAAGTTGCGAAAGCGCAAGGTTACAGCTGTACAGAACACATCGGTACCGTATGGGGTTTGGTGGTCAATCCAAAACATTCACAGCTTTCCAATGAAAACATTCGCCGTTCCTTCTTCCATTCCATCAACCGCGATGAACTGGATGGTTACCTGGTCGATAACATGGTGCTGACCGAGCGTTTGATTTCTCCGGAGATCTCACTCTTTACCGATCTATACAACGAGTCTACCGATGTAAACACCGATATTTACGAACCAGAACTGGCTCGTGAAGAATGGCAGACCGGTCTTAACGAAATCGGTAGTTTCGCTTTGGATAGCATGGAAATTTTAGTTCCACAGGACGGTGACGCACCGTTCCTCTGCGGTATGCTTCAGCAGATGTGGCAGAGGAATCTCTCCGCCTTCGTCAATATCGTAGCTCTCCCAGCGCAGGAACTGGAACAGAGAGTGGCTGCCGGTGATTACGATCTGGCTATCGTACCGTTCACTTCCTCTTCCAATTCACCGTACGATGTACTGTCCCGTTTCCACAGTGAGTCTGCATTGAATCAGTGGAACTACTCCAGCGAACGCTTCGATACTCTCTTGGAACTTGCTTCTGCTTCTTCCGATGAAGAAATTTCCCGTCGTTCCTACGCTCAAGCGGAAGAAACCCTCTATGAGGACTGTATCGTTTTCCCGATGTTCTATGAGGTTTCCTACATTCTCTTTGCTCCGAATGTAACGGGCATTGAGATCTATCCTTATGGCGGTATGGTCCTGTTTAAGGATGCTATCGCAATGCGATAAAAAATAAAACCCTCCCGAATGGGAGGGTTTTTCTTTTGCAAGATTTACTGTGCGTTATAGAAAATCTGTGCCAGCGGAGAATCCGGTGTCAGAATAAGAGTTTTATTCTCGCCGCTCATGCTGATTTTTGCTGCGTCCAGAGAACGAACGAAGCTGTAGAAGTCCGCACGGGATGTATCTGCATACGCTTCGGAAAGGATGCGCATGTATTCTGCTTCACCTTCTGCTTCGATTTTTGCAGCCTGTGCTTCTGCCTGTGCGATCTGAATGGAGATGGTCTTGTCTGTTTCAGAACGGATCTTAGTTGCTTCAGATTCACCTTCTGCCTGGTAGGAAGCTGCAATGTTGTTTCGCTCGGAGATCATACGCTCATAAACAGCCTGCTTGTTATCGTCCGGCAGGTCGAGGCGTTTGGTTTCTACTGCAACCAGCTCGATACCGTATTTCTCCAGACCGTCGCCGATATTGGCAAAGATGGACTGTGCCAGCGTATCACGGCCGCTGATGATCTCCGTCTGGGACAGGTTAGAGATTACATTTTTCATGGAGTTGTACACGATGGTACTAATACGGGCTTCCGCATTGGAAACGTTGCCGTTCAAAGTCTGGATGAAAGTCAGCGGGTCGGAAACTTTCCACAGCACGAAGCTGTCCGCTACCATGGTCTTTTTATCCTTGGTAATAACGTCAGAAATCGGAAGGTCGTACAGCAGTACAGTATTTGGAATGGTTTTTGCGTTCTGAATGAATGGGATCTTGAAGCTCAGACCTGCTTCATCGCGAACTGCTACGACTTTACCAAACTGCTGGATCATGGTGTATTCATTTGGTTTCGTTACAACGAAAGCGTTGCTGTACAGCATACCTGCAACGATGATGACCAAAATCAGCGGCACCAGTTTGCTGATACGCTTCTTCGCATTTTCTAAAGCAATATCAACGAAAGGCTGTTTCGGTGCCTTTGGTGCTTTTGGCGGCTGCTGATACTGCTGATATTGTTGATTATAGTTGTAATTATACTGATTGTTGTTAGTGTTGTTGGTTTCGTTCATGTTATTTGCCTCCTTCCCTTAACGCTTACTCACCGGTCAGTGGCTCGATTGGCAGGAACTTGGTTGTGCTGCCGCTGCCATCATCAACGATGACTTTCATACCCGGAAGCAATTCTTCCATGGTTTCAAAGAACATACGCTGCTTGGTGATCAGAGGGTTCTTCAGATACTCTTCGTACATCGCGTTGAAACGCGCAACCTGACCTTCTGCTTCACTGATGCGGGCTTCTTTCACAGCCTCTGCCTGCTGAAGGATCTGGTCTACTTTTGCTTCTGCAGCCGGAACCTGTTCACTCTTATATTTGTTCGCATTGTTGATGGCAGTTTCTTTGCTCTGTTTTGCAGTTTCTACATTTTTAAATGCTTCAAGAACCTGTGCTGTTGGAGGTTCTGCGTCCTGAATGGTGATGTCCACCAAGTGCAGACCCAAATCTTCCTCTTCCAGACGGCTGATGAGCTTCTCTTTGATTTCTGCTTGGATCTCGTTCTTACCGGTGGTAATGACACTGTCTACCGGATACAGACCGATGGTATCACGAATGTAGCTCTGTGCCAGAGTTTTCAGAATACCAACCGGTTCCTCGGAAGCGTAGAGGAACTTTACCGGATCAGAAACCTGGTACTCTACGAAAAAGTCCACGTTAACGAAGTTATAGTCGGATGTGATCATCAGAGATTCACTTTCGATGGAAGCGTCCGTCGCCAAATCATAACCAATTGGGAAACCGTTAATGGTAGTAGACACCTTCTGCACCTGCTGAATGAATGGGATTTTAAAGTGCAGACCTGGCTGGCTCACTGTTGTCGGATTACCGAATGTGGTCACAACAGCCTCTTCCTGCTCGTTGATACTGTACATGGATTGAGTCAATACCAGTGCACCGGCCATTGCCAGCACGACCAGCGAGCTCAACACTTTGGGAATGATGGATTGTTTCTTTTCCATATGTTTACTCCTTTTTCTTTTGGTCTCTGCAGAGACGATTTTACTTCTTGCTCATATTGGGATTTCCCTTGAATAAATAGTAACATAAGATTCAAAAAAACGCAAAGTTCACTTTAGGTCCCCTATGCTCAATTTGTTAAATTCCTGTCAAAGGCAAATCAAGGGAGCACGCGTTCTCACGCATGCTCCCTCTTACGCCTGTTTTCTCGCGTTTTCTTCGAAATCGCTATTTCAGCAATTCTACATTTTTCCCCGTTTTCTCTGACAGGAAATGTTGGAACTCTTCCGCAGTACCTCCGGACAGCTTCTGCAAATCGTAAACCTGCCCGTGGTTTTTATCGAAGACAAACACCAAATATTCTCCCGATTTTACAATACGGTCTACGATATTGTAGGTCCACTGGGTTTTCCCCACTGCTGTAACACTTTCATAGCCCTTGTCAGTGAAATCGGTTACAGATTTGTCCAAGCCCTTCAATAAACGCTTACGAGCGGTATAACCATTGATATGATCTTCCCAAAGCAGAGTCACTATCATGATTACCATCGCAATCACTGTAACCACTGTCTGAGGGTTCATAACAAAATCCTGCGCCCACAGCAACAGCAGTGCCATGATATTGATCAGCCAACCGAAAATATGTGTCCGTTTGTTGCGCTTTGCTCGCAGTGTTTTTCTCAATACTCTCGCCAATACGGTCATTGTCTTTTGATCATAAACTGTTTCAACTGTAAATTTCATTTTGATCCCCCCATTTCAGTGTACCACAAAACGCAAAAAAGTCCACCATCTTGCGATGGTGGACTTTCT
>JAZQXX010000223.1:0-2901 GCA_045633085.1 Negativibacillus sp. | reverse complement strand
TCCTCCAACTGCGCATTATAGCCCTCTTTGATCATACCGCCATCTCTCACAAGCGCAGGAGGTTCATCAATGATAGCAGTTTGGATCAGG
Organism: Negativibacillus sp.; assembly: GCA_045633085.1. Taxonomy (GTDB): domain Bacteria; phylum Bacillota; class Clostridia; order Oscillospirales; family Ruminococcaceae; genus Negativibacillus. The sequence goes on along the minus strand of JAZQXX010000223.1, from coordinate 2,811 downwards.
TCACAGAGATCTTCCAAGCCGTCAATTTCACGGTAGATTTCTTTCAGATATACCGCAGAACAATCCGTCAGAAGCTGTTTTAATGCAGGAAGTTTTTCCGCAGTAAACTGCAGAGATTTCAACTCCCTTGGAGTCACATTGCCGTAAACGATACGGGTGATCAAACGTTCCAAATCAAAAATTCCTGCAAGGCTGTCACGGATATCAGACAGCAGAATGCTGTTGTTATACAGCTCTGCAACTGCATTCAGGCGCTTATTGATCGCTGTCGCATCGATCAGCGGCTTTTCGATGGTTGCGCGCATTCTTCGCTTACCCATGGCAGTTTTTGTTTTGTCAAGCACCCAAAGCAAGGTGCCTTTTTTCTCACCGCTGCGAAGAGTCTGTGTCAATTCCAAGTTTCTGCGAGCAATCAGGTCCAGTGTCATATACTGGCTGTCTTCGTAGATATCCAAGGTCTTGATACAATCCATACCGTGACGCTGAGTCAAGGACAGATAATGCAGCAGACCACCCAAAGCACGGACAAGAAGCTGTCTGGATGCCAGACCCAGCTCCGTAAGGCTCTTATCGAACTGTTTAGCCAAAGCATTTTTGCTGATGTTGTCATCATAGCATTCGTCACCCAGCAGATCGACAGAACAGTTTAGGCGATCCCGCATAAAGGCGCACAGTTCCTTCTGATCCAGAAAATCCGGATTGAAAATAACTTCTGCCGGAGAGAATTTGGCAAGCTCATTCTTCAGCTTGGTGGCCATATCCTTTTTCAGTTCTGTACCGTGGATCTCACCAGTTGAAACATCGCAGAACGCAACGCCGCAGCTTCCCTCTTCAAAATAGATGGAGCAAATATAGTTATTGGAACCTTCATCAAGCATATTGGTTTCCAAAACAGTACCTGGAGTAATGACACGAGTCACCTCACGCTTTACAATACCGGTTGCTGCAGAAGGATCTTCCATCTGGTCACAGATCGCTACTTTATAGCCTTTTTTGATCAGGCGAGCCACGTATGTTTCATAACTATGGAACGGAACACCGCACATCGGTGCACGTTCTTCCTGACCGCAAGCTCTGCCGGTCAGAGTCAGTTCCAGCTCCCTGGATACGAGGACCGCATCATCAAAAAACATTTCATAAAAGTCGCCCAGTCGGAAGAGCAGGATATGATCTTTGTGCTGCTGCTTGATGTCCATATACTGCTGCATCATTGGGGATAATTCAGCCATAAAAACCGCCTTTCTGTGTTACACTACAAATTCTCCACATAAAAAGCAGGAAGGAGACCGTTTCCGGTACCCCTTCCTGAAAGTCACTAATTAGTGGCAGCCGCCGCAGGAAGCGCAGTTGCCGCCGCAGCTTACCTGTTTTTCGATGAGCGCTGGGTTTTCGCCGTTTACGCTGCCCATGATGATCTGGTTAACGAAGGAAACTGCATCGTCCAGTTCCTGTTTTGCTGCGTTGAATTCAACCATGTGATCATTGGTCATAACTTCCTGATACAGGTCTTTCAGTTCTTTATCCAGCTGGGTCAGTTTGTCAACATCGCGTTCTTCGCTGTTGATAGCCTGGCTCAGTTCAACACGTTTGAGGTTGAATTTTTCGATCAGTTCCTGCAGGTTCTGATCAGCGTCGTTTGCTTCTCTTGCAGCAACCAGACGAATGTAACGTGGGTCTTTCTGGATCTCTTTACCCAGTTCTCTTGCCATTTCGATGATATCCATTGTAATAGCCTCCAATGTAAAAATATATCCGTTCCGTTTCCGGAGCATTTGCAGAAAAGGACTTTACAGTCCATTTGATATTATACCTATTTTCTCGCTGTTCGTCAACTATTCTGAAGAGCCATAAGAGGATTATTCCCCTTCATAATAGTCTACATCATCATCTTCTTTGTAGATTTTATTGATACCCTTACCCCAAATCCCAATCTTTCCGGAATCAGGATAAATCGTTACATCCAAATCGTGAATGATATCAACATCAAGATAGACAAGATTCTCTGTTTCAGAGCAATTTGTCAGTTTGTGAGCTCCTTTTTCGTTTGCTGGGAAAAACAGCAAATCGCCGGCTTTTACCTGTCGCTCACCTTCTGGATTCTTTAAAACACCAGTGCCGCTTATGATGTAAAACAGCTCTTCGTTTTTATGGTGGAAGTGATACGGATAAGCAGATTGCTTCGGTGGGATCTCGTAAACGATGGCACTCAACTTTTCAGACTCATCCCAGTGAAGAAAATCTCTGCGAATATGTTCGTAACCATCGTGCTTCGCTTTTCTCTTTTCGGGAATATCCTGCAGATTCTTATGCTTGAAGTCAAACATCTTGATGTCCCCCTATTTGTTATTCTCCAGCAATGCTGCACCGATGATGCCTGCATCATTTCCAAGCTCAGCAGCAACTACTTTAGTTTTGCGGTCAGCAAAACGAGCGAATGCGTAAGTATTGATAAAGTCATTGATCGGGTCGGTCAGCAAGGTACCCTCTTTGGACACACCGCCACCGATACATACAACTTCCGGCTGCAATGCATTAACAACGCTGCAGATACCTTCCGACAGGTCGTTTACATACTCCTCAACAACCGCTTTACCTTCTGCATCGCCGGCTTTCATCGCCTGAAAAGCGGTTCGGCCACTGATGTTTTTGATGTCACCGTCACACAGTTTCCACATAAGAGAATCCTTGTTGGCTTCCATGTGTTCTTTCGTGGTAAGTTTAAGGCCAGTCGCAGAACCGTAAACCTCAAAGCAACCGCGGCGTCCGCAGGAACATGGTCTGCCTCCAGCTTTTAATGTAGTATGACCGATC
>JAZQXX010000222.1:0-27370 GCA_045633085.1 Negativibacillus sp. | reverse complement strand
CCCCCCGATGATGCTCCGGAAACCAAGTGCAGATCAGGAGAGGGAGAGATCCGTAGCTTGTATTTTTCCGTGATATAGGGGATCAATTCATGAACGATGAAATCGCCGTATTCCCGATCAAACAGATCGTAGCTGTTCATGCGCATATTGCGAACGGAGCCGTTTGGCATCTCAAGCATTCCCGGCATGATTCCGAGGCTGATGCAGTACGGTGCCTTTCCCTCATCGGCAAGCGTCCATGCAAACGCTTTGAGTCTATCGAAGTGGAATATTTGGACCGCAGCTTCACCAAACGACGCGGTACCTTCACCGGCTTCACCGCACAGATCATTCAGCACGAAATCGACCACTGCAACGGTATCATCATTTAAAGGAGCAATCATGGCTAAGAACGAACCTTTTACCATACTTCCTCTGGAGTATTTTACTTATAAAAATCCTTACAGCGGCAGCTGCGGCAATTTCAATTATAAAATCACACCGAAAGAGAATTTCCAGCTTATCGTTTGGTACGGCAAATTCTGCAGTGCCAAAAGTGAGATCATTGCGTCCGTTGAGTTTCCGTTGGAAGAAGACAGCCGACCTTTGATTTGTCAGTGGCTGGACGAACAGTATGCCATTTTTGAACGCTGGCAGCTGCAGCAAAACGAAGAATAAGAAAGAAAAAGCGACCTGTGGTTTTCACAGGTCGCTTTTGTTTATTGGAAATCCAATTCAAATTCATAGTGCTCATCAATGAGTACATAAGGAAGATTGTGCTGCTGGGCAAGTTTCAGCATTTGAGCATTTTCCTTCAGTACACTTTCCATCGTGCAATAGTCATCATTGAGGCGCTGCTCTATGACATTGGCGTATTTTTTGATGTCAGCAAAATGCTGCTTGATGTACTGTTCACTGAGAATGAGGCAGCAATATTTGATGTGACTTCGATATGTTTCATCAAAATCATCTGCCCAGTTGAACGGAATATAGCAGCCCTCTACGATCAAATTCTGCCTATTCTCAATGGCGGTTTTAATCATTTCACGGACGATGGGCCAGAGGTATGCAGTCAGCTCCCGGTCGTCACTCATGGGCGTCAGGTCGGTATTTCCGCTGGGGATCAGACCCATCTTCAAGTGGTCAATGGACAGATACGGATACTGATATTTTTCCAATAGCTTTTGTGCCAACGCAGTCTTGCCCGTATGTGACGCACCGCTGATCAGTATGATCATCACTCAACCTCCCCTGTTCTCATATAAGAACAGACCTAACAGTACATTCTGTCAGGTCTGTCAATGATTTAAATATTGTTTCGATTACAGGAATTTGCAAACTTCTTCCAGTGCTTTGCGTTTTTTTGGACGGATTGGGTCGCCTTCTGCAGCGTAACCAACAGACAGTACCAAACGCAGATTTGTTTCCGGTGCAAGACCGAGGATCTCTTTCATCTTATCTTCCGGACCAAAAGCACCCATGATGCAGGTGGACAGACCCTGTGCAGTTGCTGCCAAGCAAAGATTTTCTACTGCCATACCCATATCGCCGTGAGCGTATTTTGGATTCACTACGTTTGGACGCAGGTAAGCAGGCTCTTCGATGATCGCAATGTACGCAGGAACGTTCTGACAGAATTTATTGAAGCCAACATTGAGGATATTCTCAGTCACTTCTTTTACTTTCTCCGGAGAGGTTACAACAACAAAGCTCCATGGCTGGCTGTTGCAGGCAGAAGGTGCCAACTGAGCAGCCTCCACGCATTTTTTCAGTTTGTCCATTTCAACTTCCTGAGTGGAGTAGTTGCGGCAGCTCTGACGCTGTACCAAAGCTTCAAATAATTCCATACTTGCACGACCTTTCACAAAATCTTTTCTCTATTATACACTAATTTTGTGAACGATGCAACAGGGCATTTAATCTTTGATTGGGTATCCGCACAGATCCGAAAGTTCGCAAACCACATACCAGCGTTCAACATCCATATCCACTTCGCTGCTGCCTTCCGTGAGATTTCCTCCGATGATAACACCGCTCTTCGGTTTGATAAAGTCCACGGTGGTGCTTTCAATGTTCAAATCGGATGCCAGAGTCGTTGCAACATCCAGGGAGATCTGACTGGACAGGTAATTGCGGTTTGCCTGTTCTTCCGACTGGATCTGAACTTCAACAGAACCATTGGCTGGAATCGTCACGGTCTGCTCCAGAGTAAACGTACGGCTTGCGGACAGTACATCACTGTACAGTTCCCAACTGGTCAGATGTTCATATCTTGGCTGCGGCTGCGAACCCAAAGGACTGTATTCCAGATACTCCAGCACAGCGTCGGCCAAAGTTTCCGCATCAATTCGGGATAAATCGACACCATTGTACTTGATAAACTGCTGCAAGGACTGGCTGACTGCTTCTTTCAATGTGGTTTTGTAGCTGCGTACCTTTGCGTGAACGCCGGATACTTCATCTTCACAAGCTCCGTTGGTATAGCCTTTTAGGCTCACATCTGCCAATTCTCTACCGCCAAATACCCATAAACTGCGGTTCATTCCTGGATGACGCTCCAGCTCACGGGCAAAGAAATCATAGATCCGTTCTTCGCCGTTGATGCACATACCATTGAAATTATTGTTCCAAATGAAAGTATCTTCGTCGCAGGTGAATTCCATTCCCACGCAAACAGAAGACGGTGCACTCTCCGGAATCGTCACATCGTATACTTCATACACAGTCACCGGCTCATCGGCATAGCGTAAAAGCTCTTTATCCACCGCTTTCAATTCCTCGGTAAAGGATTTAACGAAAGAACTCCAGTTATACGGATTATCTAAGTTCATTCCTTCATCACTGAATTGGTGATAGGTACTGTTTACATTGAGATTTTGTGCAGAATCGGAGCCTTCTACCAGCATATTGACATTCCCCAAATCCCACAGTGTATTGCCGAAGTGATACTCCACTGTGACAGTTTTATCTTCATTGGTTGCATTGAGCAGAGAGTAACTGTCGCTGATAAGAACCTTTTCACCTTCTCCATAGTAGGAACTTGCGTCAAGCTGCAAATTACGCTCGGCTGTGATTCCCTCACTGTCACCGCTGATATCCAATGGAAGAAGCGGCAGATTGTAATTCATGTAGAAGTCTTCCTTCGTCGACGGCGGACATTTGACAGCTCCTGCACTTTCCGGAGCTACTTCATATTCTGCTTTTGCTGCAGGAGATTCTGCCGGAATCCCGTCATCGACCTCGAGGATCGCTTCTTCAGCTGTTGGAGCTGCTGCCGTTGATTGAGAAGCCATCGGCTTTTTCTCACTGGCCTGTGCATTACTGCCCATAGGTAGAAACGCTTCTGTTGACAGCCATACGCCCAAACAGAACAGGAAACCTGCCGCCATTACCGCTGTCTTTTTCCAGCGTTTCGGCAGCAGAACGATCTTCTGCTTTTTCGGAGCGGGTGCGTCTGCTGCCGCGATCAGTTCATCATCGATTTCACCGATGGCACGCAGCAATTTTTCTTCTTTTGTCATAACTGCACTCCCTCCTTCTCCAGTCGTTGTTTGAGTTTCTGACGCAGACGAAACAGCTGCGTCTTAACAGAGCTTTCCGACATACTGCTATTCTGTGACAGCACGGTGATCGAATCGCCGTACCAATAACGGCGAATGAACAACCAGCGGCTCATTTCTGGCTGCTCTTTCAAAAATTGATTGATCACTTCTGTGATCGCCTTTGTTTCTACTTCCAGCTGTACGCTGTCAGCAGATGGAATACAATCTCCCAGCTCCTCCAGCATCAGCTCGATTTGTGAACCGCCGCGTTTCTGTGCTGTACTTCTTTTCCAGCGGTCCAGAGAAAGATTGCGGGTGATTTTTCCCAAATAAGCCTTCAGAATGCTCGGCTTGCTTGGTGGAATAGAATTCCATGCATGGAGCCAGGTATCGTTGACGCATTCTTCGGCATCTGCTTCACTGTGCAGGATCTGCATGGATATACCGCGGCAGTATGCGCCATATTTTGCTGCCGTTTCACTGACGGCATTTTCTGAGCGTGTCCAAAATAGTTCGACAATTTTTGAATCGTCCAGCATCTCTCTTCCTCCTCTCTGTCGAAATCATTGGCATTAACCTCTTCATACTCCAAGACGACAAAATTTATCCTTGGTTACAATTATAGCATAAAAAAACAGAGAGAAGAAAAACTTCTCTCTGTTGGCAGCTACAGATTCAATTTCATATCGCCGTCTTTGATCCAGCCTTTTTTTCGCATCCATTCCGAGAAGCACAGAGTCAGCACAGCCGGAAGCACAAAATGCAGCAACAAAATCAGCAGCAAGGTCACTGCACTGCCTCGATCTGCAGCCATTGTCTGATAGGTCGTGATCTGCCCTACCAAACCGGCGGTACCCATACCGGAACCGGTGGAGTTGTTGGTCATACCAAAGACAACCGTTGCTATAGGTCCGAGGATCGCAGACGTCATGATGACCGGTAGCCAAATGACAGGCTTACGGACAATGTTACCGATCTGCAGCATACTTGTACCCAAACCCTGCGCCAGCAGCCCGTTGAGTCCGTTTTCGCGATAGCTTGCTACCGCAAAGCCAACCATATTGGCACAGCAGCCAACGGTTGCTGCACCTGCTGCCAAACCGCCAAGATTCAGAATAATACCCAATGCCGCAGAGCTTACCGGCAAAGTCAGAATAACACCCATCAGTACAGAAACGATGATGCCCATCAACAATGGCTGCTGCTGGGTTCCCATGTTGATCATGTCACCTAAGAGGAGCATAAAGTTGGAAATCGGTGGTCCCAGTACCAGACCCACTGCAGAACCTGCGGTAATGCAGCACAGCGGTGTGATCAGAATGTCCACCTTGGTTTTCCCTGCAATGAGGTGGCCCATGTAAATACCGACGATTGCTGCGATAAAAGCACCAAGCGGCTCACCCGGACCTGCATAATGGATCACACCATCGACCAGTACGAAACCTGCAAGAATTTTGCTTGCAAAAGCACCCATCATACCGCAGACTGCCGCAGATAAAGTAACCAGCGGCGGTTCTTTGAATTTGATGGCAATACCGCAGCCAATTCCGGCTCCGGTCACGCTGGAAGCCAGTTTACCCATCAAGTAAATGCTCTCACCGACAACACCGGGCAGTAGTTCACCGATCTGCGAAAGGATCGTTCCCACGATAAGAGTCGCGAACAAGCCGGTAGCCATGCCGCTCAAACCATCAATGAAGATGTGGCTCAGCAGCTCCTTCATTTTCTTCATTTTATTATCCCCCACTATACAGTCAGACAGTTGACTTTTCAACTGTCTTGTCAGTTGCTGGTGTAATGATACCATAAAAAAATCCCTCTGACAAGAGGGATTTTCAAGACAATTTAGTTGTAAAGGAAGCCCGCTGCCTTCAATGCAGCCTCGGCGTTATCCAGCATTTCTTCGCTGTCTGCTTCGAGGGTATGATAGTGTACACCATCTGTCAAACAGCTCAAGGAATGGGATTTGCAGTTTTTCAGCTGTTCCACAAAACTTGCTGCATCCTGTCGGTTCTGAATCAGCAGATCAACACTGACCTGTCCGTAAATTTCATGCTCTACCACAACATCCAGAACTTTGGCTCCGTTGTCCACGATACATTCAAACTCTTTCTGGATGTCTGTATCTTTGTGGAGGACACAAACAATACGCTTTGCTTTTTCTTTCGCATCGTCACGGAACAAAATGTAGCCCTTGTTGGTGGAGAGGATCTTTTTGTTTGTAGCTCGCAGCAAAGCGATATCCTGTACGATCACCTGTCGGCTCACTTCAAACTGTTTTGCCAGATCAGTGCCGGACACAGCACGGTCACAGTGTTCCAATACTTGAATCAGCTCTCTTCTGCGTTCTTCTCCTGTCAGCATGAAATCTTCCTTTCGTATTTATTTGTGCAGATCCAATGTCATCAGCAGGAAATCTGCGTAAGTGCCATCGTCGTATTTTAGTGCATGGGGCTGGGTACCGCAGCGCACAAAGCCAAGCTTTTCGTAAAGATGAATTGCCGCTTCATTGGTGGAAACAACAGTCAGTTCCATTTGCTCATAGCCGCATTGTTTCGCAAAGTCAATGGCATTTTCCATCATAGCTGTGCCAACACCGTTGCCCCAAATTTCCTTGAGCAAACCGATGCCTACGCCACAGCGATGACACACCCTCGGACGTTTTCCCTGCGAGTAGATCATGCAGTTGCCTTTCAGTTCACCATCAACTTCCACCACTTGCAGCAGTGCTCCGTCCACGTTGCGGTCATTGATCCATTTCTTTTCCATTTCAACAGTGAAGGTTGCGTACTCTTCTGCTGTACTGCTGAGGTTTCGTGTTTCGCTGCAGCATTGTTTTGACATACGGATCATCTGTTCTGCATCGCTTTCCAATGCCTGACGAATGATCGCTTTGCGGCCGTCTTTCAACGTCCACTCTTTCGCTGTCATTTTCACCTGCAACACCTCTTTCCTGAAACCATATTATAAGTATAGCATACTTCCGCTGACTTGACAGCTGTTTTGGCAGAAAAATCGAAATTTCCTTCTTTACTCGAAGATGCTTCTGCTTATATCAATGTCATGTTCGATTTTATTGTCGATATCAATTTCATTATCAGAAAAGACGCAATCCTTGAAACGAAGCTGTCTTGGTCGATTGACGCCCTTGATTTGGATACCGATTTCATTGTTTTCGAAGTGATTATCATCAAAGTTCGGACCGAACGATCCGCCGTCTTTGCAATCAAACAGCAAACCGATCCCATTGTTTTGATAGGTACAGCGATCGCTCTGGGACCAACCATCTTCTTTCACGTGAACGGCGATATCCCAGCCCTCAAAGCGGCAATCCTCCAGGAAAATCGTTTTATGACAAGTCATACCTGTTCCGCCGTTTCCAACAAAGGCAATGTTATTCAGCTCTGTTCTCGTCGGACCATCCATCTGTGCTATACTTGGTGCCGTAAAAGTTGTCACAGCTCCGTTTTCATCCACCGAACCGTACAGACGGAATGATCTGTTCAATTGCAGTCCACCTTCGTATGTGACCGGTGGCAAAAACAGATCGATCACTTGATCTTCCGGCAAAGTGCGTTCCAAATACTCCATGAAATCAACGAGTGATTGGATCGTATCTATCTGCACATCTTCCCAGTGATATTCCAAAACTTCTATCAACTTGATACAAACTGTTTGCTCGAGAGTAACAAAATCACCGTTTTTCATCTTTAACGTCCAACGAACGATGTTTTCTCCCTCATTATACGAACCGATATAAACATGGGTCATTCGCAATGCTGTTGGGAATTCCACCTTCTCTTGCTCAGGTTCAGAAAGCTCCAATGGTTGTGCGCCATTTAGCGGTATAGCTTCCACTTTTACTTCATCTACAAATTGCTGGAGAAATTCTTCACCGACAAACTCGTTGCTGCTTTCCTGTCTGACAAAGAACATGGATGGAAAAGAACCGTCCCTTCCCTGATCTTCTGCTATCGCATGCTGACGGTAATCCATCACTTCCTTATCTCCGGAAAAAGAAGCATAAATGTGATATGTTTCCCCATCTTCCGCAGAGTAATGGACTTCCGCCATCCCCGGACCATTGTCAAAGAAAGTCGCTTCTGCGTTAACAGTATCTTTCTCCGTGTTGATTTGCAGCAGCGGCAGGATGAGAACAAACAGAAGAAAAACAAAGAGCAGGATGCTCTTTTTGCTTCTGTATTTCTGCAATTTGACCTGCTGCTTTTGGATTTGACTGCGTTCACACTGATGACAGAAGGAAGCCTCCGGATGCAGCTCTGCGCCGCAATAAATGCACTGTTTAGCCATCAGCTATCCCCTTTCTACAACACTTTCATCAAGCGCATAATGGTTTTATACCGCTTTTGCGGATTCATCATGGTGCAGCGCTGAACGATTTGTCCAAACCGTCCGGAAGCAAGTTTTCTCGACGGATGCTGACCGGTCAAAATGAGATTCAGCAGCACACCCATGGAATAAATGTCCGCTCTTTCATCCGATTGAGTCAGACCAAACTGCTCCGGTGCTGCAAATCCGACTGTGCCTAAGACCATTGTATCGGTATCCTGCTCCAACTTCACTATACGGGATGCGTCAAAGTCAATCAGCACCGCTTCATCTCCACGAATGATAATATTCTCCGGCTTAATGTCACGATGTACAGCTCCCATGGAATGCAAAACAGCCAAAGCCTGACAAAGCTGCAGCATGATCTTCTTTCCAGTTTTCCAGTCCAGAGTACCGCCTTCCAGCAAGAAGTAGAGGGTATCCCCTTGCACATATTCTTCCAACACAGCAGCTTTCCCGTCCCATTCCGCAGCCTCCATGATTTGAGGCAAATGAGGACAGCTCACCGACAGTAAATTCCGATAAACAGAAGCATTCCCATCATAATGACGGAACACATAGCGTTTTCTGCTTTGCTTATGACGTACAACAAAAACGCTTCCCCTATCGCTGGATTTTAAGCATTTTACAATATCGTACTCTCTATTGACCGATTCCAACAGATCATGGTAAAGTTCCATTTCCACACCATCCTATGCTTAGAGCATATTGTTTTCAAATTCTAAATATTGTAAGATATTAATATTATATTCAGTGAGCTTTATTTTGTAAAGGTGGTGCTCCCTTTGACGAAGGATACCAAAAACCTTCAAGAAGTTTTGATGACATCTCCGAGCCTCAGTCATTTTCTTGAAGAAAATGAAGGCCATTTTATTTCCGAAACTGTAACTGAAATCCTCAATCGAGTTTTTCTCAATCAAAATATCTCCAAAGCGGCCTTGGCAAAACGATCCGGTATGAGCGAGATCTATCTCCATCAGATTTTCGCCGGACGCAGAACCCCGTCCCGCAACCGACTGCTTTGTCTTTGCTACGGTCTGGATATGAGCCTTGAAGAAACCCAAGATCTGCTGAAAGAGTGCGGTCTTGCTCAGCTGTACCCTAAAATCCGCCGTGATGCGATCATCACCTACGGTCTTGTACATCACATTGATTTGTTTGAGATCAACGATCAGCTCTTCTCTGAAAACGAAGAAACCCTTTGCTAACGATCATTCCGTGTAGATTTCATAAACTTCTTAACGAAACAAAAATCCCCATCGTATGATGGGGATTTTTGTTTTATATCTTTTAGAAAAATAACTGCAGATTATTCTTCGTCTGGTTCTTCCCAGTTATGGAATACGTTCTGAACGTCGTCGTTGTCGTCCAACATATCCAGCAATTTCTGCATTTTTTCCTGCATTTCTACATCGTCGATTTTGGTGTAGGTGGAAGGAACTTTCTGGATATCAGCTTCAACAAAGCTGTAGCCTTTTGCTTCCAGAGCTTCACGAACAGCACGGAATTCGATTGGATCGTTGCTTGCAGTTACTTCTACAACTTCGCCGTTGATTTCGAAGTCTTCTGCACCAGCATCCATGCAATCTTCCATCAGCTGATCTTCGGTGTATTTTTCGTCTTCGTTGTCGATAACGATGATACCTTTTTCAGAGAACAGGTAGGATACGCAACCGGTCTGACCCAGGTTACCGCCGCATTTGTCGAAGTAGTGACGCAGGTCACCTGCAGTACGGTTTTTGTTATCAGTCAGTGCTTCTACGATAACTGCAACGCCGCATGGACCGTAGCCTTCGTAAACCATATCCATGTAGGTATTTTTATCGCCTTCACCAGCCGCTTTTTTGATGATGCGGTCAATGTTGTCGTTTGGCACGTTGGAAGATTTTGCTTTTGCGATCAAGTCACGGAGTTTACCGTTGTTTGCAGGGTCTGGACCGCCTTCGCGTACTGCAACAGAAATTTCACGGCCGATTTTGGTAAATACTTTCGCTTTCTGAGCGTCAGTTTTTTCTTTTTTACGTTTAATATTGTTCCACTTGGAATGTCCGGACATTGAATATTCATCCTTTCATATGTAAATAACCATCAGATATTTTAGCACAAATTTGGCGTAGAAACAAGGGTTTTTCGACTTTTTTTCATGATTCGGGACGTAAATGGCCAGTGATTGAAATTCATTTTTCATAAAGCGAATTTTTTCTTATAAAATCGTAAAATCTGCAAAAGCGACAAAAACAATAGACTATTTTCGTCATCTATTTCTACACAATCGCGATTTGTCCGTCATGCACGGACAGCATCTTTTATAATGTCCAACAATTTGTATTTTCATTTACAATACAAAAAATGAAAAACATACCAGAATCACCATAAAACACAATCTTCACTCTTCACATTTACTTCATGTTGCATAAAATTCCTTCATCAATTTCTAAAAGAGTTTAGTTTATAAAATTGCTGTTATTTTACAAGCTTATTTTGAAAATTATAAGCATAAAACCTATAATACACATCAACTTTTATACAAGTTTTACAATGGTATGATTGACAAAATTCCCCTGATGTGATATCCTTACTATTGGTAGCTTTAAGTTATCTTGTGATTTAAAGTTCCAATTTCTCATTTTTCGTGAAAACACTCGGTTTGGTGGCCGGGTGTTTTCTCTTTTTATAGCGAAAATCTCCTTCAGAGTTAAGCTTGTTTTTGTCCACAGTGCATGGACAAAGTTGTGAATTTTCTACTTTTCGTGCTGTTGTCAATCCACGTTTTTTGCGGTATGATAGGTGTGTTAATGATTTTCCCTCAAGGAGGCTTTTTCTATGGTTGAAAAACGTGTCCAGCGCATCCTTTCCGCTATGGAAGCTCAGGGTTTGAGCCAGATGCTCATCTCTGATCCTGGTGCGATCTACTACCTCACCGGCAAATGGATCCACCCTGGCGAACGTATGCTGGCTCTCTACTTAAATATTAACGGAAAACACAAACTCATCGTCAATGAACTCTTCCCAATCGCTGAAGATCTGGGCGTTGATCTCGTGACTTACTGCGATACCGATGCTCCTGTTCAGCTGCTGGCTCAGTTCGTTGACCACGACGCTGTTATGGGTATCGACAAAACCTGGCCTGCACGCTTCCTGATCCAGCTGATGGACCTGGGTGCTGGCAGCAAATTCATCAACAGCTCTCCGATCGTTGACCACATCCGTTTGGTAAAAGACGAAGAAGAAATCGAGCACATGAGAAAAGCTTCTCTGCTCAACGATGCTGCAATGGAAAAAATCCAGGAAGTCATCAAACCTGGCATGAGCGAAACCGAAGTTGCTGATATTCTCGCTGGCATCTACAACGAAGTTGGCGCAAACGGCGGCTTCTCCTTCCATCCGATCATCGCTTACGGCGCAAACGCTGCTGACCCACATCATGGCAACGACGCAAGCTGCATCGCAAAAGAAGGCGACTGTGTCATCATCGACATGGGCTGCATCCATAATTCCTACTGCTCCGATATGACCCGTACCATCTTCCTCGGTGAACCAAGCGAACATCAGAAAGAGATCTACGATATCGTTCTGCAGGCAAACCTTGCAGGTATCGCTGCAGTAAAACCTGGCGCTCGTTTCTGTGACGTTGATAAAGCTTGCCGCGATTATATCACCGCAAAAGGCTACGGTCCACAGTTCCTGCACCGTACCGGTCATGCTATCGGTTTGGAATGCCACGAATTCGGCGATGTTTCTTCCATCAACACTGATGTGCTGAAACCTGGCATGATCTTCTCCATCGAACCTGGTGTTTACCTCGCTGGTGACGTTGGCGTTCGTATCGAAGACCTGGTTCTCGTTACTGAGGACGGCTGTGAAGTGCTGAACCACTTCTCTAAAGAACTGAAAAGTAAGTAAGCTTACTACATAAATTTATAAATTTGCGGCATTGCCGCTTGAAGGAGATGTTATTACCATGAACATTTGCAAAGACAGAGCATTCGAAGTACTGAAAAGACTGAGCTTCGCTCGTATCGCTGGTACTCCAGGCGAACTGGAAGCTGCTGAACTGCTGAAAGCTGAATGTGAAAAAGCTGGCGTTCCTGCTGTTATCGAAGCATTCGAAATCGATATGCCTGAAATCCACGAAGCTAAACTGACTGTTACCAAACCAGAAGTTTGCGATATCCGCTGCGTAGGTATCGGCAAATCCGGCGTTACCCCTGACGAAGGCGTTACCGGTCCTCTGCTGTACGTTGAAGACGGTCTGGAAGCTAACATGATCGATGCAAAAGGTAAAATCCTGCTGCTGACCGGTATGGCTAAACCAGAAGTTCTCGAAAGAATGAGAAAATCCGGCGCTCTCGGTTACATTGCTTGCCACGGTTCTATCTATGATCCAGAAGAAATGATCCCAGAGATCCGTACCAGAAACGAACGCAGAAAACCAGGCGAAGACGCTAACTTCCCAGGCGTTGTTATCCATATGACCGACGCTGCAAAACTGCTGAATATGGGCGTTGAAGAAATCACCCTCGTTCTGAAACAGGATTGCGACAAAAAAGGTACTTCCCATAACGTAGTTGCTACCATCGAAGGTACCGAAAAACCAGAAGAAATCATCGCATTCTCCGCTCACTTTGACTCCGTAATCTACGGCACCGGCGCATGGGACAATGGCACCGGCTCCATCACCATTATGGAAATTATGCACCACTTCATCAAAAACCCACCAAAGAGAACTCTGAAATTCGTATGGTGCGGTTCTGAAGAAATCGGTCTGTGCGGTTCCAAAGCATACTGCGAAGATCATAAAGAAGAAATGGACAAACACCTGTTCAACATCAACGTTGATATGACCGGCGTTCTCATCGGTTACGAAACCGCTGTTTGCTCCTGTGACGAAGTAGTTGCAAAACACATCGACTTCATGGGCAAAGTAGAAGGCTTCCCTATCACCACTAAAGTTGACATGTACCCATCCGACTCCTCTTCCTTCGCAAGAGCTGGCGTACCTGCAATGACCTTCGCTCGTCTGGCTCCAAAAGGCGGAGCAGAAATCCACTCCCGTCGCGACATCTTTGAAGTTCTGGATGCAACCGCTTTCATCAAGACTGTTGAATTCATGGTTAAATTCTCTGAACAGGTTGTAAACTCCAAAGTTTGCCCAGTTCCACGTGAACTTCCAAAAGAGCTGAAAGAGAAAATCGAAAAAGCAGCTAAAATGATGGGCGAAACCAAGAAAGAAGAGAAAAAAGAAGAAAAAGCTGACGAAAAGAAAGCTGACAAATAATCTTCTGTAAATAGAAAGACCTCCCGTTTGGGAGGTCTTTTTTACTTCATCACGTTTCCGTCCTTGAACAGTTCATTGAGATACCAGCGAAACTCCTTTGCAAACCATCGGAAGAAACTACCCCTACCACTGATTTCAAAATAGGATTCCACTAAACCGATGAACATGGCAGCGACACCAAGCAACAAAGCTCCCATGCAATCATTCCCTAACAAACTTCCTCGTATTCCTGTGATTCCATTATAAATATGTGGATGAGCCATGGACCAGCCTAAACAGAATGCCGTTACAACAAAACCCATGCATCCAACCACCAGCCAAAAGATAGCCTTCTGCGAGTTGGAACTTACCTCTTTTTTCTCATCCGATTCTTTTGTTTTGTAACCCAATAATTCATCGGGGCTTACATCCAAGATATCGCACAGCGTGATTATTTTTGTTAAATCCGGCTGTGCCTCTTCCCTTTCCCACTTGCTCACTGCCTGTCGGGATACACCAATCAATTCAGCCAATGCTTCCTGTGATAAGCCCTTTTCTCTTCTCAAGCGAGTCAACTGCTCAGAAAAATTCATGGAATTCCTCCTTTCTTTTGTACCTATTGTAACAGAAAACGCAGTTGCGTTCCAGATGATAACAGTAGAATGTCTGCAACCTGCAGTTGCAAAACAAAAGCCACCCTTTCGGGTGGCTTTTTCTATCTTATTTGAAGCATTTTGCGCCGATGTCAGTTCTGTTGAAAGCATCTTCGAAGGTGATGTTTGCAACAGCTGCATAGGATTTGTCCAGTGCTTCGCGGAGGTCTGCACCTCTTGCGGTTACACCCAGAACACGGCCGCCGCTAGTCAGGTATTTACCGTTTTCCAGCTTGGTACCTGCATGGTAAACGCTGATGCCTTCATACTGGCCGTCAGCATTCAGGCCGCTGATTTCGCAGCCTTTTTTGTAAGCTTTTGGATAGCCGCCGCTTGCAATGATAACGCAAGCTGCTGCACCGTTATGGAATTTCACTTCGCAGTTTGCCAGATCTTTGTTCCAGATCGCTTCCATGATGTCAACGAGATCGCTGTCCAGCAGTTCCATAACGACCTGAGTTTCAGGATCGCCGAAGCGGCAGTTATACTCGATCACGTATGGGCCTTTTGGAGTGATCATCAGACCGAAGTACAGACAGCCGGTGAAGGTTCTGTCCAGTTCGTTCATTGCTTTTACAGTTGGCAGGAAGATACGATCCATGCACTGCTGAGCAACTTCTTCGGTATAGAATGGGTTTGGAGCGATGGTGCCCATACCGCCGGTGTTCAGTCCTTCGTCATTGTCCAATGCACGTTTGTGGTCCATGGAAGAAACCATTGGTTTTACGGTTTCGCCATCAACAAATGCCAGAACGGATACTTCCGGACCGGTGAGGAATTCTTCCACAACGATCTGGTTGCCGCTTGCACCGAAGACTTTGTCTTCCATGATTTCATGGATACCGTCTTTTGCTTCCTGCAGGTCTTTTGCGATGATAACGCCTTTACCGAGAGCAAGACCGTCAGCTTTGATAACCACTGGGAATTCGTTGGTTTTTTCAACGTATTCCATTGCTTTTACTGGATCGGTAAAAACTTCGTAAGCAGCGGTTGGAATACCGAACTGCTTCATCATGTTTTTGGAAAATACTTTGGAGCTTTCGATTTCAGCAGCCAGTTTCTTAGGACCGAAGGTTTTGATGCCAGCTTCGTTCAGCGCATCTACCATACCTGCTGCAAGCGGGTCATCAGGAGTAACGAAGACCCAATCCATTGCTTCTTCTTTTGCATATTTTACGACGCCTTCTACGTCCATTGCATTGATCGCAACGCAGGTAGCATCAGCAGCAATACCGCCATTGCCAGGTGCGCAGAAGATTTCTGGATTGTATTTGCTTTCTTTCAGCTTGCGGATGATCGCATGTTCACGACCGCCGGAGCCGATCACTAAAATTTTCATAGGAAATTCCTCCCTTGTGAGTTGAACTCACCAGTTTGTGATTGCCTTATGTATTCCGAAAGCCCCGTTTCGCAAAACGAGGCTTGGAATAGTACAAGGTTAAACGCGGTATTGACCGTGCAGCCGCTGCACCTTAGTGGTGGAACAGACGAACGCCGTTGAAGGCCATTACCATGTTGTATTTGTTGCAGGTGTCGATAACGTTGTCATCACGGATGGAGCCGCCTGGCTGTGCGATGAACTGAACGCCGCTGCGTTTAGCACGTTCGATGTTGTCACCGAATGGGAAGAATGCGTCGGAACCGAGAGCTACACCGCTCATCTGATCCAGCCATGCACGTTTTTCTTCGCGGGTCAGAGGTTCTGGTTTCACGTCGAAGAACTGTTCCCAAGTGCCATCAGCCAGAACGTCCATGTAATCGTCGGAGATGTAAACGTCGATGGTGTTGTCACGGTCTGCACGACGGATGTCTTTGCGGAATGGCAGGTTCAGGGTTTTTTCGTGCTGACGCAGCCACCAGAAGTCAGCTTTGTTACCAGCCAGTCTGGTGCAGTGTACACGGGACTGCTGACCAGCGCCGATACCGATTGCCTGACCGTCTTTTACGTAGCAAACGGAGTTGGACTGGGTGTATTTCAGAGTGATGAGAGCGATCATCAGGTCGATTTTCGCTTCTTCAGTCATGTTTTTGTTTTCGGTTACGATGTTTTCCAGCAGTTCTTTGGTGATTTTCATGTTGTTTCTGCCCTGCTCGAAGGTGATACCGAATACATCTTTACGTTCCAGTTCTCTTGGAATATAGTTTGGATCGATTTTGATTACATTGTAGCCGCCTTTGCGTTTGCTGCGCAGGATTTCCAGAGCTTCTTCGGTGTAATCAGGAGCGATAACGCCGTCAGAAACTTCTTTTGCGATGATTGCTGCGGTAGCTTTGTCGCAGGTGTCGGACAGAGCGATCCAGTCACCGTAGGAAGACATACGGTCAGCGCCACGAGCTCTTGCGTAAGCGCAAGCGATTGGGGACAGCTCCATGCCTTCTACGAAGTAGATTTTTTTCAGGGTATCAGTCAGTGGAAGACCAACTGCTGCACCTGCAGGAGAAACGTGTTTGAAGGAAGCTGCTGCTGGAAGACCGGTAGCTTCTTTCAGTTCTTTAACCAGCTGCCAGCTGTTGAATGCGTCCATGAAGTTGATGTAACCAGGTCTGCCGTTTACTACTTCTACTGGAAGTTCGCCGTCAGCATTGTAAATGCGGGAAGGTTTCTGATTTGGGTTACAGCCGTATTTGAGAGCCAGTTCGTTTGCCATATCAATCATTCCTCTTTCTTAATTTTAGAAAACAATTAGTTGTTTTTGTTGATGATTCTGGTCTGTTCTTCGCCGGATTTCAGGTTGATGGTACGAACGAACAGGGAAACTTTGTTTTCTTCGTTGAGGGATTCCCAAACTTCTTTGGTGATGGAGTCGATGTCGCCTTTGATCACCATTGGGGTTGGGTCGCCTTCGAAGGAAGGAATTGGGTTACCGTCGTGGAGGTAGGTATGGATGAAGTGACCTTCACCTGCAACTGGTTCCATGTATTCATAGAAGAATCTCTGAGCGGACTCTGGGTTGCCATTGTTGCTCTTCAGGATGGACAGTTTGTAGGTGCCGTTTTCTACGATACCGGATACACGAGGAGTGAAGTTTGGAGCGTCTGGTTCGAAAGTACGGGTACGCAGAGCTTCTTCGAAGGTTTTGCCTTCTTTGATGAAGTCGCAAATGGTATCGGTCTGGTCACCGTTGGTAACGATGGTTTTGCCGTCGATGCAGCGAACTGGTGCATAGATTACCAGAGATGGGTCAGACAGTTTTGCAGGATCGAATGCCTGGGTACGGATACCGTTGCAGTCTTCCAGTGGCAGGAATACGCGGTTACGGCTATTTACGCTGCGGCCCATGATGAAGTAAACGATCACCATGTTTTCGCCGTCTTCGGATTTACCGATGATGATGCCGCGGCCAGGGTATGTATTATTTCTCAGTTCTTCAGAAATGGTTTTACGGTTCATTGTAATCAAACTCCCCTATAAAAAACTTATTTGTTGTTTTCGATTTCAGCACAGATCATAGCTGTTGCCTGTGGCAGCAGCTCCCATTCTGCCTGTTCCATAACTCTGCGCTGCAGGATCTCAGGAGTATCTCCCTCTTCTACATACACAGCTTTCTGCAGAATGATCGCACCGCCGTCGCAGATCTCGTTCACGAAATGAACGGTAGCACCGGTAACTTTCACGCCTTTTTCCAGTGCAGCTTCATGGACTTTCAAGCCGTAGAAGCCGTCACCGCAGAAGGATGGGATCAGAGATGGATGGATGTTGATGATACGGTCGCGGTAAGCTTCGATGAACTTTGGACCGAGAATGGACAGGAAGCCAGCCAGAACGACCAGCTCGATGCCATTGTCTTTCAGGGTCTGTGCCAAAGCCAAGTCATATTCTTCCCCGTTGGCATAATCTTTTCTGCGTACTACCGTAGAAGGAATGCCTGCGTTTTCAGCACGGGTCAGAGCGTATGCTTTGGAGTTGGAGCTGACAACCAGAGAGATCTGGCCGCAGCCAAGTTTGCCGGCAGCCTGCGCATCAATGAGCGCCTGCAGATTGGTTCCGCCGCCGGATACCAATACGGCAACTTTTACCATAATTCTACCTCTTTGTTGCCAGCTTCAATTTTACCAACAACGTAAGCGTCAACGTCATTTGCTTTGAGGATCTCAACAGTTTTGTCAGCATCTTCTGGAGAAACTACCATCATCATACCAACGCCCATGTTGAAGGTGTTGTACATATCGCGTTCTGGAATGTTGCCTTCTTTTGCGATGAGTTTGAAAATAGGCAGAACTTTCACGTCGTCTTTTTTGATGACAGCTTTTACGTTGTCATTGAGGGAACGTGGAATGTTTTCGTAGAAGCCGCCGCCAGTGATGTGGCTGATGGATTTTACGTTAACTTCGTTGAGAACAGCCAGAACTGGTTTTACATACAGTTTGGTTGGGGTCAGCAGGGTTTCGCCCAGAGTTTTACCTTCCAGTTCGTCAGCAAAGCGGTCCAGTGGTTTGTTTTCAATATCGAATACTTTACGAACCAGAGAGAAACCGTTGGAATGTACGCCGGAAGATGGCAGAGCAACGATCACATCGCCTGGTTTTACATTTTCGTTGTTGAGGATACGTTTTTTGTCAACGATACCTACGCTGAAGCCAGCCAGATCGTAATCGTCGATCGGCATCATACCTGGATGTTCTGCAGTTTCACCGCCGATGAGTGCACAGCCGGACTGTACGCAGCCTTCTGCAACACCGCTAACGATGGTAGCGATTTTTTCAGGAATATTTTTGCCGCAAGCAATGTAATCCAGGAAGAACAGTGGTTTTGCACCGCAGCAGATGATATCGTTTACGCACATAGCAACAGCGTCGATACCAATGGTGTCATGTTTGTCCAGTTTGATCGCCAGTTTAACTTTAGTGCCGCAGCCGTCAGTACCGGAAACCAGTACAGGTTCTTCCATACCGGTCAGGTTCAGACCGAAGCAACCGCCGAAACCGCCAACGTCATCCAGGCAGCCTTCGTTACGGGTGCGTGCGATATGGGTTTTCATCAGTTCTACTGCTTTGTAGCCAGCAGTTACGTCTACGCCGGCAGCTTTATAGCTTTCGCTGAAACTATTATTGCTCATTGTAATCGTTCCTTTCCTTGTGGGTCCTGCTTATGCCGCACAGAACCCATTCTTATCTCTATTGTACCTGTTTTGAATAGAAAAGTCTACCAAAACAAGCTGTTCGGCAAGGGATTTAGCGTTTTTCGTTGATATGATAGTTAAATTTGTCGTATTTGCTTTCTTTCTGGCTTGGTACACCTGCAGGATAAATGCCATCGAAGCAAGCAGTACAGAAGTCGCAGCCAGTGGTGCACTGTGCGATTTTCTTCACGCCATCCAGGCTCAGGTAGCCCAGAGAGTCTGCACCGATTTTCTGACGGATCTCATCGATGCTCATTTTGCAAGCGATCAGCTTGTCTTTGCTGTCGATGTCGGTACCGTAGTAGCAAGGATTGATGAATGGAGGAGAAGAAATACGGACGTGAACTTCGGTCGCACCTGCTTCACGGAGCATATTGATGATGTTTGCACTGGTGGTACCGCGTACGATGGAGTCGTCGACCAGAACGACACGTTTGCCGTTTACGGTAGCTTTCAGTACATTCAGTTTGATGCGGACAGCATCTTCACGCTGTTTCTGAGTTGGCAGAATGAAGGTACGGCCAATGTAACGGTTTTTGATGAAGCCAACGCCGTATGGAATACCGCTCTGCTGAGAGAAGCCCAGCGCAGCATCCAGACCGGAGTCAGGAACACCGATAACAACGTCTGCGTAGCATGGGGTTTCCAATGCAAGGAAAGCACCGGCTCTGCGGCGTGCTTCGTGAACGCTGGAACCTTCAATCACAGAGTCTGGACGAGCAGTGTAAACGTATTCAAATACACAGAGATGGCCTTTGCTGCCGCAGTGAGTTTCGATGGAACGGATGCCGTTCTGATCAACGATCACGATCTCACCCGGTCTGATGTCTCGAACAAAAGTAGCGCCGATGGAATCGAACGCGCAGCTTTCGGAAGCGAACACAATGTCTTCACCCATCTGACCCATGCACAGAGGATGGATACCTTCTGGGTCACGAGCAGCGATCAGTTTCTGTGGGGACATGATCAGCAGAGAGTAGGAACCTTTCAGACGGAACATCGCCTGCTCAACAGCACCCTCGATGGATTTTGCGGTCAGACGCTCTTTAATGATCACATGAGAGATAATCTCAGCATCGGTGCTGGAATGGAAGATAGCGCCATTCAGTTCCAGTTCCTCACGGAGTTCTGGTACATTGACCAGAGTGCCGGAGCTTGCCAAAGCCATAGTACCTTTGATGTGACGAACAACCAGTGGCTGTGCATCTGCACGGGAACCGTTGGCATATTTGGAGTATTCAACATGACCGATCGCCATGTTGCCCAGACCCAGCTTTTCAGCCAGCAGTTCTGGATTAAAGGTTTCAGGAACCAGACCCATGTCGCGGTAGGATTTGATCACACCGTCATCGTTTACTGCGATACCGCAGGACTGCTGACCGCGGTGCTGCAGTGCGAACAGTGCCATATATGCTTCAGATGCAACATCAATCTGTTTTTTATTTGTAAAAATACCAAAAACGGACATTTCTTACACACCCTTTCTCATTTTTATAAAATAAAACCGAATTATCTGTATTACAGTTCTGCAACCAATTTCTGCAGATTTGCGTCTTTTTTCGCAACAGCGTCTTTCATCTGCTGTTTCATGTCAACCAGTTTCTGAGCCAGCTCTGCGTTGGAGAGAGCAAGCATCTGAACTGCCAGGATCGCTGCATTTTCTGCACCGTCGATAGCAACGGTTGCAACAGGAATACCGCTTGGCATCTGTACGGTTGCCAGCAGTGCGTCCAAACCATCCAAGGTGGAGGATTTTACTGGAATACCGATAACTGGCAGAGTGGTGTGAGCTGCCAGAACGCCGCCCAGATGAGCTGCTTTACCAGCTGCTGCAATGATAACACCAAAGCCGTTTTCTACTGCTTTGGAAGCAAATTCGCTTGCTGCTTCTGGGGTGCGGTGTGCGGACATAACGCGCGCTTCTACCGGAACACCAAAGCTTCTCAGTTTTTCGATGGCTGGTTTTACGATTGGGAGGTCGCTGTCACTGCCCATAACGATCGCTACTTTTTTGATTTCCATGGTATATTCCTCCAATTTATCGGCGCTGATCAGCAAGGATAAAGAAATGAAAAACGCTGTGACTCTCATCACAGCGTACTATTTCCCTATACAATGCCGAAGGCGCACTTATTTTTCTGTTCAGTCTGCATTTCGCCCTTAGTGGAGCTTACACTTCTTGCGCAGGTGGCATAACAAGTATTCAGTTTATGTAAAGCTAAATACCACATTCCAAATCCTCCTTGGGAAGTTCGTGCAGATCACATTTTATTCATATTCCATTCCCTGTTTTGATAAAACCAAAAAGGAAATCAATCATATTTTAAACGAAAAGCCATAAAAAAGCAATCCTTTTTCTTAGAAACTTCCTTAAATGCAAAAAGAACGGCAGTTTCATCAAGAAACTGCCGAAAAGCTCACCATTTTTTGCTTATTTCTTACAGAATAAAATTTATGCTTTTGGAGCGGCATCTTTCCACAGATGTTCCAGATCCACCTTGTCGATGATGGCAGACTGCAGGGCAGCAAAACGCTGCACTGTTTCCATGCTGACGCCGTGTTCCATTTTGCAAGCTTCTTCCTCTGCCACTTCCGGAGCAATGCCCAGAACATACTGAAGGAATCCGCTGAGAACTTCATGCTTTGCAGCAACTTCCGCTGCCTTTTTCTGACCTGCTTCTGTCAGATAGATCAGTGAGTATTTTTCCTGCTGAAGAAGACCCATTTCCGCAAGAGTAACAATGGCACGGTGTACGCTTGGTTTAGAAACCGACAGCTTCGCCGCAATATCAGTGGATTTTACGCCTTGACCCTGATTGGTCTGGTAGATGCACTCCAGATAGTCTTCAATAGAGGGTGTAAATTTTCCCTTCATAACGGTTTCTCCTTCTCATAAGTTAATAGTTTGATTATACAAAAATTCCTGTTATTTTGCAAGTGTTTGTCACCATTTCCTCATTGCTGAGCACCCTAATATATGTTAAGATAAGACTGTTCTAAAGGAGTTGGAAACATGACACAACACAAAGAAAATTTAAGATACATATTCACTGTCGTTTTATCCGCACTGATTTTGTGGTTTGGCTGGCTTTGTGTCAAAGATGACGCACTGCTGTTCCAAAATACCAGCGGAAGCAGCAGCGAAGAAGTGCTTTGTCAGGTGCTTGAGATCACCGACGATGATCAGATCATCAGCAATTTAGGCGATATGTACTACCTGGAACAGAATATCCAGTTCGACGCTGAAATCCTCCGCGGAGAACGCAAAGGCAAGATCATCCCCGTTTCGCAGATGATCGACAATGTTTCGAATCTGGGCATACAGCCAGTGGAAGTCGGCGATAAACTCTTCGCCTATTCCCCTGCCGACGGTTCAGACGGTACATGGAGTGCCGGCGACTACTACCGCAGCGGACAAATCGCTTGTCTGTTGGGCTTCTTCTGTTTGGTGCTTCTGTTATTTGGACGAAAGAAAGGCTTCAACACCATGCTCTCCCTGGTTTTTACCTGTGGGGCAGTGTTCCTTGTTTTTGTTCCATCCATTCTCGCCGGCAGAAATCCTTACCTTTGGTCCTGTCTGATTTGTGTTTACATCATTGGTATGACCTTGGCGCTGGTCAGCGGGTTCTCCCGTAAGAGCCTTGCCTCCGCTTTGGGCTGTTCCGGCGGTGTGCTGGTAGCCGGACTGATGACTGTACTTTGCGGCTATACCATGAAGCTGACCGGTTTCCTTGACGACGATTCACTGTATGTTTACCTTATGAATCCGGATCAGCCCATCGACTTAAAAGCAATTATCTTTGCAGCAAATATCATCGGTGCCTTGGGTGCTACCATGGACGTTGCCATGTCCCTATCCTCATCTTTGCAGGAATTGGCTGAACAGGCTCCGGACCTTAGCTTCCGTGATATGTTCCGCTCCGGTATCCGCATCGGACAGGACATCATGGGCACCATGGCTAACACTCTCGTTCTTGCCTACATCGGCAGCAGCCTGTCTACAGTTCTGCTCTTTGTTTCCTATCAGGCTTCTCTGGTACAGCTTCTGAATCGCGAGCTGATTATCGTGGAACTTCTGCAGGCCCTCAGCGGCAGCATCGGTATTCTTTTCACCATCCCGATCTCCGCTTTCGTATCCTCTGTTCTGTATCGGAAACACACTGAAAACCTCTCTACATAAGCGGAGAGGTTTTTGTCTTTAATAAATAAGAAGAATTGGTGGATTTTTTGTCGTAGCTATGGTACTATATAAGATAGACTATCCATCAACTTGGGAGAATTGAACTATTATGATCGTATCGTTAGAAAACGTTAGTAAATACTATGGTGCGGAATTGATTCTGAAAGATGTCAATGCCGCTATTCAGGAAAAAGACCGTATCGGTTTGGTTGGTCCAAACGGTGAAGGTAAATCCACCCTGCTGAATATGATCGCAGCAAATCTGGACTATGAAGAGGGTGAGATCATCCTCTCCTCCGGTGCTACCATCGGCTATCTGAAACAGAACAGCGGACTGTCCAACGGCAGAAGCATTCAGGAGGAGATGCGCTGCGTCTTTTCCGAGCTGCTGGCTTTGGGCGAAGAAGTGGAACAGCTCCATCAGCAGATGGCACAGCACCACGATGACCCTGCTGTTTTGGAGGAGCTGACTGCTCTTTATTCCAAGAAACAGGCTCTCTTTGAACAGCGTGAGGGTTATTCCATCGATGTGAAAATCAACATGATCCTCAGCGGTATGGGCTTTGCAAACTACGACCGCAACACCATCACCGACAACCTTTCCGGTGGTGAAAAGACCCGTCTTGCCATTGCACAGCTGCTGCTCCGTGAGCCAAATCTGCTGATCCTCGACGAGCCGACCAACCATTTGGACTTCAAAACCCTTGGCTGGCTTGAGGAATACCTCAACAGCTACAAAGGTGCACTGCTGGTTGTATCCCATGACCGTTACTTCCTGGACCACCTGGTCAGCAAAGTATGGGAAGTGGAACGCTGTGCTCTCACCGAGTACAATGGCAATTACAGCTCCTATGTCAAACAGAAAAAAGAACGTGTAGAACGTCAGCTGAAAGAATATGAGATTCAGCAGACTCAAATCGCTCACATGGAGGACTATATCGCACGCAATCTAGTTCGTGCCACCACTTCCAAAATGGCGAAATCCCGCCGTACTCAGCTGGAACACATCGAACGCATTGAAAAACCACAGATGTGGAGCAAGAAAGCGTCCTTCACCTTCGACTACGATGAAGAACCAGTAAAAGACGTTCTCCATGCGGAAGATATGGCTGTTTCTGTTGGCTTGGCTGACAACCGCAAAGTACTTTGCCGCAATCTCAACATCGATGTTCTCCGCGGCGAAAAAATCGCTTTCATTGGTCCGAACGGCGTAGGTAAATCTTCCCTGCTGAAGGCTCTCATGGGCATGATCCCAAGCGAGTACAAACGCCTCGATTGGGGTCGCAAAGTAAAGGTATCCTACTACGACCAGGAAAACCGTCAGCTCTCTCCGGAAAAGAAAGCCATCGATGAAATTTGGGACCGCTTCCCTTCCATGGTGGAAACCGATGTCCGCAACATTCTCGGTCGTGTGCTTCTCTCCGGCGAAGATGTTTACAAAGAGGTTGGACAGCTCTCCGGCGGTGAACGTGCGAAAGTTGCCTTCGCCGTTATGATGCTGGAACGCGGCAACGTCCTCATCATGGACGAGCCGACCAACCATCTTGATATTGCCAGCAAAGAAATGCTGGAAGATGCTTTGGCTTCCTTTACCGGCACTTTGATCATGGTTTCCCATGACCGTTACATGCTGAACAAAATTCCAACCAAAAGCATTGAGATGCATTCCAACGGCAACGAAATCTACAACGGCCGCTACGACTACTATCTGGAGCACAAACGTGAACCGGCAGAAGTAAAAGCACCTGTAAAATCCGAAGCTTCCAAAGAAAATGCGCAGAAATATCATCGTTCCAAACAGGAACGTGCTCATCAGGTTGCAGTGCAGAAACGTATCGCTCTGCTGGAAAAACTGATCGAAGAAGGCGAAACCCGCATCGAAGAACTTTCTGCACAGATGGCTGAACCGGACATCGCTGCTGACTATCAGAAAGTCGATGAGATCTGCAACACCATCGAAGAGATCAAAAGCCAGAACGAAGCCTACTCCGAGGAGTGGCTGGAACTCTGCGAAGAAGCAAACTAAATTCAGAAGGAATCCGAAAGGACAGAAAATATGAAACTGGATTTCAACCGTAAATACACGACCATTGCGATCTACGCTTTCCTCGTGATCGCAGCCGGTCTGCTGTTCCAAAATATCATCAACGACATTCCTCCGCTGACCCGTTACATCAATAAGATCACTGATCTGCTTCTGCCATTTGTTGTCGGCGGAGCTTTGGCTTACATTCTGAACCCGATCCTCAACTGGATCGAGCAAAAGCTCTTCCCTGTTATCTTCCGTGACAAAGTCAGCCATAAAGCTCGCAGAGGACTTTCCGTTCTGCTCAGTTATATGTTCATGTTTGCTGTGATCGGCATCTTCTTCCTCATTGTTGTTCCACAGATCTACGACAGCATTCTGAGCTTGATCAACCGCAGCTCCACTTACATCAGAAATGCGGAAAATCTGATCAACTACCTCATTGAAACCTATGGCAGCAATGAATTTGTAAAAATGGTGCTGGAACGCATCTATGATTCCACAGAAACCATCATGAAACAGGGCTATCAGCTGCTGGGCAACATCGTTCCTATGATCGCAAACACTGCCGTTGCTCTGACAAACAGCTTGTTCGATGCTATCATGGGCTTCATCATCTCCGTATACTCCCTGCTGATGAAAGAAACCTTTGCTGCACAGATCAAAAAACTGCTGTCTGCCTTCTGCTCCAAAAACTTTGTGGACACCTTCCTGTCCATTGCACATGACAGCAACGACATCTTCTGCGGCTTTATCTCCGGTAAGATCGTCGACTCCCTCATCATCGGTGTCATTTGCTTTGTCGGTACCACTCTGATGAACACCCCTTACGCTATGCTGGTCAGTGTGATCGTCTGCGTGACCAACGTTATCCCTTACTTCGGTCCGTTCATCGGTGCGATCCCAAGTATTTTCCTGATCCTGCTGGCTGACCCGATCCACGCTGTTTACTTCTCCATCTTTATCCTCTTCCTGCAGCAGCTGGACGGCAATGTCATCGGTCCAAAAATTCTGGGCGACTCCACCGGTTTGTCCGCATTCTGGGTGGTATTCTCCGTTACCTTCTTTGGTGGTATGTTCGGCTTTGTTGGTATGCTCATCGGTGTACCGACCTTCGCTGTGATCTACAATCTGATCAGCCGCTTCGCTGCTTATTGCCTGCACCGCAAAGGTATGGCAACCGCTACCATCGACTATGCTTCCCCGGAAACAGCACAGATGGTCGAATCTTCTAAAACCAAGAAAAAGAAAGGATAGAGCCGATGCCCCTGTCCATCCCGGAATATTTAAATCAACAATTCGGCATCAAACTGCATAAGCAACAGAAAGAAGCATTGGACGCGGTCAACGGTCCGGTGCTTCTTCTTGCAGTGCCGGGTGCCGGCAAGACCACCGTAATGGTTGCCCGCATCGCCCATATGATCGCAAACTGCGGTATCGATCCGGAACAGATTCTGACTATCACCTTCTCCAAAGCCGGCGCTGCCGATATGAAACAGCGCTACGAGCACTTGTTTGCTCCGTTGGGCTGGGCTATTCCACAGTTTTCGACCATTCATTCCTTCTGCTATAAAGTCCTGCGCGCCTATTGCCGCCTGACCGGCGGACAACTGCCGGAGCTTCTGGAAAATCTCAGCGGTGCAGAAAGCCGTACGGCCATCCTTCGTGAACTGTATCGCAGCATAAACCGTGATTTCCTGTCAGAGGACCTGGAGGAGGAGCTTCTCTCCCACCTGAGCCTCATTAAAAACAGTATGCTGACCCAGGCAGAAGTCAAAGAATTAGACAGCGATATTCCCCGTCTTTGGGAGCTGTATGAGGCTTACAATGCAGTGAAACGCAGCAAAAATCTCATGGATTTTGATGATATGCTCAGCTATGCCTACACCGCTCTGCGAAAATTCCCGCAGCTGCTGGACAGTTACCGCAGCAAATTCCCGTATCTTTGCGTCGATGAAGCGCAGGATACATCTCGCTTGCAGCATGAGATCATTCGCCTGTTGGCAGCTCCGCGGAACAATCTGTTCATGGTCGGCGACGAAGACCAGAGCATCTATCGCTTCCGCGGTGCCCATCCGCAAACTCTTTTGGATTTTCCAAAACTGTATCCCGACGCCAAGATCCTAAAGATGGAAGAAAACTTCCGCAGCAGCAAACAAATCGTTGACCGAGCTGCTGTGTTTATCTCTCAGAACCAAAACCGCTACGAAAAAACTATGCGCACCGAAGCTCATGCTGGTCTTCCTATCGAAGCTCCCCGTCT
>JAZQXX010000221.1:0-9008 GCA_045633085.1 Negativibacillus sp. | reverse complement strand
ATCAAAGTACCCAGACCCAGCATCAGCAGATAAGCCAGCAGGTAAGCAACCATGATGAAAGCCACCTGAATGGTGAATTTGTCCATGTTTTCCTGCAGCGGAATCTCGTTTTCGCCTTCCACTTCTTCGGTGATAACGCCGGAACCTTTGTCCAGGCTGATCTTACCTTTGCGTTTCAGCAGGTTCAGATAGATAACGCCGCCGATGCTTGCGCTGAGGAAGCCCATCGCTGCGATCGTCAAGCCGAAGCTTCTGCCGCCGACGAAGCCGTAATCCAGCTCGTAGATGCTGCCGTAGTTCATTGCCTGACCGGTACCCTGACCGTAGCCCAAGGCCAGCAGCAGACCGGCTGCTCCCAGCAGGTCATCGATGAAGAAGGAACCTACGATACAGATCACCATACCCACCAGCGCCTGGATCAAGTAAGTTGCAACAGTGGTCAGACCGGTGTTGAAGATCTCGATGGTTCGCTCTTTGGACAGTTTGCCTTCCGTGGATTTCAGTGCGGAAGCGGTGAAGCCCAAAGCCAGCATGTGGTAGGTCAGCAGTTCCAGCCATTCGGTGCCATGACCGCCAAAGAAGGCGGTGTTGAACATTTCCTGACCGGTGACGGTGTTATAAACGGTGGAGATCGCAAGCAGGATACCGCCGCCCAATACGGAGGTCGGGATCAGAGAAGCCTGCAACATCGGAATAGAGCGCTTGAGCATGTTGGCAAGCAGCAAACTTGCCAGCAGCACAGCAAGTAAATTGAAGAAGCCCCAAGAGCTAAAGTCCCAAAAATTTCCCATTTTTTTCTCCTGTCATCATATTTTTGTAGCGATGGAAGAAATGTACGTATTTCAGCGCGTTGAAGCGTTTGCTTCCTTTCAGCTGGAATACCTGATTATCGCTGTAAATATTCAGTTTGTTTTTGCCCAGTACGGTGATCACGGACACGGAATCGAAGTGGAAGCACTGTTCATCGACTTCGATACGGTCGCCGTAAAGACGGATGGAAGCGTTTTCACGCAGCAGTTCTTTGTACTTGTAGACATGGACCAAGCTCAGTGCAGCACTGTCCTCAAAGGCAGGTGCTTCGCAGTAAGCCATGGTGTCCAGATCGTTGACGAAATCTTCCTGCCAGTCCATCCACTCTGCAACAAAGCGGTGAGGGAAGTCGCAGTTGACGCCTTCCAGCTCCTTCGTTGGCAGATGACGGATCTGACGACCGCAGGATTTGCAGTGGATGATGTCGTCATTGCTTTCGAACTCAGCCAGACCGCACCATGGACAGGTGTAAACAGCACGTTCCAGAAATTCCGCGTTTTTCTTGTGGAGGAATTTTTCACCGCTGCTGCAGGCTTCGTCTACATACAGCTCGTTCTGGATCAGCTGGTAAACTTCCTCGTTGCTCATGGAAGCCAGCTCTTCCGGCTCAACGACGCGGCTGACATAGCTGCGCATTTTGCCTTTACGGATGACGTCACTCCAACGAGGCTGGACGCCGTAACCGTTTTCGATGCGGAAGATCGCCAGCGGCATACCCAGTTTTTTTGCAAGACCTGCAATGGCAGGATTCATGTAAACGGTTTTGCCGTGGAAGGTACGGTTGCCTTCCGGTGCGATACAGATCGCGCCGCCTTCTTTCGCAACACGGATGCAGTTTTTTACCGCCTGAATGTCGGTAGTCTGTTTTTTGATCGGAATCGGTTCTACCAAGAAGCGGATGATGTCGGATACTTTGCCCATAGAGAAAATATCCTCCGTTGCCAAATAGTAAACCGGCTGATGGAAGGTCATGCCCACAAAGAACTGGTCGTAACCGGTCTGATGATTCATCAGAATCAGATAAGGGCGTCTGCCTTCCTCACGAAATGGTTTGATGTCGATGTTATATTTCCAGCGGACATAAGGTCCGAAAAACAGGTGGACCAATTTTACGGCAAGTTTGTGCCGAGGTTTGACCCAATTTTTCTTTTTCTCCATAAAAAGACCCCATTCTACATAATAAATCACTTTATGATACACAGCAAACCTCAACTGAACCTCAAATTTATTGAGAAAATGGAGAATTTAGGCGCTTTTTTCGGTTGATGTGGGATTTTTACCGTGATATAATGAAGCCAAAGGGGGTGGGGGAATGTTTCAGATCCTTGTAGCAGAACAGGACCGACTGCAGCGAAACGCATACTGTGCGGCTTTGCGGGAGAAGGGCTATCAAGCCATTGAGGCTGCGGACGGTCAGGAAGTGCTGGATATTTTGGAAAACACCTATATCGACCTGATCGTTTCCGATGTACCGATGCCGCGAATGGACGGTCTGTCCATGACCCGTGCCTTGCGGGAAGCCGATTTTTGGCTGCCCATCATTTTGGTCACAGAGCTGGGAAGTCCTGCGGATAAACAGAACGGCTTCCATGCCGGTGCAGATGATTACATGGTGAAGCCCATCGACGTCAACGAGCTGATCTGGCGCGTGGAAGCTTTGCTGCGCCGCTGCCGTATGGTCAATCAGCGCAGGACCGTCATCGGTCATACAGAGCTGGACTGCGATACTCTGAAGGTCACCTGCGACCGGGAGTCTGTGGAACTGCCGCAGAAGGAATTTTTCCTGCTGTACAAGCTGCTGTCCTACCCGAACCGTATCTTCACCCGCCGACAGATCATGGACGATATTTGGGGTGTGGAGATCAAAACCGACACCCACACGCTGGACGTACATATCAGCCGCCTTCGGGAACGTTTCAAAAGCAACCCCGACTTTGAGATCGTTACAGTCCGGGGTTTGGGCTACAAAGCTGTGAAAAAAGCGTAAAAAACCTCCTCTCGATCGAGTGGAGGTTTTCTGTTATTCAGCAGCTTCGTCCAGCGCCAGTTTTGCTGCACCGTACATGCCGGCCTGATTGCCCAGCTTCGCCAAAGCGAACTCGCTGCGGCATTTTTTCAGTTTTGGATATTTGTCGTAATGTTTGTAGATCACATCCAGCAGATACTGTCCTGCTTTGGACAATCCACCGCCGATGACAACGATCTCAGGGTCTACGATGTAGGTCACGTCAGCGATGGTCTTGCCCAGGAAGCTCATGCAGTAGTCGATAACATCAGCTGCCAGTTCATCGCCGGCTTTTGCTGCGTCAAAGACATCTTTTGCGCTGAGATTTTCCACAGAGCGCAGAGCGCTGCCGCGGCTTTCACGCTGCAGGAAGCGTTTTGCGTTGCGCACGATGCCGGTAGCAGAAGCCATCTGATCCAGATGTCCCTGACCGCCGCAGTTGCACAGCTCAGGCTCGTCCGGATTTACATAGATGTGCCCCACTTCGCCGCCAAGACCGTGACAGCCGTTGACGATTTTTTCGTGGATGACCAGGCCGCCGCCAACGCCGGTACCGAGAGTGACGAAGAACAGGCTCTTGCGGCCTTTGCCGCCGCCCTGCCACAGTTCACCCAATGCGGCAATGGTCGCGTCGTTGCCGATGGATACCGGAGTACCGCCGATGCGTTTGGAAACTTCCTGTGCAGGGTAGAGGTCATACTGATTCAGGTTGACCAGAGCTTCCACGTAGCCGGAGTCTTCCACCGGACCTGCCACACCCATACCTACGGCACAGTTCTCCATGGAGAAGCCGTGGTCTTTGCTCAAGGCGAGAACAGTGTCCGCAATATCCTGAAACAGCACATCGCGTCCCAGTGCAGAACGGGTCGGGATCTCCCGTTCCTCCATCATGCTGCCTTCTGCGGTGAACAAACCGATTTTCGTGGTGGTACCGCCCATGTCGATGCCGATGCTGTATTTCATAGTCATCACTCACTTTCCGAAAAATCTCTATAATAAAATTATACGGTGCAAAGCACGGAAAGTCAAATTGAAAGATGGCGGAGATTGTGATACCATAGAAACAGAAACCATCGGGAGGACGAAAGCATGAACATTGTTTACGATAAAGTGAAAATGCCGCAGGCTCACAGCAATTATCTGCCTGTCAACCGCAGCAAAGAAACCATGGAAGACCACAGCCGCAAGGTGCTGGAAAAAATGGCAGAGTGGGAGCTGGATGCTCTGCTGATTTACTGTGATCGGGAACACGGCGCGAATTTTGCCTACCTCACCGGCTTTGAGACCCGCTTTGAAGAAAGCATTCTGGTGCTCCACAAGGACGGAAGCTGCTACCTGATGCTGGGCAACGAGAACCTGAAAATGGCCAATTACAGCTTTATTCCGGCGAAGGTGGTCCATGTGCCTCACTTCTCTCTGCCGCATCAGCCAATGGAAACCGCAAAAACACTGGACGAACTGTTTATGGAAGCCGGCATCGGCAAAGGCATGAAGCTGGGCTTTGCCGGCTGGAAACTGTTCACCAGCTCCCTGGAAGACAACAAAACCCTGCTGGATGCACCGGCTTTCATGGTGGATGCGCTGCGCAGAGTCAATGAAGGCGGTTCCATCATCAATGCCGCAGGAATTTTCCTCGATGCAGAGCAGGGTCTGCGACACTTCTGCAACGCAAATGAGATCGCACACTACGAATATGGCGCAGGTTTGGCGTCTTCCCGTGTATTGGCAGCACTGAATGCGGTTGCTCCGGGCAAAACCGAGCTGGAGCTGGCAGATCTCCTTTCTGCCTGCGGTCAGCCGCTGACTGTGACCACTATCTGTGCAGCAGGGGAACGTTTCACCGATGCGGTGGTCTTTCCACGAAACAAGAAAGTGGAATTGGGAGATAAGATCTCCATCACCCTGGGTCTTCGCGGAGGTCTGACCTCCCGTGCAGCCTATGCCGTAAGCAAAAGGGAAGAGCTGCCTGCTGAGGTGCAGGATTACGTGGAGAAAGCTGCCATGCCGTATTATCGTGCAGCTGTGACCTGGTACGAAAGCGTTGGCATCGGCCTGAGCTGCGGCGATTTGTATGACACCATCGAAGCAGTCCTGCCGAAAGCACAGTACCGCTGGTCTTTGAATCCGGGTCATTACACCGGTCAGGACGAGTGGACCGCATCTCCGGTTTATCCGAATTCTGCGGTGAAGCTGCAGAGCGGTATGCTGCTGCAGATGGACATCATTCCGTCCATTCCGGGTTATGGCGGAGCAAGTGCGGAAGACGGCATTGCCATCGCAGATGAAGCACTGCGCCGTGGGCTGCAGCAGAACTATCCGGACACCTGGCAGCGTATCGAAAACCGCCGCCGTTACATGAAAGAGGAGCTGGGCATCCAGCTGAAAGAGGAGATCCTGCCGCTGAGCGACCTCTGCGGCTACCTCAGACCGTACATTCTGAACCACCACTGCGCACTGAAAAAGGCCGCAGACTAAGGAGGTGCTTCATGGGAAAATACAAGCGAATTTTCACCATCGTCATCGATTCTTTGGGCGTGGGAGCATTGCCGGATGCAGCAAGCTACGGCGATGCAGGCACCGACACTCTGGGACATATTTCCCAGTCTGTGGAGGAATTTCACATTCCAAATCTGCAGAAGCTGGGTTTGGCCAATCTCCACCCGCTGAAGCAGGTCCCTGCGGTGGAACAGCCGCTGGCCTACTACGGCTATCTCTATGAAGCAAGCAGCGGCAAAGATACCATGACCGGTCATTGGGAGATGATGGGACTGCACATCACCAAGCCTTTCCAGACTTTCACCGAACACGGCTTCCCGCAGGAGCTGATCGATGAGCTGTCTGCCCGTACCGGCAGGGTCATCATCGGCAACAAAAGCGCCAGCGGCACCGAGATTTTGGAGGAGCTGGCTGAGGAAGAGATCGAAAAAGGTCATATGATCGTCTACACTTCCGCGGATTCTGTGCTGCAGATCTGCGGCAACGAGGAAACCTTCGGCCTGGAGGAACTGTACCGCTGCTGCGAAATTGCCCGGGAACTTACCATGAAAGATGAGTGGAAGGTCGGTCGCGTCATCGCAAGACCTTATGTTGGAAAGAAAAAAGGCGAGTTCAAACGCACCAGCACCCGCCACGACTACGCGCTGAAGCCTTACGGAAAAACAGCCCTCGACGCACTGAAAGCTGCCGGCCTGGATGTGATTTCCGTGGGAAAAATCTACGACATCTTCGATGGGGAAGGGCTGACCCAGTCCAACAAATCCCAAAGCTCCGTCCACGGCATGGAGCAGTGCATCGAAATCGCCAAGCAGGACTTCCACGGGCTGTGCTATGTGAACCTGGTGGACTTCGATGCTCTGTGGGGACATCGCCGCAACCCGAAAGGCTACGCTGAGGAGCTGGAACGCTTCGATGTGAAGCTGGGTGAACTGCTGCAGGAGCTTCGTGAGGACGACCTGCTGCTCATCACCGCAGACCACGGCAATGACCCGACCCACAGCGGCACCGACCATACCCGTGAGAAGGTTCCGTTCCTGGCTTACTCTCCGTCCATGACAGGCAGCGGAAAACTGCCGGACAGAGAAACTTTCGCTGTCGTTGGCGCGACCATCGCCGACAACTTCGCTGTATCCATGCCGGAAGGCTGCATCGGCAGTTCCTGCTTGGCAGAAATTCGATAAAAGCGCAGTTTTCCTCCTTGTTAAACCGTTTTTGTTGAAAGTACAGACGCAAAAAAGCCTCCGAAGATTCGGAGGCTTTTCTTATTTGTTTACATAGCGGCTGACATTGAGCATGGCTTTTTTCACCGGATGGTAGAGCACCAGCATGATGCAGAAGTTTCCGGCTCCATGGACAAAGTCCCATGGGATCCCTGCGATCCACCAGGAAAAGGCATAGCGCAGACCGTCCATGACGGTGGCTCCGGCTGCTCCGATGAAGAAGTAAGGGATCGCGCACAGTGCGCCGAAGCACAGACCGAATGCACCGGAGAAAATGGCCCAGCTGAGGGCAGAGTCCATCTTGCGCAGTCGGCGTGCAAGGAACGCCAGCAGAGGCCATGCGTAAAGGTACATGATCCACCAGATCTGCATGCCGTACATCAGGCCTTCCAGCAGGATGAATACCGGCACAGCGTAGTACACACGCTTGCCCAGATAGAGGGAGAACAGGATGATCCAGAAGGAGGTAAGCTCCACATTTGGGATCGCAGCCAAAGCCACTTTGCTCACCTCGATGATGGCTACCATCATGCCGATGAGGCAGACATCCCGGACTGTCAGTTTGTTGGTCTTTTCGTCTGTTTTCATAGGCTATGCTTTGGTCCAAACGATCTGGAAGGCATCGCCATCGGTAACAGGCTGCTCGGAAATGCCGTAGTTGCAGTAGTCACCGTTGATGTAGAAGCCCCAGTAAGCGCCGTCTTTTTCATAGATGCCAGATTCGCCGTTGACGGTTTCTACCACTGCACCGTACTGACCTTCGCTGTAGGTGTATTCCAGACCTTCTGCAGCGTCCATAGCACCCTGCAGGAATTCTGCGTCGGTTTTCACTTCGTAAACGGTAGATTCCTGTGCGGAGTTGATGACCTCAATGGTCAGGGATTTGCTGCCGGCGGAAGTCTGTGGTTTAAAAGCAGTGTATGCGAAGAACATAAGAACTGCCACCAGAACGACTGCTGCAAGAGCGATGATTTTTTTGCTGTTTTTCATTGTGTTTGCCCCTTTCGGTTTGTAGATCGGTGAATCAAACCTGTGGGATCACAACGCAAAAGAAAAGACCCTTACCATGAGGTAAAGGTCTGGATTCCATGCACTGACGGCAGGTATTGTACCTGCGCAATGGGATTAACCAATAACTCGTGGTTCCACATTTCACTCAGGCAGGTCTTCTGACTTGGCGTTCGTCGTTCCGTTTCGCCTTCCCGATGGACTCAGTGGCTTATTGAAACGGAACTCCCGCCTTACAGCGACGAGTTCGTGCAGGATTTGCACCTGCTTCCCTTTTCACCGGAAAATTTCCGGCACCTGAATGTTTCGATTCACTTGTCTAAAGAATACTACTTTGTGTTGGGATTGTCAATACTAGTCCATATACTCCGCTAAGCTGTGGCGAAGGTTGCCCTTCCAGCCGGTGACAGGGGAGGCGCAAAGCATGGAGTTGAGAACAGCTTCTTCGGTGGCTTCCGCAGCTGCACGGAAGGCAAGGTCGATCTTGTTCTCATTGAGCTGAGGCAGGGAAACCACAGAGTTTTCTTCGTAGTGATGGATGCGTGCTGCGGTGCTGAAACCGATCATGATCTCGCCGCTGCCGTGACCCACATAGCTGCCCAGTCGTGCAAGACCTACGCTGCAGCGTTTGATGACACGTTTCAGCTGACGGTCGGAGAGAGGCAGGTCGGTGGCAACGATCATCATGATGCTGCCTTTGTCCACCACCACATCTTCCAGCTTCTGTTTTTCCAGAATCTCTGCGCCGATGGCTTTGCCGCAGAGGGTGAAGTCGCTGAGTTTGCCGTAGTTGCTCTGTACGAGAACGCCGAGGGTGTAGGTTTTGCCGTCCAGCTCCAGCAGTCGGGATGCGGAACCGATGCCGCCTTTCAAGCCGTGGCAGACGGTGCCTTTGCCGGCGCCGACGTCACCTTCTGCGAAGTCCGCACAGGCGGAGTCGATGGCTGCGAAAACTTCTTCCTGTCCGATGGCACGAACGGAGATGTTGCTCAAGCCGGAGTCGTTGCATTCGCCGACCACCGGGTTGATGCTGTGCATGGCAACGCCGTCTTTTTCGCAGCGGCGTACCATATATTCTACCATGGCGTCATGGACAAGACCTACGTTGAGGGTGTTGGTGAGAGCGATAGGACATTCGAGAGTGCCCAGCTCTTCCACCTGCGCAAGACCGGCGGTTTTGCCGAAACCATTCCATACGAAGCAGGCAGCCGGCATTTTGTGGGCGAAGATGTTGTCCTCACAAGGGAGAATGACGGTGACGCCGGTGTTGTGCTGGTCGTTGGTAACGGTGCAGTGGCCGACAGTGACGCCGGGAACGTCGGTGATTTTATTGAGAGCTCCGCAAGGCAGGGAACCGATGGTGATGTTATAATCGCGGGCACGTTTTTGAGTCATAAGAAGGCTCTCCTTTCGGAATATTCTGTGAAAATCATAACACGCCCGAAAGTGGCGGTCAAGGCATATTTAAT
>JAZQXX010000220.1:0-8645 GCA_045633085.1 Negativibacillus sp. | reverse complement strand
ACAGCTGTTTTTCTGTTGCGGTCTTAATAAATATCAAATGATTATAACAGCAAAAAATGATTGTCCGTGTCACACGGACAGATTATGAATCCAAGCGGATGTTGTCGCTGTGTGCATAAATGGTCAGTACGGTGCGGTTCGGCATACAAACTGCAGTTTCTCCTTCGCGGGAAATGTAGCCATAGTTTTCGCAGATATGGTCGGGACACTGAGATTCATAAAAGCAAATGGAGCTATCCTTGATTTCCAATGTAACAGGAACCCCATAGGTTTCTCTCAGATCGATGAGACGATTTTCTTCCTTGCGCAGATCGTAAAGAGCGACGATTCGTCCGTCGACAGACAGTGCAGCCACTCCGGATTCCTTTTCCTGACCAAGCAGGAAAAATCCGCTGATCAGACAAGCGATCAACAGTATGCCGACGATGAGCAGCAGATCTTTTTTTGACATGACAGCGCGTTCCATAAGCATACCTCCCTGCTTGATAGTAGAATTATAGCATAAAAGCCACGATGGAAACAATGGAAAAATCCCCCTCAAAAGAGGGGGATTTGAAATTACTTAAGCTTACTGAATGCCAAAGAAATTACTGAAGAAGTCGCTGTATGGGTTGTAACTGCCGGAGCCGTTAGAACCGTTGGAGCCATTGGAACCGCCGTAATTGCCGTATGGGTTGTAGCCACCGTAGTTGCCGTAACCGTCAGCATTGCCGGAGTTTCCTGGGTTGCCGGAATTATCGGATGGATAGTTGTTCTGCACCTGTGCTGGAGTGGAAACAGATTCGATCAGTTCTACTTCAATGGTCAATTCTTTGTCGATATAGCCCTGAGTGCGGCGGAATACGCTGAGTACCACAACGTCGCCAG
This sequence comes from Negativibacillus sp., assembly GCA_045633085.1. Taxonomy (GTDB): domain Bacteria; phylum Bacillota; class Clostridia; order Oscillospirales; family Ruminococcaceae; genus Negativibacillus. Next base: position 7,778 of record JAZQXX010000220.1, on the reverse strand, counting down.
GCTCTTTGCCTTCCAGCATGCTTGCGATATCATCGAAGAGAGTGATATCTTGGCCGTCGATAGCAGTGATGATATCACCAGGAACCAGACCGCTGCTTGCAGCAGGAGTGCCTGCGTCGATGCTTGCAACAACCAGACCTGCTGGGGTATTGTTCAGCTGAGCCATGAAGGAGTCCATTTCATAAACGCCGATACCCATGCGAACACGGCCTTTTACGTAGCCATAGTTGATGAGGTCGTCGATGATCGGCTGTGCATCGTTGATAGAGATCGCGAAGCCCAGACCTTCAATGTCGGTACCGGTGATTTTAGCGGAGTTAATGCCGATGACCTGGCCATATTCATTGGCCAAAGCACCACCGGAGTTACCTGGGTTGATAGCAGCGTCAGTCTGAATGTAGTTCAAGCCACTGGTGGAATCGATCTGACGGTTCAGTGCGGAAACATAGCCAACAGTCAGAGTACCGCCCAGTTCCAGACCGGTTGGGTTGCCGACAGCAATCAGCTGTTCGCCAACTTCCAGCTGATCGGAGTTGCCGAATTCAGCAGCAGAAAGGCCGGTAGCTTCGATTTTGATAACAGCAAGGTCGGTCTGAGTGTCAGAACCAACGATCTGTGCTGCATATTCGCTGCCGTCGGAAAGAACGACTTTCAAGCCGACTGCACCGTCGATTACGTGTGCGTTGGTGATGATATAACCGTCATCGCTCATGATGATACCGGAACCCTGACCTGCTTCAGTGGAATAGTAGCTGCCGCTGGTCTGCTGGTAGTTTACGATACCAACAACAGAAGCTTTTACTTTTTCAGCACGCTGAGGAATAGTCAATTTCCCGTCAGTGAGGATCTCTTTTTCTTCAGCCGGTTTATCAGTAATGGTCAGATTTGGCTGAGCTGGAACCACTTCTGCAACTTCCTGTGGTGCAGGGACTTCTTCAATCTGATTTTTGGTGTTTGGAATCAGAGAAGCGACACCGAAACCAGCCAGTGTCAGTACCGCTACGCAAGCGATACCGCCGAGGATACCGCCGAAGATTTTCAGGCCACGATGTTTTTTCGCTTTTTTGCCGCTTGGCTGCTGGCTCTGATAATCGTCGTAGTTCCAGCGGTAAGATTCTTCCTGTTTGCTGTAGTTATCGTAAGCAGGACCGCTGTTCTGACGCTGTGGGTTGTTCTGGTAGCCGTGGTGGCTCTGTGCGTTTTCATAAGAGCTGTAAGAATATTTGCTGCTGTATGGGTTCTTCTGTTCGCCGTTCTGGTTAGGGCGTTCGGAGAAGACCCAGCCGCTGTCATTCTGAGGGTTCTGCTCGTTATTTGCCTCATGGAAGTTGTTGCTGTCGTGATTTTCAGCTGGTGCTTCCTGTGGATTTTCGTTGTTTGGCTGATTCATGCCGAAGCCATTGTTGTTTTCGTTGTTCATATGGGATAACCTCCTGATGGGTGGTTTTGCTCTTTTTAGCACCTCTTTGGTGCAGTTTTATTGTAACCTAAAATTGTTACGAAAAAAGAAACAGGTTTTGAAAGCTTTTTGCATTTTTCGAAAGCATTCTATTTTGTTTCGTCGGTCAATGGTGGGATCGGTGCGGTGTGACGGGAAAGAGGCACGGCTTCCGCAGTTGGAAGAGTGAAGGTGAATTCACAGAACTGACCTTCGGTACTGCGGACGATGACTTCGCCGTCATGGAGTTTAACAATGGAACGAACGATGTTCAGTCCCAAACCAACACCGCTCTTATCTTGACTGCGGGAACGGTCGGTCTTGTAGAAACGCTCAAAGACTTTGGAGATCTCCTCTTTGGAGATGCCATCGCCGGAATTTTTTACAGAAATATGTGTTCTGTTTCCTTCGCTGCGGTAAGAGATCTCGATATAACCTCCGGCATTAACGAATTTAACAGCGTTTTCTACCAAGTTATAGACCACCTGATGGATCAAATCTTCATCGGCGGCAACCATGACACGGTCGCTGTCCAAGCCGCGAATATCCAATCCTTTTTCCTCGATGGCCTGTTCAAAAGTGAAAATGGTGCTGCACACAACTTGATTGATATCAAAAGCTTTAGGCTGCAGCTGCATTTCACCGGATTCCAGACGGGCAATGTTCAACATGGATCGAACCAGGCGGGACAGACGTTTTACCTCACTGGAAACAATGGACAAGTAATGCCGCTGTTTTTCCGGTGGAATGGTGCCGTCCATAATGCCGTCCACAAAACCGCCGATGGTGGTCATCGGGGTTTTCAGTTCATGGGATACATTCGCCACAAAGGAACGGCGAATGCTGTCCTGTTGAGCAAGGGATGTTGCCATGTTGTTGAAAGCCATGGACAGTTTGCCGATCTCATCCAGTTCAGTGACCGGTACGCGAACGGTAAAGTCACCGCGGGCAAAGCTTTCTGTTGCGGAAACCATACTTCTCAGCGGACGCACCATGCTGCTGCTGATCACGTAGATGACAGCAAAGGCGATGAGGGTAACGCAAACTGCACTGACCAGGAACATTTCCAGCATTTCTTTCAGAAAAGCACGGAGATCATCGGCATCGCTGCTGACAAAAACTACACCGGCCATCTGATTTCCATCGACCACGAGCGGCAGAGCAACCGTGTAGTGTTTGCTCTGATACAAGCCGCCCAAATCGGTGATTCCTTCGTAGGAATATTCCTTCTTGACGATATCCAGCACATCGGATGGAACTTTTCTGCTGCGGTGCGGACAGTTTTCGTTGCCGGTGCAAATCAGTGTTGTGCCGTTTACATTAGTCAGGAAGATGTCTGCATCGATGGCTTTGGCGATAGGAATGTAAATATCGTCCAGCGAGGAAGAAACCTTATAGGTGCCGTCCACATTGATACAAAGTTTTTCTGTGGCCTTCAGAGCATAGTTTGCGTTCTGTTCGAGGGTCGAGAAGCGGTCGTTACGGAAATACTGTGACGCGAAGCTGAGGAAGACTACGCCCAAAAAGACGATCGTCAGCAAAATCAGCCCGGTACAGGCAACGAAATATTTTCGGAATAAGCTGCGTTGTTTCATAGTGCCTATTCTTTCACTTCAAATTTATAGCCGACGCCCCAAACGGTTTTCAGCACCCATTTTTCAGAAACGCCTTCCAGTTTCTCTCTCAGACGTTTTACATGAACATCGACAGTACGGGAGTCACCGTAGTATTCAAAGCCCCAAACTTCGTTGAGGAGCTGGTCACGGGTGTAAACACGGTTTGGATTGCTTGCAAGATGGTAAAGAAGCTCCAATTCTTTTGGAGGAGTGTCCACGACTTTGCCGTCCACTTTCAGCTCGTATTTTGTCATGTTGACAGTCAGTTTTTCGTAGCTGACTTCTTTGGCATCAGGTTCTGCAGTGGTTTTGCCGCTGCGGCGAAGAACCGCCTTGATACGTGCCACGATCTCTTTGGAGTCGAATGGTTTGACAACATAGTCATCAGCACCCAGTTCCAAGCCGAGAACTTTATCGAAGGTTTCACCTTTTGCGGTGAGCATAATGATCGGACAGTTGGAGCGCTGACGGATCTCGCGGCAAACCTGCCAGCCATCCAGTCTTGGCATCATGATGTCAAGCAGGACGATGTCAGGAGTATCTGCAATGAATTTTTCCATGGCGTCAACGCCATCGCAGGCCAATGTAACAGAATAGCCTTCTTTTTCGAGATAGAGGCGAAGCAGTTCTGCAATATTGCGGTCGTCATCAGCGACCAGAATTTTTTCCATAGACATAGAAGTACCTCCTCGTATGTATATTCACCTTAACAGGATCAATGTTTCATGGATAAAATCTCTTGATTCTATAGTATACCATAAAACTGAAAGCAAATTTAAAACTTTTTCAAAGAAAGTTGCGGATTTTCAGAAAAAGGACAAAATCCGGCAGTGTTTATCCTTATTATAGCGTGTTTATCCGGGAAAATGATGAAAAATTTTTGAACAATGCTCGCTTTTCCCATGAACGACTCTTGCCGACTACGCCGGGAACAGGTATAATAAAGAAAGTATTTCGCTATGAAAGGAAATTGAGTTATGAAATTGGGTATGGTGGGTCTGCCAAACGTAGGCAAAAGCACCCTTTTTAATGCAATTACAAACGCAGGCGCACAGTCTGCAAACTATCCATTCTGCACCATCGAGCCAAACGTAGGTACTGTTGCAGTTCCTGACAAACGTCTGGACAAACTGGCAGAAATGTATGAACCAGATAAATTCACCCCAGCTGTTATCGAATTCGTTGATATCGCAGGTCTGGTAAAAGGCGCATCCAAAGGCGAAGGTCTGGGCAACAAATTCCTGTCCAACATCCGTGAAGTAGATGCGATCATTCACGTTGTTCGCTGCTTCGAAAACGACGAGATCATCCACGTAGACGGTTCCATCGGTCCTTCCCGTGACATCGAAACCATCAACCTGGAGCTGGTATTCTCCGATATCGATATTCTGGACCGCAGAATCGATAAAGCAACCAAAGCTGCAAAAGGCGACAAAAAATACCTGGCTGAAGTAGAACTGCTGAACCGTGTGAAAGCTCACCTGGAAGAAGGCAAATCTGCACGCAGCATGGAATTCGACGAAGATGAAAAAGAAATTATGGCAGATATTCCACTGCTGTCCAACAAACCGATCATCTACGTTGCAAACATGTGTGAAGAAGACTTCCACAACAACATCGACGGCAACAGCTTCTATCAGGAAGTTCTGAAAATCGCTGCAGAAGAACATTCTGAAGTAGTTCCAATCTGTGCAAGACTGGAAGAAGAACTTTCCGACATGGATAAAGAAGACAAGCTGATGTTCCTGTCCGAACTGGGTCTGGATCAGTCCGGTCTGGATCGTCTGATCCAGGCAAGCTACAGCCTGCTGGGTCTGATCTCCTACCTGACCGCTGGTAAACAGGAAGTTCGTGCTTGGACCATTACCGAAGGTACCAAAGCTCCTCAGGCAGCTGGTAAGATCCATAGCGACTTCGAACGCGGCTTCATCCGTGCAGAAGTGGTTGCTTTTGACGAGCTGATGGAACATGGTTCCATGGCAGCTTGCAAAGAAAAAGGTCTGGTTCGCTCCGAAGGTAAAGAATACGTAATGAAAGACGGCGACATCGTTCTCTTCCGCTTCAACGTATAATCACGAAGAATAAAGTACGGCAGTTCATCTGCCGTACTTTTTGTTTTCTGCAATAAAAAAGCAGTGGCATGACACTATAAAAGGGAAACATTGTCTTATAAAATGGAAAAAATCATTACAGTTTTGCAAGAATCGTTGATTTTATCCCGACAGTAGGATATAGTATTCTTGGGTAATTATTTGTTTTTATAACTTAATTATTATATAGAATGGTTGTGATTAAGAGATGAGAAAAACTAAAATCGTCTGCACATTAGGTCCTGCCAGCGAAAGCGAAGCGGTGCTTCGTCAAATGATCGAAGCCGGTATGAACGTAGCTCGTATCAACTTCTCCCATGGTTCCCATGAAGAACATAGCAAGAAGCTGGAGCTGCTCTATCGTCTGCGCGAGGAAATGAAAGTTCCGGTTGCAGCTCTGTTGGATACCAAAGGTCCTGAAATCCGTTTGGGTACCTTTGCAAATGGCAGAGAAACTCTTGAAGCTGGTTCTACTTTCACCCTGACCACTGTAGCAATGGAAGGCACCAAAGAAAAAGCTTCCATCACCTTTGCAGGTCTGCCAAATGATGTCAAAGCAGGCGATGCGATCCTGATCGATGACGGTCGTATTGAAATGCGTGTTGACAGTGTTGCTGCACCGGAGATCCACTGCACCGTAATTAACGGCGGTGATGTTTCCAATCGTAAAGGCATCAATGTACCAAACGTATCCCTGTCTATGCCATACCTCAGCGAACGCGACAAATCCGATATCATCTTCGGTATTGGCGCAGGTTTCGACTTTATTGCAGCATCCTTCGTACGTAACGCACAGGACGTTCTGCAGCTGCGTGATTTGCTGAAAGAACACGGCGGCGAACACATGAAGATCATTTCTAAAATCGAAAATGCGGAAGGTGTTAACAACATCGATGAAATCATCCGTGTTTCCGACGGTATCATGGTTGCCCGTGGCGATATGGGTGTAGAGATCCCATTTGAACAGGTTCCAAGAATCCAAAAAGATATTATTAAAAAAGTTTACTACAGCGGTAAAATGGTTATCACCGCAACTCAGATGCTGGAAAGCATGACTGAAAATCCTCGTCCTACCCGTGCAGAAGCAACCGACGTTGCGAATGCAATTTATGACGGTACCAGTGCGATCATGCTCTCCGGTGAAACTGCTGCAGGTAAATACCCAGTAGAAGCAGTTCGCACCATGGCGAAAATCGCGAGAGAAACCGAAAACGACATCGACTACAACGGCCGTTTCCGTCGTTTTGAAGAACAGTCTATCCGTAATGTTGCTAATGCAATTTCTCATGCGACCTGTACCACTGCATATGACCTGGAAGCTGCTGCGATCATCACTGTTACCGAATCCGGTCAGACTGCAAGAATGATCAGTAAATATCGCCCTGATATGCCGATCATCGGCTGTACCGTTGATGAGAGAATGTACCGCCAGCTGGCTCTGTCCTGGGGTGTTATTCCAATTCTCTGCGAAATGCAGGATAGTGCTGACGCCCTGTTTGACCATGCAGTTGAGCGTGCAAAAGCAGAAAAACTGATTTCCGACGGTGACTTGGTCGTTATTACTGCCGGTGTACCTCTGGGTGTACCTGGTACTACCAACCTGCTGAAAGTTCAGACTGTTGGTGATGTTATTCTGACCGCAAAAGGCATTGGTAACCAGCATGTTCGTGCAGCTGTTTGTGTTGCGAAGAGCGAAAGCGAAGCAAGACAGAACTTCCGTGCCGGCGATATTCTGGTTATGGATCAGACTTCCAATGAAATCATGGATCTGCTGAAAAAAGCATCCGGTATCATTGTCAGCGGACAGGGCGAAAACTGCCATGCAGCGATCGTTGGCCTGACTTTGGATATCCCTGTTTTGGTTGGCGCACAGAATTGTACCAATGTACTCCGCAGCGGTACTACCATTATTCTGGATGCTGAAAAAGGTATTGTTTGCAATATTTTAGGTTAAATGCAGTGAAAGCGCACTGCTCAACATATAAGAAAAGAGGTAGGAAGATGAAAAAAAGAATCTTGGCATTCCTGCTGGCAGCAATGATGCTGATGACAGCAACTGCTTGTGACAGCCGTGAAAAACCAGTTGAGGAAGAGCAGCCACCAGTTCAGGCAGAAACTCCGGTTGAAACTCCAAAAGAAGAAAAACCAAAGGAAGAAGAGAAACCGGTCGAAGAAGTTACTCATGAAGTTCCAGACCGTAAAGAACAGCTGACCGCTGATATTGCGAAAAACTCCGATATCGTTGGCTGGCTGCAGGTTCCAAACACCAAAATCGATGCTCCTGTTGTACAGGGAAATGATAACAGCTACTACCTGCGCAGAACCTACTACGGTGAAAGCAATCAGCTGGGCTGCTACTTCGCTGACTATGAAGGAAGCTTCGGTGCAACTTCTGCTGATCTGATGCGTAATACTGTAATTTATGGTCATAATATTGACTACGGTCCAGGTGCAGCAAACTTTGTACCTGGTGCGAATGTCGGCACTGATGCAGTAGACGAAAAAGACGGTGAGCGTTTCAGCCAGCTGTACCACTATGCAGATATGGAATGGGCAAAAGAAAATCCTTACCTCTACTTCCATATGCCGGAAGAAGAACTGATGTGGGAAGTTTTCGCTGTTTCCTATGTTCCA
>JAZQXX010000219.1:0-3082 GCA_045633085.1 Negativibacillus sp. | reverse complement strand
AGCGTCCTCATGTGCGCCTAAATAATGAAAAAAGCTCCCTGCAGGATTCGCAGGGAGCTGGTTGTTTGCGTTTTTTATGCCACGAGAACGGTCATCAGACAGAAGACCATCAGACAAGTCACGGTCAGGATGGAGCATACGCTGGCTGCGATGCCGCTTTCTTCTTTGGTTCTGCCAAGACCTGCTGCCAAATAGCTGCCAGGCAAAGCACAGTACAGCAGAACTGCCCAGCGGGTTCCCACATCAACAGATGGTACCAGGAACAGAGCCGCCTGAATAGCAATGCAGATCGCTGCATAAATCGCCAAATGAATGCCGCAGATCTCGAATACGCGTTTGCGGTTGCCTTTGTCCAAGGAGAAATTGTAGCCGACACAGAACAGAATCACTGCGCTGACTGGCTGTGCAATAAAGCCGGTCACCTCTGTGATCACTGTGCCGATACCGATCTCGTTCAGTACGTTGATGGCACCGGTCAGATTAAGGGTCAGACCGAGAAGGCTCATCAGCAGCAGCGGAGAACGGAATACTTTTTTCGCAACATAGCCCACAGATGGATTTTTACCGGTGTTTGCAGACAAGATCGCAATGACAGGAATTGCTACAAAGTTCTGTGCAAGGTCCAAAATACCCATGCGGTACGCCTGTGCTGCGCCGAACAGTGTCATATACAGCGGAATACCCAGCATACCGGTTTCCTGTGCGGAGAACAGCTGTGGGAAGTTGTGGTATGGATAGCGTTTCTTGCCGATGCAGAATGCCCAGATGGCACTGAGCAGTACCATTGGCAGAAGCAGTACCATTGCGGTTACAGATTCCATACCGAAGTTACCGGTCAGGCAGGAATTGAACAGTACGCATGGCAAACAGAATGTCATAACAAATTTCTGCAGACCCATGTTCACTTCCTCGGTGATGGTGTTCTTTTTCTTTGCCCAAATGCCGATGGCGATAGTCGCAAAGATCGGCATAATGATTTCCAATACTTTGATCATATGTACCTCCAAATAGATTTTCTCAATCGCTCCTCATTATATACCATTTTTTTGTACTTGTCAGCATATTTCAACATGAAAAATTCATTAGAGATAAAAAAGGACAGAGGCATTTCTGCCTCTGTCACTGTTTCTGTTTATTTTGCATTGACGATCGCATCGAACTGTTTCTGTACTTCTTCATAGTCGGCGTCCGGAATATCTTCCAGCTCGAAACCTTCTTCGGTTTCCACATAGCGGTAAAGGTAGATATCCTCGTCCTTCAAGTTTTCCAGAGCGATGTATGTGAGGCCGTTTACCTCAAAAGCACCCATGATGCCGGCTTCCAGATTTTCGCCGTCATCAAATTCGAGAACCATGATCTCGTCCTTGCTGTATTTTTCTTTTTTCGCAGACTTTGCCATACTTTTGCCTTCTTTCTGATGGGAATCATCTTGTGATGCTCCCTATTATATCATATCCCGCTGCAGAATAACAGTACTGCAAAGCGTGCAGCTGTTTTCCTATACAACGATTTCCGCTTTGCTGCCGCCGGACTTATCTTTCGTTACAACGATTTGCTTATTGATCTTCTGCTTCAGTTCGGATACATGGGAGATAATGCCGATCAAGCGATCATTGTTAGCCAAAGAAGCCAGTGCATACATCGCCTGTGACAGCGAATCTTCGTCCAAAGAGCCAAAGCCCTCATCAACAAACATCGTGTCGAGTTTGATACCGCCTGCAGAAGACTGGATCTCATCGGAAAGTCCAAGGGCAAGAGCCAGTGATGCCTTGAAGGATTCACCGCCGGAAAGAGATTTTACACTGCGCTGACTGCCATTGTAATGGTCGATTACATCCAAGTCCAAACCGCTTTGGCTTTGCTTGGTCAAGGCTTCTTTTCTGCGGATCAGCTCATACTGACCGCCGGTCATGATCATAAGCCTTGAGTTTGCTCGTGCAATGATCCGATCGAAGTAATTCATCTGAATGTACGTTTCAAGCATGATCTTTTCTTTGCCGGAAATGTTGCCGTTGGCTGTGTTGGAAAGTGCTTTGACCCAAGCGTATTTGCGTTCGGAAGTGATCAGATCAGCTGCTTTTACTTGAACATTTTCCAAAGCGTTTCGATTGATGGAGATCCTGCTGTGAACAGCCTTTTCCTCTTGTTCCATGGCTTTGAGCTTTTGTTCAAGAGAAGCTTTTGCTGCAAGCTCCTGTTCGATATCCACATCGACCGCAGCGTCCAAGCGTTTCAGAATTTCTTCCTTCGCCGATTTCAGCGACGCCATTGTTTCGTTACACTCAGAAAGCTGTTTCTGTGCCGAATCGATGTCTGCTTTCGTCTGCTCCATCACTTTGGTTGTTGCTGTGATCTCTTCTTCTGCTTTCGCTTTGGATTCGAAGGTCAGCTTTTCTTGCAGCTCCATGATCCTTGCTTCAAGGGTTTTGCTTTCAATTTCTTTTGCGCTGCTTTCTTCTTTGATGTTTGAAAGCTCTGCTTTGGCTTTTTCAAGGCTTTCTGCTTTTTGAGGCAGCAGCATATTGATCGCAGCTTTGCGGTCGATTTTCTTTTGCTCTTCTGCAATTTTGCCTTCGATGGCTTTTCTTTCAGCGGTGAGCTCAGCAATTCTCTTTTCAATGGAGCTGTTGGCTTCGTCAACGCTGACATCACCCAGCAGCTGCTCGATTTCTGTGGTCACGCTGCGTTCCTTCTCGTCGAGTGCACCCTTCAGACCACCGGCAAGTTCTCGCGCTGCATAGGAGTTCTGATTGGCTTCGGCTGCTTTTTCCTGCAATGCGTCCAGTTCATCTTTGGTCGGTGCATTCTCCGGTTTTACCGCTGTCATCGGATGCTCTGTAGAACCGCAAACCGGACAAGGCATACCGCTTGTCAGAGTGTCTGCAAGAATACCGGCCTGTGCATCAAGATACGCTTTGTTGCCTGCTTTGAATACTAAATCTGCATCTGAAGCGATTTTCGCTTTTTCTTCGTAGCGTTTGATCGCATCCAAGTATTTCTTTCTTGCAGCTTCCAGTGTAGCGATATTCTTCTTCAGCGCTGACAGCTTTTCGCTCTGTTCCATCTGAGTTTTTCTTTCAGC
>JAZQXX010000218.1:0-9236 GCA_045633085.1 Negativibacillus sp. | reverse complement strand
CACTCAGAACCACGGCGACATTGTTGTTGACATGTGCCCAGAAAAAGCGGAAGTTACCCACATTAACGCAAACGACAAAACCTGCGAAGGTTTGTCTTACAAAGAATTCAACGGTATGTCCGTACAGTTCATTCCAGAATGTGAACTGGGCCGCAGAAACTTCGACGGCGTTTACGATGCATTCCTTGGCATGATCGAGAAATAGGAGGGAGGAGCTACTATGCCACTTAGACAAGATATTAAAAAAGTTTTGGTAATCGGCTCCGGTCCGATCATTATCGGTCAGGCTGCTGAATTTGACTATGCAGGTACTCAGGCTTGCCGTGCTCTGAAAGAAGAAGGCCTGGAAGTTGTACTGATCAACTCCAACCCTGCAACCATTATGACCGACAAAGCAATGGCTGATAAAGTTTACATCGAGCCACTGACTTTGGACGTTGTAAAACGCATCATTGAAATCGAAAAACCAGACTCTGTTCTGTCCAACCTTGGTGGTCAGACCGGTCTGACCTTCTCCATGCAGCTGGCAAAAGAAGGCTTCCTGGATGCTCACGGCGTAAAACTGCTGGGTTCCAACGTGGAAACCATCGATAAAGCAGAAGACCGTCAGATCTTCAAAGATACCATGGAAGCTATCGGCGAACCATGCATCCCATCCCGAGTTGTTGAAACTTTGGAAGATGGTCAGGATTTCGTAAATGAAATCGGTCTGCCAGTTATCATCCGTCCTGCATTCACCATGGGTGGTACCGGCGGCGGTATCGCTTACACTCAGGCTGAATTCGAAGAAATCGCAAGCAACGGTCTGCGTCTTTCTCCAATCACTCAGATTCTGGTTGAAAAATGTATCTCCGGTTGGAAAGAAATCGAGTTCGAAGTAATTCGTGACTCCAAGAAAAACATCATCACCGTTTGCTCCATGGAAAACGTGGACCCAGTTGGTGTTCATACTGGTGACTCTATCGTAGTTGCTCCAGCAGTAACTCTGAACCCAGAAGAATTCTCCATGCTGAGAAAAGCTGCTCTGAACATCGTAGAAGAGCTGGGCGTAGAAGGTGGTTGTAACTGTCAGTTCGCACTGCACCCAACCTCTAAAGAATACGCAGTTATCGAGGTTAACCCTCGTGTATCCCGTTCTTCCGCACTGGCTTCCAAAGCAACCGGTTACCCAATCGCTAAAGTTGCTGCTAAAATCGCGATCGGCTACACTTTGGACGAAATCGTAAACGCAGTAACCGGCAACACCTACGCTTGCTTCGAGCCATCCGTTGACTACCAGGTAGTTAAATTCCCTAAATGGGCATTCGATAAATTCGTTTACGCAAGACGTACCCTCGGTACTCAGATGAAAGCTACCGGTGAGGTTATGTCCATCGGTACTTCCTTCGAACAGGCTATGATGAAAGCAGTTCGTTCCGTAGAACTCGGTCTGAACGACTTCAACATGCCTAAATTCGTAGCAATGGACGTAGAAGCACTCCGTGCAAAACTCCATGACTGCGACGACGAACGTATCTTCTGCGTATACCAGGCACTGAAAAAAGGTATCTCTATCGATGAAGTTCACTCCATCACCATGATCGACAACTGGTTCCTGTCCCGTCTGTACAACCTGATCGAAATGGAACGCACTCTGGCTGAAGGCGAACTGACCGAAGAAAAATATCTCCGTGCAAAAGAGCTGGGCTTCCTGAACAAAACCATCGAAGCATTCTCCGGCCAGAAAGTAACCAAACCAAGATACGCTACCTACAAAATGGTAGATACTTGTGCTGCTGAATACAAAGCAGAAACTCCTTACTTCTACTCTACCTTCGATGAAGAGAACGAAGCGGCTCAGTTCATCGAAGAACATAAAACCGACAAGAAGAAAATCCTTGTATTCGGTTCCGGTCCAATCCGTATCGGTCAGGGTATCGAGTTCGACTACTGTTCTGTACACTGTGTATGGGCACTGAAAGAACTGGGTTATGAAGCAGTTATTGCAAACAACAACCCAGAAACCGTTTCTACCGACTTCGATACTGCAAACCGTCTGTACTTCGACCCACTGACTCCAGAAGATGTTGACTCCATTCTGGAAACTGAAAAACCATACGGTGTTGTTGTTCAGTTCGGTGGCCAGACTGCGATCAAACTGACCAAATACCTCCACGACAAAGGCGTTAACATTCTCGGTACCTCCGCTGACAGCATCGACGCTGCAGAAGACCGTGAACGCTTCGACGCTTTGCTGGAGAAATGCGGTATTCCTCGTCCAAAGGGCGAAACCGTACTCACCAAAGAACAGGCAGTTGTTGTTGCTGAAAGACTGGGTTATCCAGTTCTGCTCCGTCCTTCCTACGTACTCGGTGGTCAGAACATGATCATTGCTTACAACACTCAGGACGTTGAAGAATACATGGACGTTATCACCAGCCACATGAAAGACAACCTGGTACTCATCGATAAATATATGATGGGTAAAGAAGTTGAAGTTGATGCGATCTGCGACGGTGAAAACTTCCTGATCCCAGGTATCATGGAACACATCGAACGTGCAGGCGTTCACTCCGGTGACTCTATCTCCGTATACCCAGCACAGAGCCTGTCCCAGAGAATCAAACGTATCCTTATCGACTACACCGGCAAACTGGCAAGAGAGCTGAAAGTAGTTGGTCTGGTTAATATTCAGTACGTTGTTTATAACGATGACGTTTATGTAATCGAAGTAAACCCACGTTCTTCCCGTACCATTCCTTACATCTCCAAGGTTACCGGTGTTCCAATGGTTGACATCGCTACCCGCATGATGTTCGGTGAAAAACTGGTAGATCAGGGCTACGGCGTTGGTTTGTACCCAGAAAGCGACCATGTTGCTGTTAAAGTTCCTGTATTCTCTTTCGAAAAACTGCATGACGTAGATACTCACCTCGGTCCAGAAATGAAATCTACCGGTGAAGTTCTGGGTATTGCTAAAACCTTCGAAGAAGCACTGTACAAAGGTCTCGTAGCTGCTGGTTACAAGATGGAAGATGACGCAAAAGGTAAAGGCGTTCTCATTTCCGTACGTGACAGCGATAAACAGGAAATCATCAAAATCGCTGAGAAATTCGAACAGCTCGGTTACGATCTGTATGCTACCGGCGGTACTGCATCTCTGCTGAACCGTAACTTCGTAGCAACCAGCATCGTGAAGAAGATCGATGAAGGCGAACCAAACATCATGGATCTGATCAACAGCGGTAAACTGGCTTATATCATTTCCACTTCTAAGAAAGGTCGTCAGCCACAGCGTCATTCCGTTCAGCTGCGTCGTAAAGCAGTAGAACGTTCTATCCCATGTCTGACCGCATTGGATACTGCAAACGCTCTGGCAGACTCCCTGAAGATGAATAAGAAGATCACTGACATTGATCTGGTTAACATCGTAGAAATCTAATATAAACCGCATTTTTAGAGCCGGGTTTCCCCGGCTCTACATTTTTTTGAAAAAATTAAAAAAGTTTCGAAAAAAGTGTTGACATTTGCAGAATAGTGAGTTATAATAATCAAGCAGTCAACGAGAGACCGCAAAACAAGAGATGACTTACTAGCTCAGCTGGCAGAGCACCTGACTTTTAATCAGGGTGTCCGGAGTTCGAATCTCCGGTAGGTCACCATGAAAACCCGAATGCGAGAGCATTCGGGTTTTTCTTTTTTGTCGATTTGTGCAGAAAAGAAATTGCCAATCTTTCGGAAAAGTGATATAAATTTAATTAGAAATGCGTGAGGAGGAATGCTCGTGACTCGTGATATGACCACGGGAAGTCCGTGGAAGCTGATTTTGCAATTTTCTATCCCAACAGCTTTGGGTTTGATTTTTCAGCAGCTATACAGCATGGCAGATACGGTCATTGTTGGACGTACGTTGGGTGTTGATGCTTTGGCTGCGGTGGGCTCAACAGGCTCTTTGAGCTTTTTGATCATTGGATTTATGAGCGGTGTGTGCAGTGGTTTTTCGATTCCCGTATCACAGTATTTCGGTGCGAAAAACGAACAGGAATTGCAGCGTTCCGTTGCGACCGGTGCTTGGGTAGCTTTGATATTAGGAATGATCATTACCGTCGTTACAGTAGCAGGTACGGAGTGGATCATGCGTATCATGCAAACGCCGGAAAACATCTTTGCAGATGCCTGTGACTATATCCGTGTTATCTTTATGGGTACGCTGGCAACGGTGCTCTATAACTTGCTAAGCAGTTATCTGCGAGCCTTAGGTGACAGCAAAACTCCGCTGGTCTTTCTGGTGATTTCATCTGTGCTGAACATTGTTTTCGACTTGGTATTCATTCTTGTTTTCCACATGGGAGTATCCGGTGCAGCATGGGCAACTATTCTCAGTCAGCTGATTTCCGGTATTCTGTGCTTGATTTTCATTGCGAAGAAATTTCCTGCACTTTATGTGGCAAAAGAGAATATTCCGATTCGCATGGAGCATGTGAACAACCATTTGAGTATCGGGGTACCGATGGGATTGCAGTTTTCCATTACAGCAGTTGGCTGTGCGATTCTTCAGGGTGCGACCAATACTTTGGGTTCTGCAGCAGTTGCAGCCATTACTGCCGCAGACCGAAGCAAGGGTATTTTCCAGTGTTTGCTGGATGCTCCGGCCATTACCATGGCTACCTACTGCGGACAGAACATCGGTGCAGGACGAATGGATCGAGTACGAATCGGTGTTCGTCAAGGTACGGTTTTGGCGATCGTTTTATCCGTCGTTTGTGCGGTGATGGTTTACTTCACCGGTCCGACTGTGGGCTTGCTCTTCTTAGATTCTGCTGAGGTAGAGATCTTTGCACTGATGAATGAATACTTCCTTTGGAACTTACTGTTCTTCCCATGTTTGGTGTATCTGTTGGTTCTGAGAAATGCGATTCAGGGCATGGGTTATACGGTTCCTGCAATGGCAGCCGGTGTGTTTGAACTGGTCGCACGAGCTGCGGTAGGTATCTTCTTTGTAAAAATCTATGGTTTCACTGCAGTCTGTGCTGCAGGACCAGCCGCATGGATCGCTGCGGATGTACTGCTTTGGTATGTGTATCGTCAGTTGATCAATCGATTAGATCCAAAATAAAAAAGGACCCGAAAGGGTCCTTTTTTTACAATACAACATAGAGTAGCACTGTCAGGAAGTGGAACAGGGTACCGAGTAGAATGAACAGGTGGAAAATCTCATGGAAACCGAAGATTTTGGAAATGTTCGGTTTCTTGATGATGTAACACACAGCGCCGATGGAATAGCTGATGCCTTCACATAAGAGCAGTGCCACCGCACCGGAAGGCAGAAGCGTTAAGCTGTGCCAATCAAAAAGGATGCTCCAGCCCATCAGTAAATAGAAAGCGGTAGACAGCCAACGTGGGGCACTCATCCAGCAGAGTTTAACGATGGAACCGATCAAGGCAACCAGCCAAAGCACCAAAGAGAAGAGGATTCCTTTATTGCCGCCCATATATTTCAAGCAGATCGGAGTGTAGCTGCCTGCGATCAATACGTAAATCATGGCATGGTCCAGTTTGCGCAAGCGAGCTAATACCTTCTCGGTGCCATTGGAGTAGTGGTACCAGCTGCTGGCTCCGTAGAGAAGAACCATTGACAGGCAAAAAATCAATACAGAAGCCAATGTAGTGGTTGTGAAATTCACACCGATGGTCAAACTAAGCAGCAGGACAGCCGCGACGATCGCGAAGAGCACACCTAAAAAATGAGTGTAGCTGTTCACTGGTTCACGAGCTTTCGAGAAGAGATGGTACATAAAATACCTCCTTAAATCACAAGATGTAGTATGCAATACTACTTAATAATATTATTATAATCGCTTTATGAAGAAATATCAAGAGGTATTGTAATTTTAATTAAAATATAGTATGCTTGTGATGAAAGGGGAGTTAACCATGAACCATGATGTTTTACAGGAACTGTTCACAGAGCTGTCTGCGCAGCCTTATCTGAAATCAGAACAGATCCCACAGCTTAGTTTATATATCGATCAGATCCTTACTCTGTTTTCCACAGGCACAATGGAAGAACAGGCTTTGACAAAATCCATGGTCAACAACTACAGCAAGGAAAAAATGCTGCGTCCAATTAAGGGAAAAAAATACAGCAGAGAACAGATTTTGCAGATCCTTATGATCTGCCGCATGAAATCCGTTCTGACGATGGAACAGATCAAAGCGGTGACCACCAGTTTGATGGACGAGGAAAACTGCGAAAATACGCTGGAATCCATCCTTTGCTTAGCTGATGAGCAGAGAAGTTTGACCGCCGATTTTGCGGCGGTGCTCGCAGAAAAATTGGATGTCAGCAACAATGCCGCATTGGTGCTGCAGCTCTGTCAGCTCAGCAACTTCTTTGCACAGGCAGCAGGGAAATTGGTTGACAGTAGTTTTAACGAGAATTAAATCATTATGCAGGAAAGAGTTCGCTGAAATGCGGACTCTTTTGTTTTTTCAGGCAGAACTTGTTCGGATTTCCGGCAACTTTCCGTTGAGCTTTTCGGAAAAAAATGATATAATGTTAGTATCTATATATAGCAACACAAAATGCCAAATATTCGCCGACTATCGCTTGAAACAAGGGAGATTTCGGGGAAATGGAGGATAAAATGAACCAAAAGAAATATAAAGTGTCTCTTGATAAACTGGTAAAATCCTTGAAGCTGGATCCAATTTACCTGCCAAAAGATTTGACTGAACTGTTTGTAACTTCTCCGGAAGTTAACCGTCCAGGTCTGCAGCTCAGCGGATTCTATGAAGGTTTCCAGCCAGAACGTATGCAGATTTTCGGTAACTCCGAAATGGACTATCTGCAGACCTTCATTCCAGAGCAGCAGCACAACACCATGGAACTGTTCCTGAGCCATGATATTCCTGCTTTGGTTTTCTGTAACGGCGCAGCTGAACCTGAGTACATCATCGAACTGGCGAAAAAATATGAACGTCCTGTTTTCCGCTGCACTCAGACTCCTTGCGGTTTGATGTCCTCTATCATGTCCCTGCTGAACGTTGAACTTGCTCCTCGTATCACCCGCCACGGCGTACTGATGGAAGTTTACGGCGAAGGCGTTATGATCATGGGTGAAAGCGGCGTAGGTAAAAGCGAAACCGCGATCGAGCTTCTGAAACGCGGTCACCGTCTGGTTGCGGATGACGCGGTAGAAATCCGCCGCGTATCTGACCGTACCTTGGTTGGTCAGTCCCCAGAAAACATTCGTCACTTTATGGAACTGCGCGGTGTTGGTATCGTAAATACCCGCCATCTGTTCGGTATCAGCTCCGTTAAATCCAGTGAGAAATTGGATATGGTCGTTCGTCTGGAAAACTGGGATCCAACTAAAGTATATGACCGTATGGGTCTGGACGAAGAAACCATGGAGATTCTTGGTCTCCACATCCCATGCCTGACTGTACCTGTTACTTCCGGTCGAAATCTGGCAGTTATCATCGAGGTAGCTGTTATGAACAACCGTGCGAAGAAACTGGGTTATAATGCAGCAAAAGATCTGCTGGCAAATCTGGGCATGGCTGAATAAGCCAAACTGAAATTTGATACAATCCATAGAAAGGAGCAGGATTTTTCCCGCTCCTTTCATTCAACGATATCTTGATGAAAGAAGGTTTGAGTGGACTTGACGAAAGAACAAATCAATACACTCATTGACTGCTGTGAACGCTTCGGCTGCACATATACACAGCAGGAACCGATGAAAAAGCACACGACATTCCGTGCAGGAGGACCTGCTGAATTGTTTGTCAATGTGCAGAGCAGCGAAGCTTGTGCAGAGCTGCTGAGCCTTGCCCGTCAGTTGGAAATTCCGGTGCACATTTTGGGTAAGGGTTCCAATCTGCTGGTATCTGATGCCGGTGTGGAGGGTTTGGTGCTCCATCTTGAGCCTAAGAATCACATTCACCGCGAAGGTAACCAGTTGATTGCTTGGGCAGGAGAAAATCTGTTTTCACTTTGCCAGTTCGCACTGGAACAGGAATTAAGCGGTCTGGAATTTGCTTATGGAATTCCAGGTTCTGTCGGCGGTGCTGTTTACATGAATGCCGGTGCTTATGGCGGTGAAGTAAAAGACTGCCTCAAATGGGTCAGCTATCTGGATGAAAATCTGGAAATTCAGAAACTTCCTGCAGAGCAGTTGGATCTGTCTTACCGCCACAGCATGTTCTGCGGAAAAGAATATGTGATTCTGGAAGCTTGCTTTGAGCTGAAAGAAGGCAAAAAAGAAGAAATCAAAGCCATCATGGATGACGTGATGTTCAAACGCCGTGATAAACAGCCGTTGGAACATCCAAGTGCAGGCAGCACATTCAAGCGTCCGGAAGGTGCTTTTGCAGCTGCCTTGATCGATCAGTGCGGCTTGAAAGGACGCCGTGTGGGTGGAGCTTGCATCAGCGAAAAACACGCAGGTTTCCTTGTCAATGACAAGCAGGGAAGCTGTCAGGATATTTTAGATCTGATCGCTATCGTTCGAGAAGAAGTAAAAGAAAAGTTTGGTTACGTACTGGAAACTGAAGTAGAATTTTGGGGAAAATAAGGAGGCTGTATTCATGACATTTCAGGAAGCAGAGAAGCTTTTGAAAGAAGCAGTACTCCGTAATCCTGGACCATGGGAACAACACAGCTATTCTGTTGCCAATAATGCTCGTCTGATTGCCGAAAGAGTTCATAACATGGATCCAGAAAAAGCGGCTGTATTGGGTCTGCTCCATGACATTGGACGCAGAGAAGGCGTAACAGGAATTCGTCATGTTTTTGATGGCCATGATTACATGCTTTCTCTTGCAGAAAACGATGCAGCCCGTATTTGTTTGAGCCACTCTTTCCCAATCAAAGATGCCTCTATTTTTGTTGGAACCTATGATTGTACAGAAGAGCAGCTTCAATTTCTACGCAGCTTTTTGGAAAGCGCACAGTACGATGATTATGATCGCTTGATTCAGCTCTGTGATGCAATTTCGCTGCCAAACGGCGCCTGCATTATGGAGAAAAGGCTGGTCGATGTCGCATTACGTCACGGGCTTCCGGATTTTACACTGAAAAAATGGCGAGCATATATGGAGCTGAAAAACTATTTTGATCAGCTGTGTGGCTGTAATATTTATCAGCTGCTGCCTAACGTTTTTGAAAATTCGATGGATAATTTATAAGTGGTTTTGTAGAAGAAAAGAGGGAGTTGTATGCAATTTATTGTGATCACCGGTATGTCCGG
>JAZQXX010000217.1:0-3596 GCA_045633085.1 Negativibacillus sp. | reverse complement strand
GAAAGGAGCGTTATTTTATGAAAGAACTGAATCAGGCGGTTCTGGCATGGCTGGAACAGCATAGAGAAGAATATCTGAACGACTTGAAGGAGCTGGCACAGATTCCTGCACCATCTCACTTTGAAGATCAGCGTGCAGTGTGGGTAAAAGCATGGCTGGAACGTCACGGTGCTACTGGCGTTATCATTGATGAAGCGAAAAACGTTGTATTCCCATTCCATGCAGAAGGCTGCAATGAACTGACCGTATTCAATGCGCATCTGGATGTTGTGTTCCCTGATATGGAACCGCTGCCATTCCATGAAGCAGACGGCAAATATTTCGCACCTGGTATCGGTGACGACACTGCTAATATCATTGCACTGCTGCAGATGGCAGCAATGGCTATCGAAATGGACCTGCAGCCTCAGAAAGGTCTGCTCTTCGTATTCAACTCCTGCGAAGAAGGTTTGGGCAACCTGAAAGGTACCCGTCAGCTGATGAAAGATTACGGCGACCGCATCACCAAATGGTTTGCTATCGACGGCGGTTTGGACAGCTACACTAACAAAGCAGTAGGCTCCAAACGCTATGAAATCACCATCGAAACCGAAGGTGGTCATTCCTACGGTGCCTTCGGCAACCGCAATGCGATCCACTACATGGCAAAAATGATCGACAGCTTCTACAGCATCAAGGCTCCGGACTTTGGTAAGACCACCTACAATGTAGGCGTCATCGAAGGCGGTACCACTGTCAACAGTATCGCTCAGAAATGTACTATGCTCTACGAATATCGTTCTGACGATATCCGCGGCATGGAATATATGGACAAATTCTTTGACACTGTCATCGCAATGTACCGCAATATGGGCATCAGTGTTGATGTAAACATGGTAGGCGACCGTCCATGTATGGCAGAAGGCGTTGATATGGCTCCAATCTGCGAAGAAATGGAAGCTTGCGGTAAAGCTCACGGTGTGGAAATGACTGCTCATGCAGGTTCCACTGACTGCAACATCCCACACAACATGGGTATTCCTGCAGTTTGCTTCGGCGTTTATAAGGGCAAAGGCGCTCACACCCGCGAAGAATGGATCGATATCGAATCCACCAAACTGGGTATGAAGATCCTTGCAAGCCTCTTCATGAATCAGATGAAATAATTTTTGGGAGCAGGATGGAAACATCCTGCTCTTTTTGCATATTTTACTTATATTTTCACCAAATCCCCCTTTTCAAGTGGAAAATTTTATTGTAAAATATACTTAGATTTGTATATCCTCACGGAAGGAGGAGAAATGCCATGAATTTTAATGCATTTGTCGGCGGAATTGAGCCGGGTGGTTTGACCAATGACTTTGAGGTAAAGATCCTCATTTGTTTCTTGTTGAAAAAAATCGAACAGCCTTTGTCTTTTGATCAGGTCAATGAGATCCTGCAGAAGACCGGCTTTGTCAATTACTTCGAATTTGTAGAAGCAGTCAGCGAACTGCAGAAAACAGAGCATGTATTCTCTGCTCAGAACGAAGACGGTGAAACGGTTCTTGGACTCAGCGAGATCGGCGAAGCCATGGCTCAGACCTTCCATCATACGCTGCCGCTTACTGTTCGTGAAAAAACAGTGGAAGCTGCTCGTGAGCTGATTCGCATGCAGGCTCAGCTGGAAGAAACCGAAGTTCGTTATCATGCGGTAGAAGACGGCTATCTTCTAACCATGAAAATGAAAGACATTGGTACCGATTTGATGGATTTGAGCGTCTTTGTTCCAAGTGAGGATGAGTGTGTGGAGATTCGCGAACGTATCTACGCAGACCCACTGCTTCTCTATAAGACCCTGTTGGCAGTACTGATGGGTGACTATCAGGAAGGCAAACAGCTCTTTGAGGAAAAACTGAAATAGCATCAGCGGCCATCTGTTCTTACAGGTGGCCTTTTGAATAATGAAACGGGGGAATAACAATGAATGAGATTTTAAGCGCAATCCAGCACAGAAGAAGCTGCAAGAAATACAAAAGCGATGCAGTTCCACAGGAACTGATCGAGCAGGTTGTGGAAGCAGGTTTGTTTGCTGCCAGTGCAATGGGTAAACAGGCACCGATCGTTATCGCAGTATCCGACAAAGCGACCCGCGATAAACTCTGTCGCCTGAACTCCAAATATGACATGATGCACCGCGAAGATCCATTCTACAATGCACCTGTTGTTTTGGCTGTTTTGGCTCCAAAAGAAATGGGCACCGCTGTTCATGATGGCAGCCTTGTTCTTGGCAACATGATGCTGGCAGCTCATTCCCTTGAATTGGGCAGCTGCTGGATCCATCGTGCAAAAGAAGCTTTCGAAGATGAAGAAGGCAAAGAACTGCTGAAATCCTTGGGTGTTGAAGGTGAGTACGTAGGTATCGGTCACTGCATCCTGGGTTACCCTGAAGTAGAAAACAAAACCGTAATTCCTCGCAAAGAAGGACGAGTATTCCGCGTTTACTAAAGAGCAAAAAGGACGGCTGAGAAGCCGTCCTTTTTAATTATGCACCGGTGTTTGGATTTACTTTGTCGCCAGAAGGCTGAGAAGGTGTGGTGGTATTGTCCTCACAGTGGATCACAGTACCATCTTTGATTTCCTTGTCAGTCAGAACCAGATGACCGAAATACTTGGTTTTGAAGCTGAGAGTTTCATCTTCTTCATTGAGGGCAGTCCATACTTTGTTCAGCTTGCCGTTGTAGTAGCTGTAAAGATGAAGTTCTTCGTATTCATCGATGACGTCGGAAACGTCAATGCTGAGGGTACCTGTGAAGTCGAACACAGGTCCTGCAGGGAAGGAAAGGAATTTAAATTCCTGCCCATCAAACTGTTTGACGATTTCCATCATAGGACGTTCGTTGTAGATCATGTTAACTGCTGGTTGCTCGGTCACACGAACTTCATATGTCCAACCGTTGCCGGAGAGAATGAGCTTATCACCATTGAGCTGACGGTCAATCTCGTTAAACTGTTTGTCTGTGATGACCGGAGTTTCAGCATCTACAAAGAGGTAGCTGCCGTCTTTTGCAGATTCTACTGCTTCATTAGAAACGCTGTGATAACCGACAGAGAAATTCAGCGGAAAGCGATGGATTTCTTCGCCGGTTTTTTTGTTGAGGAGAGTCAGCTGTCCCTCGTATGTGACCTGATTGGTCGGATAGCCGGAGAGAGTTTTGATTTCCAGTACATAGCCATTATCGTCCTCTATAATTCTGATGGAGCTGACAGCAGAGCGACCGTCTTTGGTTTCGATACGAAGACGCAAATTTTCTAAATCGGCAGAGGTGATGGTCTGACCGTTGAGCAAAATCGGAAAACGCAGGGTCTGGTTTGGAGTCAGCAGACCGGAAAGAGTGCGGCCGTTTTCATCTGCGGACAGGCTCAAGCCACTATTGATTTCAGTGATGATGTTATGGCTGTTATCGTTATTGTCAGTTTCCAGTGCTAATGTGCTCAGGTTAATGCTGAATACAGCGCACAGTGCAAGCAAAAGGGATACGGTTCTTTTCATGAAAGATTCCTCCTAAGAATAGTAAGCTGTTGCCTCAATCGCTGAGGTACGAGCTTATTATAGCGAGGAAAATGCACTGTGGCAA
>JAZQXX010000216.1:0-1957 GCA_045633085.1 Negativibacillus sp. | reverse complement strand
CCTTTTCTCCGTCAATGGGACAATGGCGTTTGTCCAAAGCATGTCCTGCTTCGAACACAGCAACTTTCATTCCCGGCTGCTGCATCATCAACTCGTAGGCAGCAAAAATACCGCCGGGTCCTGCACCGATAATAATAACATCGTATCTCATAAAAACAAGCTCCCATCATGATAAAATGCGCTCTTGAATCCTCTTTATCCCTCTATCTATATTGTAACCTGTTAAGCGGAAATTGCAATATATACTGCGTATTTGCATAGATTTGGCAGAGGTTCACGTGCTTTCGCAAAAAAACACCACCTGTTACTCCAAGAGTATCGGTGGTGTTCATTGATCCGCTTTTCTGTTGATAAGGCGAAGGACGCCCATTATTATGCTCTACGGATTGCAGTTTTTACATGGAACATATCCCTCTGCAATAATGTCAGCTCGAGCAGCATTGACATCTTTTCTGTTTTTATCGCTCATCTGCTTTACACTTTTACAGCTTGGATAGTGGAACTTTTTCGTGTTTGTATTCAGCACGTAATCCTTACCTGTTGGAGTAGGTGTTGCTGTTTCTTCTTTTGGTTTCGTTTCTGCTGGTGGTACCACTGGCGTTTGTGTAGCCGGCTTATTGGTTTCCGCTGGTGCAGACGTTGCTGGCTTGCTTGTTTCTGCTGGTTTGGAAGTTGTCACCGTGCTGCCCGCTGTCATGATCGCATCATTGGAAGCAGTTTTTGCTGCGCTGACAGATACTGTCTTACCATCAGAGGTAACCTTGATATCGCCATTCAAATCGGTGCGATAAATCTTTACTCCTGCGTCACGGAGGCGGCTCAATGTTGCATCGGTAGGATGGCCGTAGCTGTTGCCTTTGCCAACTGAGATGATCGCATATTCCGGCATGATTTCTCGCAGGAACGGGTAGGTCGTACTTGTGTCACTACCGTGGTGTCCCACTTTCAGTACAGTTGCAGACAGATCAGCTCCGGAGTTCAAAATCGCCTGCTCTGCCTCTCGTTCGGCGTCACCGGTAAAGAGGAAAGATGTTTCCCCATATGTAATTTTCAGCACGATGGAAGTGTCATTCGGCTCACTGCCACCGTTTACACCGAGAATCTTTACGTCAGCACTACCAAGTTTGTAGCTGTCACCCACTTTTGGTATGGTGATACTTCCTGCATATTTTGCAAAATCTGCAAATGCATTACTGTCGTAGGATTTTACCGGACAGAGAGTCAAATCAACATCAGCATAGTTGTATGCACCCGGCAAACCACCAATATGATCTTCATGAGCATGGTTACCAACAACCATATCAAGTTGACTAACTCCGGCAGATTTTAGCACAGAATAGATGCGACTTGAATCTGCTTTGTTGCCGCCATCGATCAACATATAGTGACCATCGCATTCCACGAGAGCTGCATCGGCCTGTCCTACATCAATAAAATGTGCAGAGAAGCTTGAGTTGACAGGTATCTGCTGCACGGAAGTTTCTTCCTTTGGCTTAGACTGCTCTTCCGATTTCTCTGTGTTTTCGTCAGACTTTTTCTCCTCACTTGGAGCAGTTTCTTCTTTCTTTGCTTCTGTAATTGGCTGAGTTTCAGGAATGACTGGGTTCTCCTGCTCTTTCTGAGGTTCTTCTTTTGGCGTTTCTGTCGGCAGAGGTTCTTTTGGTTCTTCCACCGTATGCTCAACGGAAACTTCTGGTGTATTTTCGATGACCGGCAGATCTTCAATATCATCACCGCAAGCTGCCATGCTAAAGACCATCATCGCAGCCATCAGCCACGAAAGAAGTCGATCGATGTTTTTCTTCATGCTATCCTCCTATTCTACGTCTGCTTTTCTGAGAATATGCTTCGCTTTTTCCACATCATATTCGATGCTCTCCACTGCATAATCATTTCGCCACGCAGTTTTGGCTTCTTCCAAAGCTTCCAGAAATTCATCTTCATCATCGTAATCCTT
>JAZQXX010000215.1:0-16699 GCA_045633085.1 Negativibacillus sp. | reverse complement strand
ATCAGCAATCAGGTCATGGCTACCGAAGCAATTCTCCGCAAAGCCAACAAAGAGATCCTCAAAGCACATATGAAGGGCTGCGTTCAGGCAGCACTGAACAGTGAAGACGGCGAGGAAAAAATCAATGAGCTGGTGGAGCTGATCGACAAACTGGCAAAATAAGAGCAAACAGCACAGGAACACTGTGCTGTTTTTCTTTTGCTGTTTCAAAAAGTTTTACAAAATTCGGTTGTCACACTTTTGTTTTTGCGGTATCATAAATATATGAATTGCAACGAGTAAGGAGAGAAGCAGAGTGATCAATTATCTGAGAAGAAGCTGGGCAGTGGTCAACTTGGACAATGTAGCCCACAATGTAAAGGAGATCCGGAAGAAACTGCGTCCGAGCTGCATGATCATGGCAGTAGTCAAAGCAGATGCCTACGGTCATGGCGATAAATTTATTGCGGATGAGCTGATCAAACTGGGTGTCAACTGGTTTGCAGTATCCAATATCAATGAAGCAATGTCCCTGCGTACTCAGGGTATTTTCCATCCGATTTTGGTGTTGGGCATGACCCCGGCAGGTAAGGCGAAACAGCTCTGCGAATATAACATCACCCAAACGGTTTATTCCATGGACTACGCACGACAGCTGCAGGAGGAAGCGGAAAAACAGGATGTTACGGTTCAATGTCACATCAAGGTGGACAGCGGTATGGGACGTATCGGCTTCGATTGCAGCAACATGGAAGAGGCTGTTCAGGAAATTAAAGCGACCTGTTCCTTCCCGAACCTGCGCTGCGACGGTATCTTCACCCACTTCTCCAGCGCCGATGAGTACAACGACCCATCCATCGATTATACTCATCAGCAGTTTGAGCAGTTTAAAACTATCAACGACCGCTTGGAGGAGGAAGGAATTTACTTCTCCGTGCATCACTGCTGCAATTCCGGTGGTATCGTAAACTATCCGGAATATCACTGGGACATGGTGCGTGCCGGTATTCTGCTGTACGGTTTGGTCCCGGATAAGGCTTGTCAGGGTAAAATCGACCTGAAACCGGTCATGGAGCTGAAGGCAGTTATTGCCATGGTCAAAGACGTCAAAGCAGGTTCTAAAATCAGCTACGGAAGAACCTATACTGCACCACGTGCTATGCGTTTGGCGACCTTGCCGGTAGGTTATGCGGACGGCTATCACCGTTCTCTTTCCAACCGAGGAAAAATGCTGCTCAACGGTCAGTATGCAAAAATCGTTGGCCGTGTCTGCATGGACCAGCTGCTTTTGGATGTCAGCGACATCCCGGAAGCAAAAGAAGGTATGGAAGTGACCATCGTTGGACAGGATGGCGATAAACGAATCACCATGGAAGAAATCGCTCGTCTGTCCGATACAGTGCATTATGAAATCATGTGCATTATCGGTAAGCGTGTACCTCGCGTTTATACCCGCAGAGGGGAAAATGTGGGCGTGGTAGACTATATCCGTCACAACGTAGAGTAATATTAAGATAAAAATAAACGGCTCGTTTGCAAAACGAGCCGTTTTTCTATGATTTATCTTTGGATTTGGAAAGAAAGGCTACGATCAGCGCAGCAAAGATTGTGACCGTGATTCCGGCAGCACTGGCAGTCAGACCCCCTGAAAAGGCTCCGAAAAGACCTTGTTCGGCAACAGCCTCACGGACGCCTTTGGCAAGCAATGCGCCAAAGCCGGTAAGAGGAATGCTTGCTCCAGCACCGGCAAAGTCGAGGAGAGGCTGGTATAGGCCTAATCCTCCGAGCACCACGCCAGCGACCACGTAAGAAACCAAAATTCGTGCCGGAGTCAACTTGGTATAGTCGATCAGAAGCTGACCGACCGCACAAATCGTTCCGCCTACGAGAAAAGCCCAAAGGTAATCGGTCAGCATGAGCATTCCTCCTTTTCAAAATGATGGGACAGGTGCAGCAAATGTGCAACACCGGGGATGCTTTCTCCCTGCTGAACACTGGTCGGACTCATCATAGCTCCGGTGGCCATGAACAAAACATCCTGCAGGCGACCGTCCTGCAGCTGCGGCAAAATATAGGAGCAAAGCACAGAGGCTGCACAGCCACAGCCGGAACCTCCGGCATGGACATCCTGTTCCAGTCGGTCGTAAATCAGCAGCCCGCAGTCTTTGTGATTGGCAGTGATGGGGAGTTTGGCTTCGTCCATCAGCTGATGCAGCAGCTGTGAACCGATCATACCCAGGTCGCCGGTAAGGATCAAATCGAAATCATTGGCGGTAGTTTCAGTATCGTAAAAGTAGTGCAGCAGTGTGGCTGCCGCCGCAGGTGCCATAGCTGCACCCATGTTGTTGATGTCGCAAATGCCGTAATCTTCAATGGTACCAACAGTAACAGCACGGACGTAAGGCGGACCACTTTGCAGAGCAGTTACGCAGGCACCCGCACCGGTGACTGTCCACTGAGCACTGGGAGTTCGTTGGCCGCCATATTCCAAAGGAAAGCGAAACTGACGTTCCGCGGAACAAAAGTGGGAAGAAGTTGCCGCCAAACAGCGGCTTGCAAGGCCTGTTTCTGTCATGAGGGCAGCCAAGAGCAAACTTTCTGCCATGGTGGAGCAAGCTCCATACAAACCCAAATAAGGAATCCCCAGCTGACGGGCTCCGTATGTGGAGCCTATGCACTGATTCAGCAGGTCACCGGCAAACATGAGATCGATATCACCGGGGGTGATACCGGCTTTTTTGATGGCCTTGTTTACCGCACATTTCTGCAGGGCGCTCTCTGCTTTCTCCCATGTTTTCTCCCCGAACGTGGAATCATCGTTGATGCAGTCAAAGTATTTGCCAAGAGGACCCTGTGCTTCTTTACGACTGCCGGCGGCAGCATAGCCGATAATGGACAAGGGTCTTTCCAGTTGAACTGTGTATCGTCCTATTCGTTTTGCCATGTTTTCACCCCATTAGTACAAGAATAATGCCATAGAGAACAGATGCAGAGATGCCATAGACCAAGACCGGTCCGGCAATGGAAAACATTTTTGCTGCCAAACCTAAAATGTAACCTTCCCTTTTAAATTCCATGGCGGGAGATACCATGGAATTGGCGAAACCCGTAATAGGAACTAAAGTGCCGGCTCCGGCATGTTTGGCGATGTTGTCGTAAACATTCATACCGGTCAGCACAGCGGAAAGCAGGATCAGAGAAATGGAACCGCAGGCAGATGCAAGATCCTTCTCTAAACCAAAGGAGAGGGCAAGGTTGATCACAAACTGTCCCAACACACAGAGTGAGCCGCCGACCAGAAAGGCCATGGGGATATTTCGGTAAGATTTGGAATGAGGAACGGCTTTTTGAGCCGCTGATTGATATTCTTTGGCAGTCATACAATACCTCCTGACGCTGGTTTGTTCTTATTTTGTCCCAAAAGAATGGGTTTTAACAAAAGCTTTAAAAAGAATTTGTCAGGAAATTCTTTATTGACCGCAGGTTTGTGGTATAATATATTATGTTATCGTGTGTACTTCTGCACGAAGAAAAGGAGGTCGCAGCATGGAGAAGAAATATATCATCGCCTTAGATCAGGGTACGACCAGTTCCCGTGCGATTATTTTTGATAAAGATCAGCATATCGTCAAAGTGGCGCAGAAAGAATTTACCCAGCTGTACCCAAAATCCGGGTGGGTGGAACATGACCCAATGGAGATCTATTCCTCTCAGTATGGTGTGCTGATGGAAGCACTGGCGCAGAGCGATATTGATCCGGAGGAAATCGCTGCGATCGGTATTACCAACCAGCGAGAAACCACCATTCTTTGGGATAAACAGACCGGCCGTCCGATTTACAATGCCATTGTATGGCAGTGCAGACGTACCGCAGAGATTTGTCATGAGCTGGAAGCAGCTGAATGGAGCGATTATATTCGTGAAACCACCGGTTTGCTGATCGATGCTTACTTCTCTGCCACAAAAATCAAATGGATCTTGGATAATGTTCCGGAAGCAAGAGCCAAAGCAGAAGCAGGTGATCTGCTCTTCGGTACCGTGGATACTTGGCTGATTTGGAAGCTGACAGGCGGAAAAGTTCACGTGACAGACTACACCAATGCATCCAGAACCATGCTGTTCAACATCCATACCTTGGATTGGGATGAGAAACTGTTGGAGATTTTGGACATTCCTCGTTCGATTTTGCCGAAAGTCTGCTCCTCATCCGAAGTGTATGGACACACCAACATCTCCGGTGTGCAGGTACCGATCGCAGGTGCAGCAGGTGACCAGCAGGCGGCTCTTTTTGGACAGGTATGTTTTTCCGAGGGTGACGCAAAAAATACATACGGAACAGGCTGCTTCCTGTTGATGAACATCGGCGATAAACCGATTTTGAGCAAGAATGGTTTGGTAACAACGATCGGCATCGGTTTAAAGGATAAGGTACAGTATGCACTGGAAGGTTCCATCTTTGTAGGCGGTGCGGTGATCCAGTGGCTGAGGGATGAAATGCGTTTTATCACCGAATCTGCTGATTCCGAATACTTTGCGCAAAAAGTGGAAGATAACGGCGGCGTATTTCTTGTTCCTGCGTTTACAGGCTTGGGTGCTCCCCATTGGGATATGTATGCCAGAGGCAGTATTTTCGGCCTGACCCGCGGCAGTAACCGCAATCACATCATCCGTGCGGCGTTGGAATCCATTGCATACCAGACCAATGATGTATTGTCTGCAATGGTATCTGACACCGGTGTACCGATTCGAGTGCTGAAAGTAGACGGCGGTGCATCAGCGAATAACTTCCTGATGCAGTTCCAGTCTGATATTTTGGAACGGGAGATTTGCCGTCCGAAAATTCGGGAAACCACCGCCTTAGGTGCAGCATATCTGGCAGGTTTGGCTGTGGGTATTTGGAACAGCACCGATGATATCCGTCATCAGTGGACATTGGATAGAAACTACCAGCCTTCTATGGATGCACAGGAACGTGCCCATCTGCTGAAAGGTTGGGAGAAAGCAGTATCCCGCGCGAAACGTTGGGCTGCTTTGGAGAATGAAGAGTAGAACCGAAAGGGAACGATATGAAACAATGGAAACGGGCAATTGCAGCCCTTTTGACAGGAGTGATGGTACTTAGCTTAGCTGCCTGTCAGAAAGAACCTGAGGAACCGGAACTTCCGGAGGAACCTGTGCAGGAAGAACTGCCGCTGGAACCTCAGCCGGAAGTCGAAGCGCCTCAAAAAGAACAGGCAAGTTTGGTGGATTCCAATCTGCTGCTTCGCCGCTTGAAGGACAATCTGCAGGCACCGCTGTCTACAGCAGCACGCTTAAAAGAGGACAGCAGCGTAAAAACAGATCTGACTCCGGCACTGTTGGAGGAGATCGGAGGCTTCCTCTGCCAGAACTTTACGGTCCTGCGCTACACCGCTGCGGTGGATTTGAGCGACTGTCTCTACCTACAGATCATCGGTGAACGGGAAATTCACGATATTTATGTGACTCAGTGGGTGGACAGCGAAAAAGAAACCCATACCTTCGTTCAAATCGAGGAAGATGGAATGATGGGTCAGTATATCTATGATAAAACCACCTATCCGGCCATGATGGAACTGCTGGAAAGCTGGGAATATGAAAATGTGATGTCCATCGACGGAAAGTATCAGCTGCTGACAGAAAGCGAATTGACACAGGGAATCATGGACGGTACTTATACGCTGAAACGAATGCTGCAGTATGGGGATCAGCTGGTGCTGGAACTGGACAGTCCATCTATGGAAGGCAGTCTGTTTGAGATCATCAATGTTAAAACCGGCAGAACTGTACAGCGATTTGCGATTCCGAAAAAAGCATTGGATGTACGCAGCACCGATTTGGACGGTTATGATTTTTACATTATGACAGAAGATACGATCCATTATCGAAGCAGTAGCGATCATAATCTGAAATTGGATTTCAGCTTGCCGCAGAGCGTAAAAGAAAAGCAGATCACAGGTATCAATGAGCCGCTCTTTGATGTGGATTACATTCAGAATCTGTTGGTTTATGTGTCGGATGAAGGCGTTGTGCTCAGCAATCAGGCAGGAAAGAAACACTCTATCCTGCTGCGTCATGAGCGTCTGAACAAGCTGCTGAATCTGAATTCGGAGGAAGATAAAAACCTGCCGAACGAGGAAGGCATGACTGCTGTTTATGCAGCACCGCAGTTGATGAACAACGGAAAACTCATCGTTTGCCCAATTCTGCTTCGTGGCGAAGTGGATAAATGGGTAGGCTTTAGTGTTTTCAATTTGATGAACGGTACATTCAAAGACTATGTGGACGAATTCGCTGTCATCGACAGTTTTTCCTATCCGGATGAGCAGACACTGCTGACCCGTGGAAAAACAAGTTACACAGCAATGAATGTGCTGAGCCGTGAATTTGTGACACAGGACTGGACTCACGCAACCAATGAAAATGTGTACCTTTGCAGCATGGATCAGCTGTTGATCTGGAGCAAAGGGATGGAATATCGCAATGAGCTGCTGCTGTCAGCCGTAGATGGGGAAGAAGAACGTCATGTTCTCAGTGCACAGGGTGACCGCTTTGCAGTTCACGGAGCAACCGAGCGCTATGTTCTGGTCAGCTGGTCTGACAGTCAGGGTGAATGCATGGCACTGGTGGACTGCAGTGTGGAAGATGCAGCATAAAGAAGAATAGAGGAGAATTTCAATATGTACGAAAATGAAGAACGGGTAGAGCAAGTCGTTTTGGTTTGCGTCGATACCGGTGAATATGATGCAGAACGCTCTTTGGATGAGCTGCAGGAGCTGGCAGCTTCTGCGGGTGCACAGGTCGTGAGCCGTGTGATCCAGAAGAAAGATTCTTTCGACCCTGCAACAGTACTGGGTTCCGGACGTCTGCTGGAACTGACTGAGTTTGTTCAGGCTCACGAAATCGATGCGGTTATCTTCGATAACGAGCTTTCTCCAGCTCAGCAGAAAAATGTAGAGAAACAGCTGGAAACAAAGGTCATCGACCGTACCACACTGATTCTGGACATTTTTGCACAGCGTGCCCGCAGCAGCGAAGGTCGTCTGCAGGTCGAGCTGGCGCAGCTGCGCTACCGTCTGCCACGACTGATGGGTATGGGTACCAGCCTGTCCCGTTTGGGTGGTGGTATCGGTACCAGAGGTCCTGGTGAAACCAAGTTGGAAAGCGACCGCCGTCACATCCGCCGCCGTATCCATAACCTGGAGGAGCAGCTGGAAGAACTGGAACAGCGCCGTGATTTGCTGCATCAGCGTCGTAAGAAAGACGGTGTTATTTCTGTTGCTATCGTTGGTTACACCAACGTAGGTAAATCCACCTTGCTGAACACTCTGACAGATGCTGGTGTTTTGGCAAAAGATATGCTCTTTGCGACCCTTGACCCTACCTCCCGCGCGCTGACTCTGCCGGATGGCAGAAAGGTTATGCTGGTGGATACCGTAGGTTTGGTAAGCCGTCTGCCACATCACTTGGTGGAAGCGTTCAAATCCACTTTGGAAGAAGCAGTGAATGCGGACTTGATCCTCAATGTTTGCGACGTATCCTCTCCGGAATTCGATAATCAGCTGGCTGTAACCAAGCAGGTTCTGAAAGATTTGGGTGCAGAGAATGTTCCTGTACTGACCGTTCTGAACAAATGTGATTTGGCTGAGATCCCGCCAATGACTTTGGACAAACAGACTGCGGCAATTTCTGCAAAAGCAGGTACCGGTTTGGAAACTCTCCTGCAGAAGATCGCAATGAACCTGCCAGAAACTCACAAACATCTGCAGATGATCCTGCCATATGATAAAGCAGGTCTTGCCAATGAGATTCGTATCAATGGTAAGGTTCTGGAAGAAGATTACCGTGCAGAAGGTCTGTTCCTTGATGCACAGGTGGACATCAAAATCTGCCACAAAGTGCAGGATTATATTGTAAAAGAGTAAACTTACTGTATAAATAAGAATCCCCACTCCATTTTGGAGTGGGGATTTGTGCGTTTTACTTCAAAATCAAGCCAACCGGGCAATGGTCACTACCCAAAATATCAGCGTAGATGACAGCATCTTCGATTTGTTCTTTCATGCGGGAGGAAGTCAGGAAGTAGTCGATTCTCCAACCTACATTCTTTTCACGGGCACGGGCACGGTAGCTCCACCAAGAGTAAGCATCGGTTTTGTCCGGATATAAGGTACGGAAGCTGTCGATGAAACCGCTTGCCAACAGTTCAGTCATTTTTGCACGTTCTTCATCAGTGAAGCCCGGATTTTTGCGGTTAGTTTTTGGATTCTTCAGGTCGATCTCCTGATGCGCTACATTCATGTCACCGCAAACGATAACAGGTTTGCTTTCATCCAGTTTGTTCAGATGAGCACGGAAAGCGTCTTCCCAAATCATGCGGTAGTCCAAACGCAGCAAACCGTCTTTGGAGTTTGGAGTGTAAACATTGACGAGGAAGAAATCTTGAAATTCCAGTGTAATGACACGACCTTCCTGGTCATGCTCCTCGATACCTAAGCCATACTGCACGGACAGCGGTTCCTGTTTGCAGAAGATAGCAACGCCGGAGTATCCTTTTTTCACAGCACTGTTCCAGTACTGATGGTAGCCTGGAGTATTGATGTCAGCCTGTTCCGGCTGCATTTTGGTTTCTCCTAAGCAGAAAATATCGGCATCTTCCTGCTGGAAGAAGTCGTAAAAGCCTTTGGTAATGCAGGCACGCAGGCCGTTTACATTCCAGGAAATCAGTTTCATAATAGTCCTCCTCATGTATTGAAAATTATAATATCCATTCGTTTGATCAGTTTAATTTTTTATATTATACTATAAAAGTATAATTTTCGCAAACATATTGTACAAAAATGAATAAACCACGATTTTAAGCCATTTTTTGCTCTTGACAGACTGTATGGATTTTCAGAAAATCAACAAAAGGTATATTCATGGAGCAATATACTTGGAATATTAATATGCTTAAGTGTTTAAAGCACGTTTTCCACATGGGCATTTTGGAACATATGCCCATTGACTTTTATACTACACGGGTTTAGAATAAAAATCAATCAAATAATCTCAAAGAAATCGTCAGATCATGATGGTCGGTCGGACTCTCCCAAGGGGAACACTGCCGTTATGACTATTTTTTTGCTGACAAAATGGATTTTGGGATTATTTTTCAGATAAAGGAGAGGCGTAACGATGATCAAAACCATTACCAAGCGAGACGGACGAACTGTAGAATTTCAGCTGGACAAAATTGCCCAGGCTATTTTTTCTGCAGCACAGGCTATGGGAGGAGATAACTACGACCAGGCCTTCGCTCTTGCACAGCAGGTAGAACAGCTGCTGGAAGCGTCCGGTATCGAATCTCCATCCGTGGAGCAGGTACAGGATACTGTAGAAAAGGTTCTGATCGAGAACGGTCACAGCCAAACCGCGAAAAGCTACATCCTCTACCGCGCAGAGCGCACCCGTATTCGTGAAATGAACACCAGCCTCATGAAGATCTACGAAGATTTGACCTTCAAAAATGCGGCTGAAAACGATATCAAACGTGAAAATGCAAACATCGACGGCGATACCGCAATGGGTACCATGCTGAAATACGGTTCCGAAGGTGCAAAAGCCTTCGATGAGATGTTTGTTCTGAATCCGGAACACGCAAAAGCACATCGCAGCGGTGACATCCATATCCATGATATGGACTTCCTGACCCTGACCACTACCTGCTGCCAGATCGACCTGACCAAACTGTTCCACAACGGTTTCAGCACCGGTCACGGTTTCCTGCGTGAACCAAACGACATCATGAGCTACAGTGCACTGGCTTGCATTGCGATCCAGTCTAACCAGAACGACCAGCATGGCGGTCAGAGCGTACCTGCTTTTGACTACGATATGGCTCCTGGTGTAGCAAAAACCTACATGAAGCTGTACAAACGCAACCTGGCAAAAGCTTGCGAACTGCTCTGCGATTTGGACAACGCAGAAGAAGTGATTGCAGGTATCAGCGAACAGCTGAAAGCAGAAGGCTTGAAACCAAGCCTGGAAAACAACGAAACCTATCTGGCAAAAGAAGCAGAGCTGCTGTCTGGCATCATCGGTGCAGAATCTGTTGCAACTGTGCAGAAATTTGCCCTGAAATATGCCCTGAAAGAAACCGATAAGACTACTTATCAGGCAATGGAAGCTTTGGTACATAACCTGAACACTATGCACTCCCGTGCAGGCGCTCAGATTCCATTCAGCTCTCTGAACTATGGTACCGATACTTCTCCGGAAGGCCGCATGGTGATCCGCAATCTGCTGCTGGCAACAGAAGCAGGTTTGGGCAATGGTGAAACCTGCATCTTCCCAATTCATATCTTCAAAGTAAAAGAAGGCGTGAACTACAACGAAGGTGAGCCAAACTACGACCTGTTCCAGTTAGCTTGCCGTGTATCCGCAAAACGTCTTTTCCCTAACTTCTCTTTCATTGACGCGCCTTACAACCTGCAGTATTACAAAGAAGGCCGTCCAGAAACCGAAATCGCTTACATGGGCTGCCGTACCCGCGTAGCAGGCAACGTCAATGATCCATCCCGTGAAATCGTCAACGGTCGAGGCAACCTGAGCTTCACTTCTGTGAATCTGCCAAGACTGGCGATCCTTGCAGACCATGACATTGATAAATTCTTTGTTATGCTGGATAAACGCATTGATCTGGTTATCGGTCAGCTGAAAGACCGCTTCCGTATTCAGTGCGGCAAAAAAGTGAAAAACTTCCCATTCCTCATGGGACAGGGTGTTTGGATGGATTCTGATGACCTGGATTCCGATGACAGCGTTGCAGAAGTTCTCAAACACGGTACTCTGACTATGGGCTTCATCGGTCTGGCAGAATGTCTGGTAGCTCTTACCGGTCATCATCACGGCGAAAGCGAAGAAGCACAGGAACTGGGTCTGCGTATCATTGCGCACATGCGTAAACGTATGGACGATGAAGCAGCAGCAACCAAACTGAACTTCTCCCTGATCGCTACTCCTGCAGAAGGTCTGTCCGGACGCTTTGTAAAAATCGACCGTCAGAAATTCGGTTGTCTGAAAGGTATCACCGATCGTGAATACTACACCAACTCCTTCCACGTACCGGTTTACTATAACATCAGTGCCTTCAAGAAGATCAAACTGGAAAGCCCATACCATGCTCTGACTAACGGTGGTCATATCACCTACATCGAGCTGGACGGCGACCCAAGCGACAACCTGGAAGCATTTGAACAGATCGTACGCTGCATGAAAGAGTGCGGTGTTGGTTACGGTTCCATCAACCATCCGGTTGACCGCGACTGCGTATGCGGTTACACCGGCATCATCGGTGATGTTTGTCCAAAATGCGGACGCCGCGAAGGCGAACATGAGCCAAAATTTGAGCGTATCCGCCGTATTACCGGTTATCTGGTAGGTACTACCGATCGCTGGAACAACGCAAAACGTGCAGAAGAACGTGACCGCGTAAAACACATGGAGATCCAGCAGTAAGAAAAGGAGAGAGTTCATGTCTGAAATGATCCGTATTTCCGGCGTGGTTCCGGAGTCCATTGTCGATGGTCCGGGAGTTCGTTATTCTCTCTTTGTACAGGGCTGTCCCCATCACTGTCCTGGCTGTCACAATCCGCAGACTCATCCGTTTGAAGGCGGAACTTTGCGTTCTGTGGAGGAGATCGTTGCGGAAGTCAAGGAAAATCCATTGATTTCCGGTGTGACATTTTCCGGCGGTGAGCCAATGTGTCAGG
Source organism: Negativibacillus sp. (assembly GCA_045633085.1). GTDB lineage: Bacteria > Bacillota > Clostridia > Oscillospirales > Ruminococcaceae > Negativibacillus. Next base: position 4,949 of record JAZQXX010000215.1, on the reverse strand, counting down.
CGAAAGCTCTTACAGAACTGGCAAAAGCTCTGAAGGCGATCAAAAAGAACATCATTTGCTACACAGGCTATACTTTTGAACAGATTCTGAAGGAAAATGATGCAGACAGAATGGCTCTGCTGGCAGAATGCCGCTACCTCATTGACGGTCCCTTCCTCATGGAAGAAAAATCACTGATGGTAAAATTCCGCGGAAGCAAGAATCAGCGCATCCTGGATGTGAAGGCTTCTTTGGAAGCCGGGCAGGCAGTGGAAGCAAATATTTAAAAAATCAACGGCATCGGCGCAAGCGGATGCCGTGTTTTATTGCGAAAACAAGCGAAAAAGCATGGACTCATAAGGGAAAATGTACTATAATGGTTGAGTAATCTATCCCCATAGAAGGAGATTTTTATATGGACTTTCTGACAAAGATTCTTTTGATTTGGCTTTTGTTTATGACTCTCATCACTTTCGTTCTCTGCGCTGCGGATAAGTTTGCTGCGAAGAAGCAGATGCGCCGTGTTCCGGAGAAAACATTCTTCCTGCTGTCTGCGTTGGGCGGCAGCGTCGGTATGTATGCCGGTATGCTGACCTTCCGTCATAAGACACAGCATTGGTATTTCAAGTATGGTATTCCAGCTATTATTGTGGTGCAGGTAGCCCTGGCTATCGTGATCCTAAGACTGAAAGCTTAATTATTTTTCGTTCTAAGCCAAGACCTGCTTAAAATTAAGAATTTATACACAAAATATTTATGCCTGACGACAGTGTTTTATTTGACAAACCGCGTAGATAAGGGTACAATTATACTATTGGCGTCATGCCGTTTATCCTTCGATTAAACGAAGATTTAACAGTACAGCAGAGTCCCGTCTGCTGACGATATAGAGGTGTAACAATGGGTTTATTCGACAAAATTTTCGGAACATATTCCCAGCGCGAACTGAAAAAGATCTATCCGATCCGCGATAAAGTTCTTGCGCTGGATGAAGAGTACCAGAAACTCAGCGATGCTGAGCTTCGTGCCAATACCGACAAGCTGAAAGCACGTTTGGCTGCCGGTGAAACATTGGACGATATTTTGCCGGAAGCATTTGCTACCTGCCGTGAGGCAGCTTGGCGTGTTCTGGGCAAAAAACATTATCCTGTACAGATCGTCGGCGGTATCGTGCTCCATCAGGGCCGTATCGCTGAAATGAGAACCGGTGAAGGTAAAACTCTGGTAGAAACTCTGCCTGTTTACCTAAATGCACTGGAAGGCAAAGGTGTTCACGTTGTAACTGTCAACGACTACCTGGCAAAACGTGACTCCGAGGAAATGGGTAAAATCTACCGCTTCCTGGGTCTGACTGTTGGTCTGATCATTCACGGTGAAGACAGCGGCAAAAAAGATGCTTATAACTGCGACATCACCTATGGTACCAACAGCGAATTCGGCTTTGACTACCTCCGTGACAACATGCAGATCGAAAGAAAAAATTGTGTTCAGCGCGGTCATCACTATGCTGTTGTGGACGAGGTTGACTCCATCCTCATCGACGAAGCAAGAACTCCACTGATCATTTCCGGTCAGGGTGACAAATCCACCGAACTGTACACCATCGTTGACCGTTTCGCTCGTACTTTGACTATGACTAAAGTTCGCGAAGTGGACAGCAAAGAAGATATGGAATCCACCATTCAGGGCGACTACATCGTCGATGAAAAAGGTAAAACTGCAACTCTGACCAAAAGCGGTATCGAAAAGGCAGAACGTTACTTCAACGTAGAAAACCTGATGGATATTGAAAACGCAACTCTGCAGCATCATATCAACCAGGCGATCAGAGCACATGGTACCATGTTCAAAGATATCAGCTACCTGGTTGCTGACGGCGAAGTAAAAATCGTCGACGAATTCACCGGCCGTGTTATGGAAGGCCGTCGTTGGAGCGAAGGTCTGCATCAGGCAGTGGAAGCAAAAGAAGGCGTGGAAATCAAGAAAGAATCCAAAACTCTGGCTACCGTTACCTATCAGAACCTGTTCCGTATGTACGACAAGCTGTCCGGTATGACCGGTACTGCAATGACCGAAGCAGACGAGTTCCGTGAAATCTACGGTATGGACGTAATTGAAGTTCCAACCAACAAACCGGTTATCCGTGACGATATGTCTGACGTGGTTTACAAAAATGAAAACGCAAAAATCAATGCGATCATTGAGCAGATCAAAGAATGCCACGCAAAAGGCCAGCCTGTACTGGTTGGTACTGTTTCTGTAGAAAAATCTGAGGAACTGAGTGCGAAACTGAAACGTACCGGTATCAAACATCAGGTCCTCAACGCAAAATACCATGCAAAAGAAGCTGAGATCGTTGCTCAGGCAGGTCAGTTCGGTGCAGTTACCATTGCTACCAACATGGCTGGTCGTGGTACCGACATCATGCTGGGCGGTAACGCTGAGTTCATGGCTCGTCAGCAGATGAGAAAAGAAGAATACACCGAGGAAATGATCCTGGAAGCAATGGGCTTCGGCGAAACTGCAGATGAAGAAATTCTGGCTGCACGTCAGCGTTACAACGAACTGATCGCTGAGTTCAAAGAAAAAATTGCTCCGGAAGCTGTAAAAGTTTGTGAAGCAGGCGGTCTGTTCATCATTGGTACCGAACGTCATGAATCCCGTCGTATCGACAACCAGCTGCGTGGTCGTTCCGGCCGTCAGGGTGACCCAGGTGCATCCCGCTTCTTCCTCTCCCTGGACGATGACCTCATGCGTCTGTTCGGCGGTGACCGTATCAACAATCTGATGGATTCCCTGAAAATCGACGAGAATCTGCCAATTGAAAACAAACTGCTGACCGGTTCCATCGAATCTGCTCAGACTAAGATCGAAGCAAGAAACTTTGGTACCCGTAAAAACGTTCTCCAGTACGACGACGTTATGAATAAACAGCGTCAGATTATCTACGGCCAGAGAAATCAGGTTCTGGACGGCGAGAACATGCACGAATATATCGTTGCAATGATCAACGAACAGGTCACCAGCACCATTCCAATGTACCTGCATGCAGACAGTGAACCTTCCACTTGGAACGTCGAAGGTCTGCGCAACCAGTTTGTTGGTATGCTCTGTGCTGATCTCATTCCAACCGATCCTGCTGAGATTGCAAAAATCAACGTAGAAGAACTGACTGAACAGTTCAAAGCTCGCATGCTGGAAATCTACGCAGCAAAAGACGAAGAAATGGGCAGCGATGTAATGCGTGAACTGGAACGTGTTGTTCTGCTGAAACAGGTAGACAGCCATTGGATCGATCACTTGAGTGCAATGGAAGATCTGAAACAGGGTATCGGCCTGCGTTCCTTCGCTCAGAGAGATCCAGCGACCGAGTACCGTCACGAAGGTTTCGATATGTTCGATGAAATGATCGCAGCTATCCGTGAAGATACCGTTAAGTTCCTCTTCTCTGTTAAGAGCCTGAAACCGGGTGCAGAAGAACAGCTGCTGAAACGTGAACAGGTTGCAAAACCTCTTCCAACCGCAGCAGATGGCTCTCTGCCAAACACCCCAATCAAAAAAGGCAAAAAAATCGGTCGTAACGACCCATGTCCATGCGGCAGCGGTAAAAAATACAAACACTGCTGCGGCCGATAAGCACAGTTTACTGTAAAATGAACCAGCCACCCCATTCGGGGTGGCTGGTTTTTTTACTCATTATCAAAAGCATCACCGCAATCCAGTTTGCGGGCTGCTTTATAGGCAGTATCTTTTTTGCGAAGCATCAGTTTGTGCTTGCCGCAGCTGTCGCAAAGCTCGAGAGTCACGCGGCCGGTTTCGATAACAGGATGACGCAGGACGCGGGCTGTGCAAGGCTGTGCCGGCTCTTTGGAAACAACAAGATACGCGAACTTCTCATCTTCGTAAGGCACTTCGCCGCCTTTCAGCTGGCGGTGCAGGCGACTGCGAGGAATACGGCAGGTGAAGTGGCACCAGTCGTCACCGGTGATCGGACAGTTCTGTGCGTGCGGGCAAGGAGCAACCACATGAGCACCGAGAGCAATCAGCTGTTCACGGATGCGTCGAAGCTCCTCAAAACCTGCAGGGGTACCCGGTTCCACGATGAGAAGCAGCTGATTCGCAGCTTCCCAAAGTGCTTTGACAGCGGTAGGCTGCTGCTCAGGGGAAACTTCGTTTAATACGTAAGAAGCAACGACTAAATCAGCCTGATAACCAAGAGAAGAAGCCGTTACGTCACCGGAAACCCAAGCAGCTTTTTGCAGGTCGGTGTTTTTCATCAGAGCCAATCCCTGTGCCTTCATGGACTGTTCTTTTTCCATGCAGGTGATACTGTCCAGTTCGAGGATTTCTGCCGCAGCCCAGCTTGCAGCACCGGTACCGGCGCCGACATCCAACAAAGTAGATGGACGGCAGTCGGTGTGCTCCAAAGCCCAGTTCAATGCGGAATAAACCGCACCGTAGGTAGCAGGCATACGGGTGATAGCATAAGCAGCAGCTTCACTGCGGTCGGAAAGCAAAGGCTGTCCGCTGCGTTTGCTGTCGCGGTAACGTTCGCTAAGGCGTTGAGCGGCCTTCTGTAAATCGGCAGTACTGCTGCCGGAAGCAAGGTCCTCAATAGCACGAAGTAGGGTAAAAGGTAATTCCATAGGTTCTCCTTTACAGTCCAAGCTGCTGGATGAAGAAGTTTTTCAGTTCGGTTTCGCTCAAAGAAGGCAGAGAACCGCAGCACAGGTCGTCGTTGCCGCCGCCTTTGCCGCCGAGAGCTTTGTTCATGGTTTGGCAGAGTGCTTTGGTGGACAGGGAATCTACATTTTTGCTGCGGGAAAGAGCATAGCGAACGGCACCATCTGCTGGCATGAAGAAGGTACAGAACAGATTTTCCTGTTTTGCCATATTCATTGCGAAGGTTTTCGCTTCATCGGCAGAGAAACCACCGTAGAGGAAGAGCCATTTGCAGCCGTTGACATCAA
>JAZQXX010000214.1:0-4260 GCA_045633085.1 Negativibacillus sp. | reverse complement strand
CCATCAGTTACTGCGCCATCTGTTGGCGATGAATTTACTGTGGACTTTGAGGTAGAAGAAGGTCACAGCGGCTTCAGTGGTTTTAAATTCTGCACCAGCTACGATGAAGCTGTCGTAGAATTCCTGGGTTATGCAACGGATGACGGTGTACTGCTCACTGATTACACTGGTTTTGCTATGGTTTACAGCGACACGACCCGCGTGGTTTCTGCTGCTCGCCAGAACAATACAGAAAAAGGCGGTACACTCTTCACCGCAAAATTTAAAGTGATCGCAGAAGGTACTGCAAATATTTCCTGCAGCATCGCAGAGATGTGTGCAGGTGCTACTGCGGATGAAATTTCCTTCACCTTGGATGATTCCGCATCGAAAAATCTCAGCTCAACCGCAGCCCTTCCTGATGGCTATGTGGTATCTCTGAAGCAGGATGCGGCAAGCAAAGTAGTAGGCGAAACCGCTCAGGTTACTCTCAGTGTCAGCAACAAAGAAAATGTTAAATTCAACACTTTCTACGCTGAACTGACCTATGACAGCGATTGCCTGACTTTGGAAAGCGAATCCAACAATACCTACACCATCGACGATAAAGATGGCAACGTGAAAATCATTGCCTACGGTGCAGAGAAAGAACTGGGCGACGCACTGACACTGAACTTTACTGTGAAAGATGCTTCTGCAGAGGGTACAAAAGTGACCCTGACCAAAGCAAATGTGGACATCAGCGAACACGCTGTTGCAGCCGATGCTCCGGAAGCTGCTCTGGGTACCAAAGAAGTGACCTTTACTGCAGGAAAATACATGGTTACTCTGCCAGAAGACTTCAGTGGTGAAAATACCGTTGATGCAGGTGAAGATTACACCTTTACTGCAAAAGACAGCAACTATATCTACACCATCAGCGCAACCATGGGTGGTGAAGAGGCAGATGTTGTTGAAAACAACGATGGCAGCTACACCATCGAAGCGGTCAGCGGCAACCTCGTGATTACAGCAACTAAAGTTGCAAAAACCTTTGGTGTAAGCGTAGAAGGTGCAAATGAAGGCCAGGTAGTTTACGAAAACACCGCAACCTATGGCACCGATTACAGCTTCACTGTCAACGCAGCAGAAGGTCATGCGACTACCGTTGCAGCCACCATCGCTGATGCAGCTTACAGCAACCTTATTTCCGATGGCAATGGCAACTACACCATCTCCGGCGCCGATATCAAAGGCAACATTAAAATCACTGTAACCAACACTCCATCTCAGTACACTTGGATCTTCAATGGTGAAGGTGCTGCTACCAGCATGACTTCTCTGACACATGGTCAGGACTTCGTATTCACTGTAAGTAAAGCAGCAGGCTATAATTACACTGTTACCGCAACCATGGGCGGAACTGCAGTGGACGTCAAAGAAGGCGAAAATGATACCTACACCATTGAAAAAGTAAAAGACAATCTGGAAATCACCATCGAAAAGACCGCTGCCTTTGTACCGGAATTCGAAGAATTTGTAAAAGTGGACGATGGCGTTATTGCACAAATGGTAATTGTTCCTGCAGCAGATTTGGCAGAAGGCAAAACCATGAAATACAACGGTCAGGACATGTACTGGTCTGACAAATATCAGGCTTTCGTTTATCTGAATCTTGTGACCGATCTCCTGGTAGTCGATGAAGAAAACCCAATCACCATTGTTGATGGCGAACGAATTGTCATTGATTACAGTGGCGACGTCAACGGTACAAGCTCCATCGATGTCAACGACGCTCAGCTGGTTTATGACATTTACAACGCGAAATACACCGATTTCGAAACAGTATCCATGTTCAAATTCCTCTGTGCCGACATCAATGGTGACAGAGTCATCGACGTAAAAGATGCGGCAGCAATTGTCAACGAAATGACCAAATAATGACACGAGCAACTCTCTCCCCCGAAAAGGGGGAGGGAGCCCTTGTGCATTTAAATGAAAAATAAAAATTCGGGCTCCTGCAGGTGTATTCCGGCAGGAATATAGCTGGAACAGTCCGAAAGGAGAGATGTATTTATGTATAAAAAATCGATTACAGCATGGATGATGGCGATTCTCATGCTACTGACCATGTCTGTTTCTGCCTTTGCTGACGGAAGCAGAAGCTATGAAATCGACCTGTCTGTCAACGGTTCCCATGAGGTGCAGGCGCAGGCGGGAGATATCCTCACCGTAACAATGACTCTGAAGCGAACAGACAGCAACGAAGCTGCTATGATGTATGCCATGCAGGATGAAATCCGCTACGACCCAACCTTCTTTGAAATAGTGGAAGGCAGCACACTGATGATGAACGGCATCGAAGTAACGGACATCGGTTTGATCGACGATCACAGAGCTTTTTATGTGAACTTCTTATCTCTGAATGGTGGGGATAGCTGGAAAGCCGATACCATGATCGGCAGCTTCCAAGTGAAAGTTCTCGGAGAAAACGGCAGTTCTATGCTGAAAAATGAGAACTGCCTTGTTTCCACACAGGATGGTTCCGACAGTTTTGATTTGACAGCCCATGATTTGCTTGTCATCGTGAGCAGCGATTGCCTGGTACGCTTTGATTCCCGAGGCGGCTCTGAAGTGGAAGCACAAACTGTTCTGTTTGGTGAAAGAATCAAGGAACCGAAAGCACCAATCCGCGATGGTTATACCTTCGATGGTTGGTACAGCGACATTTATCTGAAACAGCCATGGGACTTTGAAAACGATATTGTAAAGGATAATATGACTCTTTATGCGGCATGGAAAGAAGGTACTTTTACTGCAAATGGATTCTCTCCGCTGTGGTTGCTTCTTCTGCTGATTCCGATTCTGCTCTTTGTTATCTTTTGGTTGCATCGCAAAAAGAAAAAGGCGGAATAAGCCATGAAACGAGGCTTTTCATCTTTTCATCCACTGAATAACTTCCTGTTTTTTGCTGGAGCCTTGGGGTTTACAATGATGCTTTCTCATCCGCTGTTTTCACTCGGTTCGCTGCTTCTTGCCCTGTTGGAATTCCTGTACTTGCAGCGGGGAAAAAGCAAGAACATTCTTCTGTGGTACGGCGTGATGTTTTTGATGGTGTTGATTTTCAACGCTTTGCTGAATCCATTGGGGGAAACTGTGCTTGTTTACTGGCTGAATCAGCGCCCGATCACTCTGGAAGCCATGATTTACGGCGCCGTGGTTGGTATGAATTTCGCCGCAGTCATGCTGTGGTTCAGCTGTTATAACAGTATCATGACGACCGATAAATTTACCTATCTTTTCGGCCGTTTTGCGCCATCCATTACCTTAGTTTTGACCATGATCCTGCGTCTGATTCCGCTGCTTCAGAAAAAGACACACAGCATTGTAAATGCTCGGAACTGTATCGGCAAAAGTGCAAAGGGCGACAGTGCCAAAGACGCTCTGCACAGCGGAACGGAAGTGCTTTCTATCTTAACGTCCTGTGCGCTGGAAGATGCCCTGCTTACAGCAGACTCCATGCGCAGCAGAGGTTACGTTGACCGCACGCATAGCAGTTATCAGGTTTACGGCTGGACAAGAAGAGATCGTGCTCTGTTCATCAGTTATTTAGTGGCAATGGCAATTACTCTTTGCGGAATCGTAAAAGGAGCTGCATCAGCAGAGTATTTCCCGCAGATTTGTTTTACGGAACAGGATCTGCTTACGATAACGACATTGATCGCTTACAGTATCTTTTTATCCATTCCGATTTTGATTGATTTGTGGGAGGAGTTTACATGGCACATTTTGAAATCAAAAATTTAAGTTTTTCCTATCCCGGAAGGGAACAGAAGGTGCTCTCCGATATCGACCTTCGCATTGAAAAAGGGGAGTATGTGGTTCTTTGCGGAGCCAACGGCAGCGGCAAAACCACTCTGCTGCGGCATCTGAAAAGTGTTCTGACTCCTCATGGAAAACACGAAGGAGCCGTTTACTTCGACGGCGTGGAATTGGAGCAGGTTTCCCTGCGGGACCAGAGCAGCAAAATCGGCTTTGTTATGCAGGATCCGGATGCGCAGATCGTTACCGATAAAGTCTGGCATGAGCTGGCCTTTGGTTTGGAAAGCTTGGGCTGCGATGTGCGCAGTATGCGCATGAGGGTAGCCGAGATGGCAAGCTATTTCGGTATCCAGACATGGTTCCATAAGAATGTAACGGAGCTGTCCGGCGGTCAGAAGCAGCTGCTGAACTTGGCGTCGGTCATGGCCATGCAGCCGGAAGTGCTGATTTTGGACGAGCCGACCAGCCAGCTGGACCCGA
>JAZQXX010000213.1:0-4113 GCA_045633085.1 Negativibacillus sp. | reverse complement strand
AGTCGGAATTTAAACGCACAAAAAGCACCTCTTACGAGGTGCTTTTTCTTTTACAGTTGTTCCATTGTTTTTTCTGCAAGCTCACTGACTTTTACTGTTCCAACGCCGAAAATGGAGGTATGGATGCTGTCGTTCAGCGGTTTGAGCCACGGCTCACCGATACAGGAAGCGCCGTTTCTCATACCCAAAACAGAGCCGACCGTTGCGCCGTTGCAGTCGGTATCGAAGCCGGTTTCCACCGCCATGCAGATGGAACGGCTGAATTCTCCTGCTCCGTACAGCAGCGCTGCCGCCACGATCAGTGCATTGCAGATGGTATGACTCCAGTCATGCCAATCGTGCTCATTGTATGTTTTATGAATGGTTTGGAAGCACTCTTCCTGTGTCATGCCGCTTTCCCAGTTGGAGATCAGCTGCTGCAGTGCTTCATACAGGCGGGAAGTCTGTGGGATTTCCGCCATACCGCCGAGAATGATATCTTTAATGTTGTCGGTCACTGCCGCGCAAGCAATCATGGCAGACACCCACATTTCGCCGTAGATGCCGTTCTTGATATGGCTCATGGACGCGTCGCGGAAAGCCATATCGGCAGCTTCTTCCGGCTTGCCCGGATTGATGTAGCCGAAGTAGTCGCCGCGGATCTGTGCGCCGATCCACTCGCGGTAGGGATTTTTATACTGTGCAGACTGCGGCGGCACAAAGCCGTTGACGAAGTTTTTGTAAGCCACACGCTCTGCGGTGCAGTAGGCGTCTTTGCGCTGAGTATCCAGCCACAAACGGGACAGATCAAAAGAAGTAAATTCCCTGCCGTATTTCTCGATGAGCAGCTGAGCAAGAACCGTGTAGTTGGTATCGTCGTCCACCGGCATTCCGTCGACGGTATCGCCGAATGGCTTACAAGCCAGCGGATACGGATATTTTTTGTAGAATTCCTGAGGCATATCGGCGCAGCAGATGTAGCGCTGCAGCGGATAATTACCGCTGTTTTTGAGGATCGGCAGCAGGTCCTCGGTCATGAAGCCTTCTACCGGTTTTCCCAGCAGACAGCCTACCGTTCTTCCCAACCATGCGCCACGGATCTTCTCTTTCAGCTGTTCCTGCGTCGGAGTCACGGCGGTGAATGTATGGGCTTTTCGCAGAGCCCTGATGCTCGGCAGATCGGACGGCTCGTGATAAGGGTGATCCTCCCGCTGTTTTGCTTCGGAGATCATGGCGAAAATCACATCGCCAAGCTGCTGCTTGTGAGGACCTCTCGGCAGTTTCGCTACGGCTTTCATCAGCTCCTCCAAGTGAGCCACGTCCAAGCCTTCCTCCACGGACTGCCTGTATTCCACCGGCAGATCTTCCTCGTAAAGTTCCCAATAATGAATGGACTCAAAATCCGGCTGCAAGCCCTGTTTTTTCTCCATACTGCCGCCTCCTTTCGTGATAAATCCATCATAACACAGAAAAAGATATGAAACAACGCCTTTTCCTTTCTGCAAAAATATGCTATAATTTGAATGTTAATCTATTTTATCCGACAAACTTTGGAAAGGAATTTGAAAAGTATGCTTAGCATTAAAAAACTCTTTGAGCCGACTGACATGACCGTTGGCACACCGTGGAAAAGCATCGTTATGTTTACCATCCCGATGCTCATCGGTAACATTGCGCAGCAGCTGTATAACACTGTGGACAGTATCGTTGTCGGTCACTACATCGGCGACTCCGCACTGGCAGCAGTAGGTTCTGCAATGCCGATCCTCAACATGCTGTTGGTACTCTTTATCGGTATCTCTGCCGGTGTAGGTATCATGGTTTCCCAGTACTTCGGCGCAAAAAACCGTGAAGAACTGTCCCACACCATTGGTACCGCTATCACCATCACCGCAATTTGTTCTCTTGTCCTTATGCTGGCTGCACCATTCGCTGTGCGTCCTGTTCTGGAAATGCTGAACACCCCTGCCGGTATCATCGATGGCTGTGACTCCTACCTGACCATCATGATGTACGGCGTTGCAGGTATGGCTTACTACAACATCCTCAGTGGTATCCTCCGCGGCATGGGCGACTCCTTCTCCGCACTGATCTACCTGCTGATCGCTACCGTTATCAACATCTTCCTGGACGTTTACTTTGTAGCAAATGTCCAGATGGGCGTTGGCGGCGTAGCTCTGGCAACTGTTATCGCACAGGGTATCTCCTCCATCCTCTGCCTCATCAAGCTGGCTCGCATGAGAAACACCTTCGACCTGGGTATCAAGGAACTGAAAATGTCCAAGAAACACAGCGCTCAGATCGTAAAACTTGGCCTGCCTTCCGGTCTGACTCAGATGATCTTCTCCTCCGCAATGATCATCGTTCAGTCCCTAACCAACTGCTTCGGTGAAACTCTCATCGCAGCAAACGTTATCGTAATGCGTGTTGACGGCTTCGCAATGATGCCAAACTTCTCCTTCGGCAACGCACTGACCACCTACACCGGTCAGAACGTTGGTGCAAGAAAACTGGACCGCGTTGATGTTGGTGCAAAACAGGGTACCCTCATCGCACTGGCTACTTCTGCTGTTATCACTCTCATTATCGTTCTCTTCGGCAGACCACTGATGAGCCTCTTCACCGATACTCCTGCCCTCATCGACCAGAGTATGTACCAGATGAGAATTCTGGCAGTAGGTTACATTGCAATGGCTGCGACCCAGTGTCTGTCCGGTGTTATGCGTGGTGCCGGCGATACCGTTACCCCAATGTGGGTATCCCTCTTCACCACCGTTCTGGTTCGTGTACCGGTTGCATACGGTATCTCCTACCTGACCAGAACCCCTGAACTGCCGGTTGGCCGCTTCGAATGTATCCCAGGTTCCCTGCTCATCAGCTGGGTATGCGGTGCGATCATCACTGTGATTCTGTTCAAACGCGGCGCATGGCGTCAGAAAGCAAACTTCTAAGAACAAAAGCCACCTACGGGTGGCTTTTCCCTTAGCTTCTGAAAAGTGGCTTAGTTAAGCCACTCTACGTTTCGTGGGTTCCATTTTTCCCCTGAATCTGCTATGCTGTGGACAGGAAAAGGAGGCTGTTTTATGGACCAAATCAAAATTGGTGCTTTCATCGCCGCCCTACGAAAAGAACAGGGCTTGACCCAGCGTCAGCTGGCAGAAGAACTGAACATCAGCGACAAGACTGTTTCCAAGTGGGAATGCGGCAAAGGTCTGCCTGAGGTTTCTCTCATGCTTCCGCTCTGCAGGCGATTGGGTATTACCGTCAATGAACTGCTTTCCGGTGAGCGTCTGGAGAAGGACAACTACGAAACCAAAGCCGAAGAAAATATGCTGAATCTGATGATTGACAAAAAGAAGAAGGAACTGAAACATCTGAAACTCCAAAGCGTTGCTTGGGTTTCCCTTATCTTCATTACTCGTTTATCATTCACCTATGGGTTCGACGATTTGTTTTTATACACCATGGCCTGGGGCTTTTTACTGTATTGTGGCTTCCAGTTCTTTGCAAGCTTCTGGCGACGATACAAAGGGAAGACCGATGGCTACGAACACTTTACAGAACTTATCGTCTGGTCAATTCTATTCGTTATCGGCTTGATTCTTCGAGCCTTGGTCGATGCTATATTTACCGGTTCCGGGAGGATTTTCTAATGAACTTACACGTCAAAACCTTTGAACAGCTCAGCAGTTGCGAGTTGTATGAAATTCTGAAAGCACGTTCCGCTGTCTTCGTGGTGGAACAGACCTGTCCGTATCAGGACATCGACGGCGATGACTACGACAGCCTCCATGTTTATTTGGAGGAAAACGGCGAGATCCTCGCCTACCTGCGCTGCTATGTACAGGACGAAGAAACCGCGCGCATCGGTCGTGTACTGACTCTCGCAAGAGGTCAAGGCTACGGCAGACCGCTGATGGACGCGGGTATTACTGCTGTCAAAGAGCATTACCGCAACGCAAAATCCATCTTCATCGAAGCACAGTGCTACGCCATCGGCTTCTACAAAAGATTCGGCTTCACGGTCTGCGGCGAGGAATTCCTGGAGGACGGCATCCCTCATGTACCGATGACACTGGACTTATCTGCCGTTTCCTGCTAAAATATAGGCAGGACTGGAGGCGATTCCATGAG
>JAZQXX010000212.1:0-3948 GCA_045633085.1 Negativibacillus sp. | reverse complement strand
CCCTCGTCATCAAAGCGAGGAACATCATATGGACATGCACTTGCGCACGCCTTGCATCCAATGCATTTTTCTCTCTGAAGGATCACAAAGCCCTGCTCATTTCTCATCAGAGCCTGCGTTGGACAAGCTGCCATACATTCCGCATTTTCACAGTGAAGGCAGCTTCTTGTTTTATAGCAGGTCATTCCACTTTCAGTAGTGAAGCGTTCGTAAATTCGGCAAGATACAGCATTGTCTACCGTTTCATCGTAGTGCTGATCGATGCAGGCTACAACGCAGGCCAGACAGCCGGAGCATTTTTTCAGATCACAAACAATTTTACTCACGACTATCCCTCCTTTTTCTCAAGACGACAGCAGTAGGATTTGAAGCCCGGGAATCCGGAGATCGGATCCAGATAATTGTCGTCCATAATGTAGTTGATATCTTTGTCTCCGGCACCGTGGTAGATGTTTACGGTGCCTTTCAGTGTACCTGCATTTTCGCAGAGAACGAAATCCATGCTGCCCACAGGAGTTGCCAGCGTAACCAGATCGCCCTCTTTCAGGCCGTATTTCTCTGCATCAGCAGGATGAATTTCAACCAGTGGATATTTCTCCAGATCTGCCAGCCAAGGCATACGGTAAGTACGAGAATGGAACAGCTGTGGTTTGCGGCTGCCTGTCGAAAGAATCAGAGGATACTTGTCCAATGGGAGAAGTTCTCTGAAATCACGGTAGGTCGGCAGACCGTCATGGTACGCTTTGTTGCAGGATACCAAGGCTGAAGAAACAAACTCGATTTTGCCGCTTGGTGTTTTGAGTTTCAGAATCTGTTCCGTGGTTCTTCCCGGCATGATATTCTTCGCTTTCAGCATATGATTTGGAGCCGCTTTCAACTCGTCTAAAGTCAAACCGGTGCTGGACAGCGCTTTGTTCATGAATTCTTCATTGCTGTGGATAGGATTTTCTTCTCCGATCTGCAGACCCATCTTCTCTGCAAGCCCTGCCAGAATATCCATATCAGACCACGCTTCTCCGGCCGGTTCCACGACATGTTCCTGATAGTACACAGTATCCAGGCCAAGAATATCAATCTGATCTCGTTCCAAAGATGGCTGTACCGGCAGCACGATGTCAGCAAACTTACAGGTATCGGTCATGTAGATGTCGGCGCTGACGAAGAAGTCCAGTTTCTTCAGCGCTTCTTCCACACGGTCAACGCGAGGCCACATATGATGGTTCATACCAAAGGAAAGAACACTCTTGATGCCATTTTCCTGCTCGATATAATCCGCCAGACGTATGATCTGGATTTCATGGTAGTTGATTTTCGCCCAAGCAGGGAATTCCTCATGGCTCAGGTCAAGTTCAGGATGCACACGCTCTTTGGATGGCCCCATGAAACCATTCTTCAGGGCTGCTCTGCCTGGACCCGGTGCCATGCATCCTCCAGGAACACCGAAGCTTCCGGTCAGCGCCAGGAGCAAATTGATCGCACGGACATTCTGCACACCGTTGATATTATGCACCAATGGAGAAGCTGTGGTCATGATCGGGAATGGAGCATTTTCCGCCATCATGCGGGCAGCTGCAACCATATCTTCTTTTGGAACACCGGTCAATTCTTCTACTTTTTCCGGTGTAAACTGCATTACATATTCTTTGAATTCTTCAAAACCTTCTGTATACTGATCGATATAGTCCTGATTCTGAAGATTTTCTGTGATGATCACTCTCGCCATACCCAGCGCCAAGGCGCCATCTGTACCCGGTAATGGACGAAGATGGATATGAGCCAGTTCTGTGGTTGGAGTGCAGCGAGGGTCGATCGCAATCAGCTTCATTCCCCGCTCCAGATTATTCAGAATAGCACTGCCCTGTGTAACAGGATTTGTATGCAGAACATTGGCTGCCCATGCAATCAGAACCTTGCAGCGTCGCATATCCGGCATCATCATTCGCAGACCTTTACCATAGGTCGCCTGATTTGCAAGCATGATTGCATAAGCACAAGTACTGGATTCAGAACCAACATTGCAGCTGCCATAGGAGTTTGCCAGCTCTGTAAACTGATAACGGAACCACTTCGGATGACCCACATAGAACAAAGTGGAGTCGGCTCCATATTTTGCTTTGGATTCATTGAGCTTATCAGCGATGGTGGAAAGAGCTTCGTCCCAGCTGATACGCTTAAATTTACCTTCGCCTCTCTCACCCACTCGTTTCATCGGGTAAAGCAGGCGTTTTGGATTATAGAGGGCCTGTTTCATTGCAGCACCTTTGACACAGATACGTCCATTGGAACCTGGCATGGTGTTATTTCCCTCGATTTTTACCACTTTTCCTTCTTTACAGTACACATCCACAAAGCATTTACCGCCACAGAAACCGCAGATACCGGTTTTCACTTCGATACCGCTTTCCTCACATGGAATCTTTGCTTGGAGAAGGTCATTGTAGTTCGTTTTATCCATTCTGTTCCCTCACTTTGTGTAAAGATTGGATTTCCCATACTTAAACTTTACCACAGTACTGCAGTAGAACTCCAATATATTTTTCTTATCAATTATTTCTTATCAAAAAGATGGCAAGCTACAAAATGACCTGGCTCAATTTCTTTCAGCTGAGGAGCAACTTTGCTGCAGATTTCTCCGGCCACGGAGCATCGGTTGCAGAAATGACAGCCAGCAGGTGGATTCATTGGGCTTGGAACTTCACCTTGCAGACGAATCTGACTTCTTTCACGCTCAATATTAGGGTCTGGGATTGGGATCGCAGAAAGCAATGCTTTGGTGTATGGGTGCATTGGATTATCGTACAGCTCTTCAGATGTTGCAAGCTCTACCATGTTTCCCAGATACATAACACCGACACGGTCGGAAATATGTTTTACCATAGACAGGTCATGTGCGATAAACATACAAGTCAGGTTTCGTTCTTTCTGAAGTTTTATCAGAAGGTTTACTACCTGTGCCTGTACGGAAACGTCCAGTGCGGAGATTGGTTCGTCACAGAGCAGGAATTCAGGGTTTACTGCCAGTGCACGTGCGATACCGATACGCTGACGCTGACCACCGGAGAATTCATGAACATAGCGGCTGGCATGTTCCGGGTTCAGACCTACCTGTTCCAACAGACTCTGTACCGCTTTGATTTCCTCTTCCTTAGAGGAAACCATGCCATGGATCTGCATACCTTCTGCGATGATATCATGAACTTTCATGCGAGGATCCAGAGAAGAATATGGATCCTGGAAAATCATCTGAACCTGTTTGGTGAATTCTTTGCGCTCTGCAGCGGACATTTTATTGATGTCTTTTCCTTTATAGAGGACTTCACCATCTGTAGCATTGTAGATACCGATACAGGTTCTGCCGCAGGTGGTTTTTCCGCAGCCGGACTCACCTACGATACCCAAGGTTTCACCTTCATAAATAGTAAAGGAAACGTCGTCCACTGCTTTCAATGTGCGTTTACCACCGGCAGGGAAATACTTTTTCAGATTTTTTACTTCAAGAATCGGCTTTTTCTGTTCCATACTATTCTGCCTCCTTGCTGAAATCAATGTCAGCATAGCCGGATTCTGGATGATAGAGCCAGCAAGCTACTTTATGATCTTTCTCAAACTCGTACTCTTCCGGGGCTTCGTTTACGCAAATGTTCATACAATATTTGCAGCGTGCCGCAAATGGGCAGCCTTTTGGAGGGTCAATCAAGTCAGGTGGTGTACCTTCGATGGACAGCAGCTTCTGTTTATTACCAAGCTGCAGGTTTGGTGCAGCATTCAGCAATGCCCAAGTGTATGGATGTTTGTGACCATAGAAAATCTCGTCGACAGTACCTTTTTCCATGATTTTACCGGAGTACATAACCACGATACGAGATGCGATGTTAGCAACAACACCCAAATCGTGAGTAATCAGAATAATAGTAGTACCCAGTTTCTTCTGCAGGTCTTTCATCAAAT
>JAZQXX010000211.1:0-3382 GCA_045633085.1 Negativibacillus sp. | reverse complement strand
ACTATGCCCGCGGAATCAGCGAACTGAGTTACCGCGACATCCAGGCTCGCGGAATTCCGGAGGAATACGATGTTTCCTACAGCATCAGCTGGCGTCAGCACGTGGCCATCGTTACAGTCAGCGCAGAATACGATAAGAGCTACGACGTCGACGAAAATTGGGATGACCTGGACAATGACGACAGCTACCGAGTAATTGCGAAAGTGGTTTGGGTCGGCGGTGACGAAAGCAATCGTCCGACTGTAACGGCTCAACTCTATCGCGACGGCAAAAGCTACCGTGACCCTGCAACCCTGAGAGAAAGCAAAAACTCTCTCCGCGACTGGCGTTATGCATGGGAAGATGACAAAGGCGACGAAGACAACGACTGGAATGTGAAAGTAACGAAGCTTCCGGTTGGTTACTCCTGTGAAGTCACCAAAGTTAAAGACAATTACTTCATCATTACCTGCACTTGGAAAGACAGCAAAGAGAATGTCTACACCGGCGCATAAATAAAAAAGCCACCCGTATGGGTGGCTTTTTTGTTGTTATTTTGCTTTGGCGCAGCGGAGAACGATGTCTTTCAGCTGTGGCAGACGCAGCTGAACATCCTGAGCCAGTGTCAGCTGACAGCGAGTGCGCTGCAGGTTGTGTTCACTGTGTTCAACACGGTAATATGGATCACCCTGCAGATAGTCCGTCAGGAAGCGGACAGCCTGCTCTGCGGTGAGAGTGAGAAAGCCGTTGGCAAGAGTATTCAGCTCGGTTTCGCTGAGGGAAGCAGACAGTACAGCAAGGAAGCCTTCGCAGAAAGCACAGAACACATCCATGTTGACTTTGACTTTGTCCAAGTTGGTGCTGTCTTCTGCTTCGGGATTGGCGCCGGTGCGCAGAGCATCGCCAAAGTCGTGAGCAACGAGTCCCGGCATGACGGTATCCAAGTCGATGACACAGAGAGCTTTGCCTTTGTCGTCGAAAAGGACATTGTTGATTTTGGTATCGTTGTGGCTGACACGAAGCGGAAGCTTGCCTTCGTTGAGCAGGTCAGTGAGGAGACAGGCTTCTTCTTCCATGGCAAGGAGAGCATCGTATTCTGCTCTGCAGGCAGCAAGACGGTTGACGGAATCGGCAGCAGCGGCAGCTTTCAGTGCAGCATAACGGCTTCGGGTATTGTGGAAGTTGATGATGGTTTCGTGGAGATCATCGGCTGGGAAGTCCGACAGCTGCTGCTGGAATTGACCGAAAGCCAAGCCGGCTTCACGAACGATGTCCAGATTTTCCACGGAGCTGTAGGAAAGAGATGGGATGAAGTTGCAGATTCTCCAGAAGCCGCTGTGGTTTTGATAGAAATTCTGACCCTGCGGAGTGGAGAAGAAGTGAAGCAGAGTGCTCTGCGGTGCCTTTACAGAAAGGTGAGCGCTGATTCTTGCGATGTTTTCCATGACTTGCTCCGGCTGTGGGAAAACATAGGTGTTCAGAGCTTGAAGCAAATAATCCTGTGTCCCATCAGGACGGGAAAGGGTCACTTTATAGGTTTGATTGATGTGGCCGATGGTGATTTCTTCCACAGCAAGAAGCTGACAGTCCGGGAAGAACGCATGGCAAATATGAGAAAAGTGTTCCATGATAGGCACTCCTTTGACGTTAGTTACTGTATTTATTATAGTGGAAAGCGAAGGGAAGCACAAGGAGCAAACATTGAAGCTGCTATGAAAATATGCTATAGTGAAAGTATCTTATGGAAAATGGTGGGTGAGCAGATGGATTCGGTGAACAAAACCTTATATATTCCGCTGTACGGCAAAGCTTATGTCAGCCGAAAAGGGCTATTTTTACAAGATAAAAAGGCAGAAGAGATTTGGGAGAAGGAAGGCTTTCCGCTGAAAGGAAAAGCAAAATCCAAATGGTTGGCGTATTACATGGGGATTCGTTCAGCAGTATTTGACCGCTGGCTCAAAGAGCAGTTGGCAGCACATCCGGACGCAGCAGTGCTGCATCTTGGCTGCGGCATGGACAGCCGCGTGCTGCGAGTATCTGCTGAACAGCACAGCTGGTACGATGTAGACTTCCCGGAAGTCATCTGTGAAAGAAAACGCTACTTTTCCGAACGGGAGAACTATCGCATGCTTTCCGGTGACGTGAGAAGCAGCGGCTGGCTGACTGAAATCCCGGAGAAAAAGCAGGTCATCGTTGTGATGGAAGGTATCAGCATGTATTTGAGCCTTGAGGAGCTGAAAGGCTTGCTGGCAGCTCTCCGTGAGCATTTTGAGCATGTTACAGTGCTGATGGATTGCTACAGCGAGCTGGCTGCGAAGCTTTCCAAGTACAAAAATCCCATCAATGAAGTGGGCGTCACGAAAGTTTACGGCCTCGATGAGCCGAAACACTGGGAAGGTGAAGGTTTTGTTTTCGTTGGAGAAGCGTGCATGACACCGCAAGAGTTGGTGGAGCAGCTGCAGGGAATGGAACGACGAATCTTCCAAAAGCTGTATGCCGGACGTTTTTCCAAAGGCTTGTATCGTCTTTACGAATACAAAACGCAGCGAAATCCATAAAATTATCAACAAAAGCTCTTTTTTTCTTGCCTTTGTTTTGTGGTGGTTATATAATAAAAGAGTGAAACATCTGACAAGGGGGAAATTCTCATGGAACGTGTTAAAATTGATGATTTTGCAAAGATCCATTATTTGTCTGATTTGACTTGTTCTCCGGATGGCAAGGTTTTGGCTTTTGTAAAAAGCGAAGCCAGCGTGAAAGAGAACTGCTATAAATCCGCGATTTGGCTCATGGAAGACGGCAAATGCCGCCGTTTGACCACCGGTGGTCATGAATCCGCACCTTTGTGGCTGGATGAGGAACACCTCCTCTTCCCAGGCGACCGCAAAAAAGAGCATAAAGCTGCTCCTGGCGCAGCTGTTACTGTTTACAACCGCATCAACATTCACGGCGGTGAAGCAGAAGTGTACTTTACTGTTCCGATGAAATGCGGCAAGATCAAACCGATCAGCGAGAATGAATTCCTGCTGACCGCAACCTACGATCACTATGGCATGGATATCGCCGGTCTGGAAGGCGAAGAAAAAGAACAGGCTATCGCTTTGATCGAGGAAAACAAAGATTATGAAGTGTTCGACGAACTGCCATTCTGGAGTAACGGCAGAGGCGTCATCAATAAAAAACGTACCCGCCTGTACCTGTTCAACAAGGACAGCGGCGAACTGAAACTGCTGAGCCCGGAATGGATGAACGTTTCCGGCTTCGACTACGACGACAGCAGTGACCGCGTGGTTTACTTCGGTTCCGACTATCAGTGGATCGACGAACGTAAGAGCGATATGTATGTGGCTCCTGTTCACGGCGGCGAACAGCTGCAAGTGAAACTGGAACGCAAATACGGCGT
>JAZQXX010000210.1:0-24175 GCA_045633085.1 Negativibacillus sp. | reverse complement strand
CCTTCCCGAAAACATTATTATACTGTTTTATTGGACCGCTCCCCAATGGGGTGGCTTTTTCTTTTAGTAATTGCGTCGGTCGTCCTCTGCTTTGGCCTGAGCGATCATTTTCATCTCGACCCAACGTTCTCTGCTGATGAGTACAGCACGAGGTTTGGAGCCTTCATACGGACCGATAATGCCTTTTTCCTCCATCATATCCATGATACGGGCTGCACGGGCATAACCCAGCTTCAGCTTGCGCTGCAGCAAAGAGGTAGATGCCTGTCCCATGTCGATGACACATTCGATAGCACTTGGCAGCATTTCATCTTCATCTGTGAAACCACCGCCGGAATCTTTATCCGAGCCTTTTTTCTTCTCGGAAACTGCCTGACGTTCGATTTCCTCAATGATTTTTTCATCGTAGGTCATCTTCTTCTGACAGTCTTTGAGGAAGGTGATGATACGTTCTACTTCACCGTCGGTAACGAAGCAGCCCTGCACGCGCAGAGGTTTTGTTGCGCCTACCGGACTGAAGAGCATATCGCCTCGACCCAGCAGTTTTTCTGCGCCGGCAGTATCCAGAATGGTTCGGGAGTCGATCTGAGAAGAAACTGCAAAGGCGATACGGGATGGGATGTTCGCCTTAATAACACCGGTGATAACGTCAACCGATGGGCGCTGCGTTGCGATAACCAAGTACATGCCTGCTGCACGAGCCATCTGTGCCAGTCGGAAAATGGAATCTTCCACTTCGCCAGGTGCCGCCATCATCAAGTCAGCAAGCTCGTCGATAATGATAACGATCTGCGGCATGGTTTTCAGTCCCTGTTCCGGAGCCATGCGGTTGAAGCCCGCCAAATCGCGGACACCGTAATCTTTGAACAGCTGATAACGGTTCAGCATTTCGTTTACTGCCCAAGCCAGTGCACCGGCTGCCTTTTTCGGATCGGTAACAACAGGAACCAGCAGGTGAGGAATGCCGTTGTAGATACCAAGTTCAACCATTTTCGGGTCGATCATCAGCAGTTTTACCTCGTCCGGAGTTGCCTTATAGAGAATGCTGACGATCAAGGAGTTGATGCAGACAGATTTACCGGAACCGGTAGAACCTGCAATCAGTGTATGCGGCATTTTTGCAAGGTCGCCAACAGTGATCTGACCGGCGATGTCGCGACCCAAAGCGACGGACAGCTTGGATTTTGCATTGCGGAATTCCTCGGAGTCGATGACTTCGCGAATGCTGACGGTGCTGACTACCTTGTTCGGTACTTCGATGCCGACTGCAGGTTTGTTCGGAATCGGAGCTTCGATTCGAACACCGGAAGCTGCCAGATTCAGTGCAATATCATCAGCCAAACCGGTGATTTTGCTGATTTTTACACCAGCAGACGGCTGCAGTTCATAGCGGGTTACTGCAGGACCTCTTGCAATATCCACGATTCGAGTCTGAACGCCGAAGCTGCGCAGGGTATCCACCAGTTTCTCAGCGTTGATTCGCAGTTCTTCCTGCAGGTTTGGATCGGTGGTCTGCGGCATATCATTGAGCAATTCCACCGGTGGTGGGGTGTAAGGTTCTTCTTCCACTTCCACCGATTCCTCCAGCTGAGTGACCATTTCTGCCACTTCTTCATCGGTGGCCAGTTCGGTTTCTTCCTCAACGGAAGGCTCTTCTGGAATCTCTTCTTTTACAGTCGGTTCAACCAAAGTCAGTTTCGGTCTGGAAGGAGTGGTCGTTTCTTTGAGATCGAAGCTGAAACCTTCATTTTCATCTTCCGGAATATCCACCAGCAGATCCTTGTTAGTTTCTTCCTGTGGATTGAGCAGGTCATTGATGACCTTTTTGTCGGTCAGCTCACTCATGATCTGATTCTGTTCGCTGAGTGTTTTACTGAAGGTATTCTCGATCTCCGTCAGCTTTGGAGGCTGCACTGCCTTGTTGATCAAAGCTTCGATGATCGGATCTTTTTTCTTTTCTTTCTTCGCATCCTCTGGAGTTTTCATCGCAGGAGGCAGCAGATCCTCGATGGATTCCTCAGCTTCAGCCTTCTGATGGCTGTTGAGGTACTGCTCTCGCTGCTCTTTGGCTTTCTGGAAGCTGATAACGCTTGGAGCAACTTCTTCTTTTTTCGGTTCTTCCTGTACTTTTGGAGCAGGCTGCGGTTTTTCCGCAGGTTTTGCTGCTTCCGGCTGCTTTGGTTCATCCATCAGATGATCCGGCAGTACGGTGTCTGTTACAGGGATATCGATATTAAAGCGCTGCTTGCGGGATAAAACCGGAGCTTCCTGCTTTGGATGAGTTTCCCGGTACTCAACGTGAGCTGTGTAGACTTCCTCGATTTTCTTCACCGGTTTCTTTGCATTGCGGTAGAGATCGTACAAAGTCGCACCGGTAACGATCATGAGAAATACGAAAATCAGAAGGAGAATGGTGATCATTGCGCCTAAATTTCCGAACCAACTCAGCAGAGGCACACCTGTGAGAATTGCAACCACGCCGCCGCCATTGAGTTCAATACCTTCTGCATAGAGGTAACCGATTTTACGGAAAACGCCGTCGACCGGAGGGATTCCTTCTCCGAAGATCTGGGTGGCACCGCTGATCAAGCACACCAGCACCAAACTCTGCCATACCTTATGTTTGACCATGTCGAAAGGACGGTCCTTCGCTGCCATGACTGCTATGTAGATAAACAGAGGGGAGATCAGATATGCGCTCCAGCCGAAGCTGCCCAGCATCAGGTTATGGAACCACTGCCATACATTCTGTCCGCGGATAAGGGTCATGAAGAAAATCAGAATACCCAGCGCAAACATGATGATTGCCAGCAATTCTCTGCGGGCAGTCTGCTGCAGTTCCAGTTGTTTAGCTGTTGGTTTTTTCGTTGTTGTCTTTTTTGTTGTCGATTTTTTCGTTCCTTTGGTCGCTGCCATATTTCATCGCCTTTCCCAACCAAATGCTAAGTTCTAACCCAGCAACATACGCTGGATCATGTGTCCTGTGCTCCATTCGATGAGAGCAATGAGGATCACTGCTGCACCGAGAGCAAGTGTGTAATAACCGAAGTATTTGTATTTATCTGTGTGAATGAGCCACTGAACCATTTTGATAGCCAGCAAACCAAAAATAACTGCCGCTGCTACGCCAACCAGAGCCACATCCATTCCGATCGGGAACGGTTCTCCCACAACATCCAACAGTTCCAGCACGTTGGCGCCCAATACTGCCGGCACACCCATGATAAAGGAGAAGGTCACTGCATAGCTGCGGTCCAGACCCATAAGCAAACCGGTTGCAACAGTAGAACCGGAACGGGAAATGCCCGGCAAGGTAGCAATGCCCTGTGCCACACCCATTGCCAACGCATCTTTTGCTTTCATATTGTCCATGTCGACTTTTCCGCTGCCCAGTTTATCAGCCAACAACAGCAGGATACCGGTAATGGTAAAGCAGATACCCTCGATGAAGATACTGTTGTCTGAGGAAACCATGCTGATGTAGTCTTTCACCAGCAGGAAGCCCAGCAGAGGGATCTCAGACAGCACGAACATCCAAATCATACGGCGTTTGCCGTTCATGGTTTTGAAAGAGAATTTTCTGCAGAAAATGTCACCCAGCATAGAAAACGCTTCCACGATCAGTTCCCAAATGGTTTTTCGGAAGGCGATAAATACCGCGATCAGCGTACCCAAGTGGAGCAGGATGGAGAAGAAAGCTCCTGTTTCGCCGGAGTTGCCAGTAAAATACTGTACCAGTGACAGGTGACCGGAACTGGATACCGGAAGGAATTCTGTTAAGCCCTGTACAATACCTTGAATCAATGCGTCCCAAACGCTCATATGTAGTCCTCCTTTGGAGCGTCATTCTGTCAATGGACGCTCACTTTGTATACTCTATGTTATTATTGATTTATTCTTTCCTGTTTGTATGGCAGAATCTGCCCCGGATTCAGCTTAGAATCCAAATAATCCGCCAAATCGGTAGATATGATCCGCTGAATGTGGAAGGCTCCGTTCTGCTCATAACCTTCGACCCAACCGTTGTTCCATGGTCGAATGCTGCAAACAGGAGCTTCTGGCAAAGAAAACAGCACATCCGGACTGACAACACTATGAATCACCATGGCTGTCCTCCTCGGTTTCTTCGATCATGGAGTACAGACACTGGATGGCCTCATGAAGTCCACCCAAATGGTCGATGAGTCCGCAATCCACCGCAGCTTCACCGTCCAAAACAGTTCCAACATCCATGACCAGCTCGCCGGTGTTCATCATCAGCCGACGAAAATCCTCCGAACTGACACCTGAGTTATCCACCACAAAGCGGACGATACGCTCCTGCATTTTATCAAAGTAGGAGAGGGTCTGCGGTACACCTAAGACCAGTCCGTTCATTCGGACAGGATGGATGGTCATCGTTGCCGATGGAGCAATGAAAGACTGCTTTGAACTGCAGGCAAGAGGCACACCGATGGAGTGTCCACCACCGAGAACAAGGGAAACCGTCGGCTTCTTCATACCTGAAATCAGCTCTGCGATGGCAAGACCTGCCTCAACATCACCGCCGACTGTGTTCAGAATGATCAGCAAACCTTCGATTTGCGGGTCCTGTTCGATGGCCACCAACTGCGGGATAACATGCTCATACTTTGTGGTTTTATTCTGCGGCGGCAGGATATAATGACCCTCCACCTGCCCGATCACAGTCAGACAGTGGATGATATGTTTGGCTTTCCGCAGGGTCACAGAGCCGTTTTCCAGCACCTGTTCCCGCAGTTCTTCCTCCTCATCCAAAACAGAATCTTCTTTTTCTTTGTCCACGAAAACACCTCCAAATTCATCTTTTGGATAGTGTTTTCCTATACAAAGCCTTTTATTCTCTTGTCTGTAAAAGAAGAAAAACAGCAGGCAGCAGTGCTGCCCGCTGTTCACGGCTTCTTATTTTGCGTAGTCGATGGTGCGGCTTTCGCGGATCATGTTAACTTTGATCTGACCTGGGTATTCCAGTTCGGATTCAATTTTGTTAACGATATCGCGAGCCAGAATGGTCATCTTGTCGTCGGAAACGATTTCTGGACGAACCATAACGCGAATCTCACGACCTGCCTGGATCGCATAGCATTTTTCAACGCCTTCGAAGGAGCTTGCGATTTCTTCCAGTTTCTCCAGTCGTTTGATGTAGTTTTCAATGTTTTCTCTTCTTGCACCTGGACGAGCTGCGGAGATTGCGTCAGCAGCCTGAATGATGTAAGCAATGAGAGATTTTGGTTCTACATCGCCGTGATGTGCTTCGATCGCATGGATCACAGCTGGATTTTCTTTGTATTTACGGGCAATGTCCACACCGATTTTTACATGAGAGCCTTCGATTTCGTGGGTCATGGATTTACCGATATCGTGGAGCAGACCAGCTCTGCGAGCCAGAGCAACGTCAGCGCCCAGTTCTGCAGCCATAACACCCGCAAGGTTTGCAACCTCGATGGAGTGCTGCAGCACGTTCTGTCCGTAGGAAGAACGGTATCTCATACGACCCAGCAGTTTTACCAGTTCTGGGTGCATGGTGTGTACGTTGGTTTCCAGAACAGCATTTTCACCGTCCTGTTTGATTTTGGAGTCGATCTCACGCTGTGCTTTTTCTACAGTTTCTTCAATGCGAGCTGGATGGATACGGCCATCCTGAATCAGACGCTGCAGAGCCATACGAGCAACTTCACGTTTTACCGCATCGTGGCTGGACAGAGTGATTGCTTCCGGAGTATCGTCGATAATGAGGTCAACGCCGGTAAGAGTTTCGAGAGTGCGGATGTTACGACCCTCACGGCCGATGATACGGCCTTTCATTTCATCGTTTGGCAGAGGAACAACAGATACGGTCACTTCGCCAACGTAATCAGAAGCGCATTTCTGAATTGCAGTCGCGATGATTTCTTTCGCTTTGTTGTCTGCTTCATCTTTGAATTTCTGATTGTATTCGTTGATTTTTACTGCTTTTTCATGGATCAGTTCATTTTCCAGAGAAGAAAGCAGGTATTCTTTTGCCTGATCTGCGGTGTAACCGGAGATTTTCTCCAGCATTTCGAACTGTTTTGCTTTTACTTCATCAGCTTCTGCCAGTTTTTTCTCAGCTTCTTTGATTTTGCTCTGGAGAGTTTCTTCTTTTTTCTCCAGATTATCCATCTTACGGTCGATGGATTCTTCTTTCTGCTGAATACGGCGTTCCAGACGCTGAACTTCGTTGCGGCGTTCTTTCAGTTCTTTTTCTGCTTCGGTACGGTTGCGATGGATCTCTTCACGAGCCTCCACCAGGGATTCTTTCTTTTTGCTTTCTGCTTCACGAATTGCTTCGCTGAGGATGCGCTGTGCTTCTTCTTCTGCGGTACCCATTTCTGCTTCCGCTACTTTTTTGCGGTACATCATACCACCGATGAAGGCAACAACAGCTGCTACTACGATTAAGATATAAGGCAGCATCTCAGTATAATCTCCTTTCGGTTAATAAATAGTGAGAATTATTCTGATCATGCCGTCAACTGACATTTCAAGTTCTTATCTATCATCCATCTTTCTTTGTATGCTTTTGCTATATATAAAGGAAATGAAAATAAAAATATCCATGCCCGTTGGGGCATCACAGAAAAACAGCGGACTCAAACGGGGAGTCCGTATGATTTTAAACAGCATATTTTTGGAAAATCCCGAAAAATGCTGTGAAATCTCACAAAGAGTGTACATGTTCAGCACACTACTTCTATTTTAAATGACCCACAAGGTAAAGTCAAGGCATTTCATGGAAGATGAAAAGTTTTTATCTGCGAAAGCGCTCTTGTTTTCCGCTTCCTCTTCGTGGTACCATAAATGCTGGAAAGGGGAGATTCTGTGAAACAAACGCTTCTGCTGGGAGAGCAGCTTATTTCCTATACATTGAGTTATAAAAAGGTGAAAAATATCAATCTTCGCATCAAATCTGGCGGAGAAATCTGCGTTTCTGCCGCAAAATCGGTGCCGCTGTCTGTCATCGAGGACTTTCTTCGCAGAAAATCCTCTTGGATCCTGTCCGTTTTGAAGGAAATGGAGCAGAGCACTCCACAGCCATCAGGCAACGAAGTTTACTGCTGCGGCACAGCAGTGACACTGCCTGCCGATACCGACCGCAGCTGCTGGCAAAAGGAACAGGCAGCTCAGCTTCTTCCTGCTGCTTACGAGATGGCCTGGGAGTTATTCCAGGACGCCGGCTTTGCAAAACCAACTCTGCGCCTGCGAAAGATGAAAAGCCGCTGGGGCAGCTGTATTCCATCGAAAGGGGTCATTACCTTGAATACAGCCTTAGTGGGTGCACCTGTAAGCTGTCAGATAGCGGTGGCGGCTCATGAGCTTTGCCATATGCTGCATCCAAACCACAGCAAAGCCTTCTACGCTGAGCTTTATCGTCGCTTCCCCGATTACGAGCAGCAGCATAAAACCTTAAAGTCCAGTCAAAGTTTCCTGCTTTATTCGTAAAATAAGCATGGTAAAAATTGTGCTACCATACAAAGATGTAAAAAAATAAGGAAACTGTGCTGATTTTATGCTAAAATATACTTTGCAAGTTTAAAAGAAGGGGAGAATTTCCTTGAGTACAACAAAACAAAAGTTTTCACTGATCGATGACAATCGCAGCCCATGGATGACCATTATCCTGTTGGCATGGCCGATTTTCATTGAGCAGGTCCTGAACTCTTTAGCTCAGGCAGTCGATACCGCAATGGTAGGCTCTCTGGGTGCGATCGCAACTGCTTCTGTTTCTATTAGCCAATCTCCAAATATGCTGGTCAACGGCGTTATCATGGCACTGGGTGTCGGCTTTACTTCCATGATTGCCCGCAGTGTCGGTGCAAACGATATGGAACGTGCCCGCGGCTTGGTCCGTCAGGCGATCCTGACCATCTTCGCACTGGGTGTTCCAGCGACCATCATCATGTTCTCTCTGGCTCGTTACATTCCAATTTGGATGGGCGGTGCTCCTGAAATTCTGGATACTGCACAGACCTATAACCAGATCTTCTCCATCTCCATGATGTTCCGCTGCATGACCATGGTACTGACTTCCATCTACCGCGGTTATGGCGACAGTAAAACCCCAATGAAGGTCAACATCTCCGTCAACGTGCTGAACGTGATCGGTAACTTCCTGATGATCTTCCCAACCCGAGAAATCACCGTTCTCGGCGTGACCTTTACCATGTTCGGTTTCGGTTGGGGTGTTGCCGGTGCAGCAGCAGCAACCTCTCTCTCCGCGATCCTCGGTTCTACTGTTCTGCTGAGCCGCTGCTTCACTGTAAAAACCGAAATGCGCATCTCTCTGAAAGACAGCTTCAAACCGGACTGGGAAGAGCTGAAGATCGTTGTCAAACTGGGTATCCCAGCAATGATCCAGCGCTTCTGCATGAGTTCCGCTTCCATTATCGTAACCAGCACCATCGCTTCTCTTGGTACCGTTGCTGTGGCTTCTCAGAGCCTTGCAGGTACCGCAGAATCCCTTAGCTTCATGCCGGGCTTCGCTTTCGGTACTGCAGTTACCACCCTGTTCGGTCAGTCTTTGGGTGCTCAGCGTCCTGATATGGCGCAGGATTACCTGAAGAAAACCATTCAGCTGGGTGCTTTGGTCATGGCATTCATGACTTGCATACTCTTCTTCGGTTCCACTGTGATCATGAACATCTTCACTCCAGACCCTGAAGTAATCCGTCACGGTTCTGTTCTGCTGAAGATCCTGGCTCTGATCCAGATCCCACAGATGATCACCTTCTGTCTGAATGGTGCAATGCAGGGTGCCGGTGATACCAAATCTCCACTGATCTCCACCATGGTTTCCATGTGGTGCGTACGCGTACTGGGTGTTACCCTGGCGGTTCGTGTCTTTGGTATGGGGCTGTACTCCGTTTGCGTGGCAATGTGCTCCGACAACTGTGTACGCTGCCTCCTGTCCTACGCCTTCTACAAAAAAGGCAACTGGAAAAAAGGCGCAAAACTCACTGTAAAATAAACAACAAGGACCGATTCATCCGGTCCTTTTCTTTTGCTGTAAAAAGGTCTATAATAGTATCATCAAGTGAAAATTGGAGGATATTTTATGAGCGTATTATACTGGCTGGAAAGCTTGCGCAGCCCTTTGGGTGACGCTTTCTTCTCTCTGATCACCCATTTCGGTGAAGAAACCCTGTTTATCATTGCCGGCTTACTGTTCTTCTGGTGCGTGGACAAAATGGAAGGCTACTTCCTTCTGTCCGTCGGTCTGAGCGGTACCGTCATCAACCAGTTCCTGAAGCTGTGGTTCCGTGTCCCTCGACCATGGGTGAAAGACCCGAACTTCACCATCGTAGAAAGTGCAAGGGCAGAAGCCACCGGCTATTCCTTCCCAAGCGGCCATACACAGAGTTCCGTGGGCATTTTCGGTGCTCTTGCCCGCTGGAATCAAACTGCCTGGCTGCGTATCATCAGCATTGCCCTGTGCGTTTTGGTTCCGCTGTCCCGTCTGTACCTGGGTGTGCATACCCCTGCCGATGTAGGCGTATCCATTGTCATCGCCTTGGCACTGATCTTCGTCATTTATCCTGTTATCCGCAAAGCGCAGCAGAATCCTCGGACCATGCGCTGGCTGATGATCGCCATGACTGCACTGGCTGTGGCTTATGTGGTATTCATCGAGTGCTATCCTTTCGCTGATGCTGTTGACCCAGAAAACTTTGCAAGCGGCGCAAAAAATGCCTACACCATGTTGGGCTGTATCCTCGGTGTATGGCTGACCTTTGAAGTGGACAGCCGCTGCACCAACTTCGATACCAAAGCGGTTTGGTGGGCACAGCTGCTGAAGCTGACCCTGGGTCTTGCCCTGATCATGGGCATTCGTGCCGGTCTGAAAAGCCCACTCTACGCTCTTCTTGACGGACACTATGCCGCTGACGGCATTCGTTACTTTATGATGGTGGTCTTTGCCGGCTGTATTTGGCCGCTGACTTTCCGCTACTTCGCAAAACTCGGAAAACACTAAAGGAGAACTTGCCATGAAAACAACACTGTATTACTTCACTGCCACCGGCAACTCCCTGAGTACCGCCAAACTGTTGTCTGAACGACTGGAAAGCTGTCAGCTGAAAGCAGTTTCTGCGTACTTCAAGGATAGCAAAGTCATGGAAGATGCAGAAATGGTCGGCATTGTTTGTCCGGTGTACTACGGCACGGTTCCGTATCCTGTCCGTGAGCTGCTGAACAAACTGGTCTTTACTGCAGAAAATCCATACATCTTCCTGCTGAATACCTACAAAGGTCACTGCGGTGCTGCTGCACAGCGTGTAGACCTGCTGCTGCAGAGCCGAGGACAGAAGTTGTCCTTTGCCGGCGGAGTTCCAATGCCGGGCAACAGCTTCATCAATAAACCGGGCAAGGATGAGGAAAGTCTTTCCCTGCAGAAACAGAATCTTTCCGTATTTGCCGAAGAACTGAGCAAGAAACCGGTGCAGGACTTCGACCACAGCGAACTTCTGCCGCTGCGTCCGGTGGATTATCCAAATAACTTCCGTGCGATTCTTGCGGAAGACAGCTGCATTGGCTGCGGAACCTGCGTGCAGGTTTGCCCAATGAGCAACATCTCTCTTACTGAGGGCAAAGCTCTCATCGGCGATGACTGTGCCACCTGCTTGGCCTGCTTCCACTGGTGTCCTGTGGAGGCTATCATCATGAGCAAACAAGAAGGCATCGAACGCCGCTTCAAATACCATCACCCTGATGTCAGCCTCAATGACATTCTGGCTCAGAAGCAAAAATAGCAAAGAAAAAGGACGGGAAATCCCGTCCTTTTTTATTGGCTTTCGCAATGTTCAAAATGTTCATTTCATATGTAAACTTTCCCTCTATACGGCTCTATATGGAAAAGTTCCCATTTCATTTGCACATTCTGCACATTATCATCGTTGTTACAGTTTGATCTCTGCAGAAGCACTGCCGCTCTTCGCATTGGAAACGGTCAGTTTCACAGCAGTTCCTGCAGGAGCTTTCAGGATCCAGGTCAGTTCTTTGATGAACGGATCGTGGTTCTTGGTGCGGATCATATTGAAGCCGTAGGAGCTGTCCACACCGCTGAAGCCTTCCAGATGACCGATCTCATCTTCCGCTTTACCGCTAAGGAAGACAGCTTCGGTATCCAAAACAGCCAGCAGAGGCTGATCTACTTTCAGTTTCTTCGCTTCATTGCAGACGAAGGTTGGCAGGTAACCGGCATTGCGAACCAATGCGGTCACTTTGTAAACACCCTCTGCCTGTTCTTCCGCAGTCAGGGACTGTACGGACAGTTTTGGCAGGGTCTGAGCCATACGCAGGCAGAAGTTGGTGTTCTTCTCCACTTCCTGTTCCAGATAGCCCATTGGGCAGTTCTGCCAGTTGAATTTGAAGTCCAAACCGCCGATTTCTACTTTACCCAGCTGTGGATGTTCGAACTCAGTCCATTCCAAGATCGGAACAGCCTTGTTGTTCTTCACGTTGGCATCCACCCACTGATAAACCTTATACATTCTCTCTGCGGATTCTGCGTCGGTGATCGGCTCGGTTCTTGGGTAAACGTCAGGAATGCCTGCACGGTAGCACAGATCCCAAAGTTCTGCGGTATAGGTTGGAACACCCTGTGCCTGATACATCCAGTCATCGAAAGCACCGGAGGAGTAGTTCACGGTATCAGACAGGAAGGCATCGAAGATATTGAAGCAATCGTAACCGGTTTCTTCGGTTGCCATCGCACCGATCTCCTTGAACATTCTCATATCACGCTGGTTTGCGTTTTTGGAAGGTTCGGTTCCCGGTGGGTAAATGTAGCAGCCGCCGGAGGTGTGATAGGTCACTGCACAGCAGATATTTGGATGTCCGATGACGAAGTCAGCCACCGCTTTGATTTCCGGATTGGAAAGAGGGTATTTGCCTGCACCAGGCTGTCTGTGTTCCGGGAACCAGCCCAGAGGGTAGTTGCGGTTAAAGTCCAAGCCCCATTTATCTTCGGCTGTTTTGATGTTGAGGCCATCGTAGCCCACGATTTTGCCTTCCGGATAAACGTTGTAGTACTTGCCGCCAAAGTCAGCAGGGGAGCGTTTCACCATGACACGAGGGTCTTTGTCCATTGGCTTCCAAACACCATTTGGATCCTCGATACGCATCATACGGATGACGCCGTCGCCGTCCATATCGGTAGGGTGGAGACCCGGAGCAGGTTCTTCAAACGGATACGCTCTGTTGACAGAACGCAGCTGATTGCAGGAAGTCAGATAAACTTCTGCGCCATCCGGAGAAATTCTTGGAATTACATAGACAGCATTGCTGTCCAGCAACTGAGTGATGGTTTCTTTCTTGCCGTAGCCCTGTACCAAAGTCACGATAAGATGCAGCGCTGCCATGGAACCAGTCACTTCGCCGGCATGGTGGTTGCCGTCCACATAGTAAGCCGGTTTGCTCAGTACATCACCGGTGGCATAGTTGGTGATTTCCGCTGCCCAAACTTCGTGTTCGTCCGGAGTGTGGCAGATGGAATGGATTTTAATAAGATTCGGATGAGCTGCCGCCAGTTCCTGGAGGACTGCGGTCAGTTCTTCGTAAATATAGTAATGATCAAAGATATATTCTTTCATGATCTCTCCTCCTTGATGTGAATTATTATACATCTTTTACAACGATTATGCAAGCACAGACAGGGATCATTTTATAAAAATAAAAGGACGGGGATTCCCGTCCTTTTTGTTTTAACGCAGAAACGCTGCTTTCTGTTCTTTTTTCCATTTGCTGAGGGAAGCTTGCTTTTCGACTTCGGCGATCTCGTTGTCCGGGGTCAGCTTCTTCCAGAAGAGAATCAGCAGCAGACCTAAGGTGAACAGAGTCACCGCACGAACCAAGGTGGTGTGCTGTACGGTGTAGACTTCCATTCCGAAGAATGGCACCATGTTGTCGCCGCTGAGAGAACTGATCCAAGTGCCGGTGATCATACCTAAGAAAGCGAACACATTGCAGCCGATGGTATTGAAGGAAACATGAGCTGTGGAGTTCTCTTCCGGCAGGTTCATGTAGAGAATGTTGGCGTAGGAGAAGTTCAGACCGACATTGAGGATCTGCTGTACCAATGCAGTACCCACATACAGCGCTTGATCGTTTGGGGTCAGCATAAACATGGCAAATTCCGTCGGTACAAAGAGCAGTACGGCAATACCGAAGGTCTTGATCCAAGAAAACCTGCGTAAAATACGCTGCCACAGGCTGCTGGTCAGCAGCAGAATGATGGTATACAGCATGGAGATGGTATTGATAATGGTATAAGAGAAGTGCAGATGGTTCAGCAGGTGGTAGTTCCACAGACCGTTGTTCAGGTTGGAAATGTAGTTCCAGACGAACATGAGGATCATGCAGAGCAGGAACTTGCGATACCGGAACGGCAGGGTGAAGACATCGCTGAGGCGAAGTTTCGGTGCTGGCGCTGCGTCATATTCCTTGGCAAAGGCTTGCATCGCAACATCGATAAGTACCAATACAAAAGCAAAGTAACGGAAGCCGAGAATCAGCTGATCCTGCAACGGAGAACCTTCCACTGCGTCGATGAGAATACCGCTGAGCAGCAGTACCGAGCTGGACAGGATCGAGGAGAAGGTCTGATTCAAAACGATATAACGGGTCCTGCGACCGCTGTCCTGCGGATAGAAGCGATAGAACCAAGTGGTCAAACCCGGACAGAACAGAGCGTATACCGCATATGCCAAGAAGAGAATGATGATAAACCAAGTCAGCCTGTCATCCGGATCGGTGACAAACTGAGGCATAACCGTGGTGGCAATGATGTACATGGCGTAGAAATAGATCTTCGACGCCAAAAGGATACCTTTTTTCTTCTTAAAGCGGTCCAAGATGGCCGGTGAAAAAATACTGAAACAGTTGGCAATGAACGGAATAAAGGTCACGATGCCGACACCGGTAATCGAAATTCCGTACATAGACAGGAAGCCGGTATAGAAAATGCCGGTAATAAAGACATTGTAGACCGCAGTCATTGCGGCACTGCCCAAACTGATCAGACGGCCTTTGCTTTCTTCATCTTTCAGGCTATAAATGTCGCCCAACGCAAGACTGATTGTTTTACCAAATGCCATACGAACACCTCCGCACGAACTTCTTGTTTCGCGCACATTGTAACATATTCTTATATCAAATTCAATAATTTCCTCACAAAATATTTTATTTCAGTAGCATGGTAACAGACGAAAGCGTTCAGGAGAAAGTAAAAGCCTCCGATGCTTACGCATCAGAGGCTTCATGGTTGCGGGAGCTGGATTTGAACCAACGACCTTCGGGTTATGAGCCCGACGAGCTACCGAGCTGCTCCATCCCGCGATATTCAAAGTGCTTTATTATAATATCACGCAATCGGCATAATGTCAAGCACTTTTTTTAATTTTTTTAAAAAACTTTTTCTGCTTCTATTCTATGTCCTCGCAGCAAGTTTTATGCAAAGAAAAAGTCCCCGAAAATGGGGACTTTCATTCTTTTTAACCTTTGCGAACAGATTTAATGATTTTGCAGAAAACAGGAGCCAGCAGACCAACTACAACTACAGAAATCACTGCGTTGAGCAGGGAAGCAGTCAGGCTGGTCACACACAGACCAATCGCAACGTTTACAGGTTCACCGTGGAAGAATACATAGGTAATGAACTTTTTACCAATATACAGAACGATGTAGGTTGCCTGGCCCAGGAATGCTGCTGCCAGTGCACGAGCGTTTTTGATATTCAGGTGATCTTCACCTGCAACAGCACCGGCTACCCATGCCATCAGGAATTTGAAAGCGAAGGTGAATGGTGCGCTGGTGATATAAACAGGATCCAGAACGTCGTAAAGTGCAGAACCGATACCGGCTGCCAGACCACCCTGCACAGGACCGAGAACGATACCCGCCAGCAGGCAGAATGCATTTGCTACGTGGATACGGGTCACATCATTAACGCCGATCGGAATTTTGATCTGAATGTAGTTGGATACAAAGACGATCGCTGCCATTACACCAATGAAGGCGATCTGACGAGTAGAGTATTTGTTGCTGTTTTTTGTGTTTTGCATTGTGCCGCCACCTTTTTGTAAATTAGGGGGTCTTTATGAATCTACAAAATGGAGAAGTCCTTGCGATTATCGCGGCTGCTCAGAACGGACAGCTCTTTCTCAAACATGACACCGTAGCGGGTATCGCTGGAATAGCTGAATGTTGTTTTGATGCAGCGCTCTACAAAGTAGGTCGCACGGCCCATAGCGATCGGCAGACTGTCACCGGTCAGGAAAGCACCGGTCAGAACGCTGGCGAAGATATCGCCGGTTCCCGGATAAGACACAGGGACGTAGTCACAGCAAACGACCCAGTAGGAGTTGTTTGCCTTATCGTAACCGATATTAGCCATTTCTCCGGTTGCCAGCTGCACACCGGTGATAATCACATAGTTTGGACCGAGTTCACCCAGTTTTGCCAGCAGGCTTCTCGCCTGAATACGGGTCAATCCATCGCTGATGTATGGAATCTTCAGCAGCATACAAGCTTCGGTCAGGTTTGGAGTAATGACATCGGCTACCTGTACCAGTTCTGCAAGACGCTCGCACATCTTGTCGGTATAGGTTCGGTATGCCTTACCGTGGTCGCCCATAACAGGGTCTACCACTGCCAAAGCATTTGGGTATGCAGAAAAATATTCCAAGCAATGGTCGATTTGCTCCTCACTGCCCAAGAATCCGCTATACACGCATTCATAGTCCAGTTCCAGGCGTTTGTAGTGCTCCAGGCTGGCTGGAATATAACTGGTCAGGTCGCGGAATTCCACCTCACCCAAACCACCGGTATGAGAAGACAGGATCGCGGTCGGTACCGGACAAACCTGCACACCCATGGTGGACAGAGTTGGAAGAATCGTGGACAGAGAACAGCGGCCAAAGCCGGCAAGATCGTGGATTGCCGCTACACGGGCAGGACGTTGATTCATAGTGGAACCTCCTTGAATAATACAAGTATATCGAATCAAAAAACATTTATCAAAACGCAGAATTATTATTACGAGAATTATTTTCTTGTCACTTCTGCAATATTTTCACTTTCATCAAACAAACTATTTATTGCAATTCGCACAGTATCTTGCAACTGCGCCAACCATCGCAAAACAAGCATTAGGATTCTGCACAGTTTACAACACGATATCCATCGAGCTTTTGTCGTAATTTCACAAAAGAAATTTGGTGAGATTTTTCATGTAAGGCCTTTGCATTCATGGACAAACTAAACACAGACCGATGGGTCTTAATTCGGCAAAGGAGGAATCTCCATGGAAATGAAAATGACAAGCAGCATTGTCAGCGGTATTGCTGCTACCATGGCAATAGGTACTGCTGCCTATCTGCTTAGCGGACGCAGCCCAAAAGCTCGGAAAAAACAGCTTCAGCGCAAAGCCGGTCAGGCCATTCAGGCTGTTGGCGAAGTGATGGACGGTCTGTCATCCATGATGAAATAGCTCCCCGTCAATAATACAACAAAAATCCCTGACGGACAAGCTGTCAGGGATTTTTTCTGATTATTTTGACTCACGGGTCATGATCCAGCGGCTGTTTCCTGCCTTGTCCGTGATCACAAAATCACAGCGCTCGTACAGACGCACAGCAGCTTCATTCTTTTTAAAGACATACAGGACCAGCGTTTTTTTCTGCTGATCTGCAGAGGCACACAGATCTTTCAAAACTGCAGAACCGATGCCCTGTCCGCGAAAAGCTTCCAGGAGATAGAAGTCATCCAGCTCCAGGGATCCATCCTCCATTGGACTGAGATGGAAGTAACCTGCCAGCTCTCCGTCCTTCAGAATACGCTGATACTCCGTGATCTGACTGCTGATCTTTCGCTTACACCAAGGGAGAACCTTCTCCAAATCGATGGGGTCCGTTTCAAAATCCGCAATCAGTTGACTACAAAAAGTATAGATAGCTTCAATATCTACTTGCTGTGCGGTAGAATAGGTGATTTCCACGTCTATTCCTCCCACTGATAGCGGTGCAGCTCACCGAAGTTCTGCAGTTCCGGATAGTTCCACTGACGAAGGACCTCATAGGCACCAATGGCCACTGTGTTACTCAAATTCAAACTGCGCAGATATGGAAGCATCGGCAGACGCACACAATGCTCCGGATGCTGCAGCAGGATCTCTTCCGGAATGCCGGCATCTTCTCTTCCAAAGACAAGGTAAGCGTTATCCGGATAAGCAACATCACTGAAGACGTGGCGTGCTTTTGTTGTAAAGTAGTAGCAGACAGCGTCCGGATTTTTCTCGTAGAAATCTGCAATACTGTCGTAATAGGTGATATCAAGATAGTTCCAGTAATCCAAACCGGAGCGTTTCAGCTTTTTGTCATCAATCTGGAAGCCCATTGGTCCTACCAAATGCAGTCTTGCGCCGGTACATGCACAGGTACGGGAGATGTTGCCCGTATTCTGTGGGATCTGCGGTTCAAATAATACGATATTCAGTTTCATATTAGCTCACCTTCGTACCGGAGTAGTAATGCTCCAGAATTTCATCATAGGACCAACCCTGTTTTGCATAGTAGTTAGCGCCTAGCTGGCTCATACCTACACCGTGACCGTAGCCGTAAGTGGTGAAGATGAATACCTCTTCGCTGTCGTCATACTCTACTGTAAAGGCTGCGGAACGGATCTTGGACTGCAGCAGGTTTTCGCGTACCACTCGACCTTTGATCTTGCTTCCCAATACTTTGATCTGATCTACATACAGACCGGCACCTTTGGTATAGCTTCCGAACCAATCGTCCGGATCGTCACTGAAGTCATAAGGATCTTTTCCGCAGTATGCTTCCAAACGATCTGCCACATAGTCCAAAGTCAGCTTGGTTTCGTGACCGTAGTGAATGGTCTCTTCATCACCTTCACTATCTACGCTGACCAGATATGGCAGATTACCGCCCCAAACGTCTACACAGTTGTTGGACACACCCGCGTTCGCTGCGCAATAGGTTGCATTGATGACTTTACCGTTGTAATAAACCGCTTCACCGATGACAGCCTGTACCGCACTTGCTACGTTGGAGCTGATGCTGGTTTTCACTGCTACCGATGGAGTGATTCCGGAATTGTTGTTGTATTTCACGTAAGTATAGGCTGCAACTGCCTGAGCTTTCAGCGCTTCCTGATGGAAGGAACTGCCCATCTCAGCCTGTACCATCATGCAAACGATATCGTATGCACTTTTCTTCACTGTCTGGCCATTGATTTTAACAGAAAGCTTCTCGGAAGGATCATAGTCAGAACTGATCGTTTTTTCTTCCTCTTTCTTGCTTTCTTCTTTCTTTGGCTCTTCTTTTTCGTTCTCTTTGGAAGTTTCTTCAGCAGCCGGCTTTTCTTCTTTTGGAGCTTCTTCCGTCACAGGTTCAGACGGAGTTTCCTTCTGTGGAACCTCTTCCGCAGAAGGTGTTTCTGCTGTACCTTCCTGATTTTCCTGCGGCGGCG
Organism: Negativibacillus sp.; assembly: GCA_045633085.1. Taxonomy (GTDB): domain Bacteria; phylum Bacillota; class Clostridia; order Oscillospirales; family Ruminococcaceae; genus Negativibacillus. Next base: position 5,653 of record JAZQXX010000210.1, on the reverse strand, counting down.
GAGTAGTTTCAGCCGGTGGCGGAGTCTGCGCCGGGGTTTCTGTAACCGGTGGAATCACTGGAACTGTTTCTGTCGGAGGTGTTTGCTGAACAGTCTGGCTATTTTCCAGCACAGGAATGTCTTCACTCTCTTTTTCCTCCGCTTCTGCAAGACTCTGAACCGATACACTCAACATCGTCAGCAAACTTTCTTCTGCGCTTTCAGACAAAAGATTGCTTTCATAGCTCACAGGAGCTCTTTCAATCGTTTCTTCTGTGCTGAGAACCACAGTATCCTCAAAGTTCGGTACCTGCAGGACAGGTTTTGTACCGCCGTAGAGCTGATACCAAATATCCGGCATCAGAGCAGTTTTGTTTTTGGAAACCAGCGATGGATCCACTTCTGCAGACTCTCCTGCACGGAGACGTCTTGCCACTACAACAAAACGTGCATTTTCGAACTCATAGGTACAGGTAGACAGAGTCAGCAATTCATCGGTTGGAAGCACGTCCACGCCGGTGTTCAGCACACTGCGCACCTGAACATTATAGATAAATTCCTGAATATCAGACAGGTCATTGGCTTCGATAAAGGTGTGATAATTGAACACCTCACCATGCTCCGGATTTACGTTAGCAACAAAGGCTGCGAAGATCTTGTACTGACGTTCTCCGTAGACTGTATGGAAGTTGATGACCGGATTTTCAATAAAGTAGCTTGTATCCCAGTAGTGAATCAGGGAATTGAACATTTGGTCATCGTTCTTGATGTTGTGACCGTAGATAATGGTGTTTTGGCTTGGTTCCTGCAAATCGACTTTGCAGTCCACGAAAGGCACACCGTAAAGGCTGTAATCGCCTTCAAAACTCAAACGGTGATAGTACAGATTATCATCACCCTGTACAACCGGGTAATCCAGAGAGGTTCCAGGAATACTGAGCCATCCCGCTACATCCTTATTGATCTGATACAGACCGGAGAAATCCTTGTCATAGCCCAACGGATAACCCAACGCCGGATTTCCGCCGTTGTCGTACACTTCTCGCAGGCTATTGTAATCCTGTACATTGGATACCGACTGATAGTAGCGGTTTACCAAATAACCGGAAGAAACCAAGAACGTGCAGATACACACGAAGAACAGAAGCTTGCGGATGATTCCCATGCCTTCTTTTTTCGGTTTATCTTTTTTCTTTTTGCCTTTTTCCACTTCCGGGTCATAGTTGCTTGGATCCGGGAGAGAACGGGTACGTTTTAGCTTATTTTCTTTTCTTGCAGATGCGGCAGTCAGAACGACCTCGCCCATCTCCGCCTGCAGATTCTCCAGCAGGCTTTCACAAGCCTGTCGGGAGCTTTCTTCTGTTGCACGGATCGCAGTAACAGAAAGATAGTTCATTCCATCTTCTTCATAAACCAGTGGAAGGATGTTCTTGCCGTGTTTAAAGATACGCAGGTATTCTTCGACGTCTGCCACCTTGCTTTCACGGATGGCAATGGTCTGAGTCACTGCAGTATCTGTACCGTTTCTCAGCAGAAAAGCAAAGAATCCGCTGCCGAACATCTCTGCAAATGCTTTTTCCTCTGCTGGGAAAACAGCGATGCAGCGTCCGCCGCTGACAAGCACAAAACCTTGGTTTGCTGTGGAACTGCTACACAGCGGCAGAGAACCTGCCGGCAGCTTCGCACCGTCAAACACAGAACCGGCCGGCAGTCGGTCAGTAGCTTCGCAGTATGCTTCGACAGCTTTTCTGGCCGTTTCGCTTTCTTCCAATGCCAAGCCTAAGCCTTCCGCGATCATTGTCTTGCTGTAATACTGCTCCGAACCATCCAATACGACAGTTAAGGCATTGTTGTCAACAGAATGCTGCAACACATCCAGGAAGTTTTCCGCGTCCTGTACGTAAGCACCCTGTTCCCACTGCAATTTCAGAAAATCGGACTGTGCCTTTGCACGAGGAGATGCTGTGATCAGCGTTTCTCCCGTGTACTGACTGCATACAGAAATGACATTCAGTTTCATGCACAATTCCTCCTTTTAAACATATTGATACAGTTTATATTATACGGAAAAAGGTCACGAACTTCAACAGGAATTTTGTAAATAAAAAGGCTTCCTCCGAAGAGGAAGCCTTGAGATTATGCGGCAAACTGGAACAGCACACCGACTGCTGCGGAAGCTGCGATCCATACGATTGGGTGTTTTTTGAACTTTTTCATCAGGAAGTAGAGAGCAACAAAGAGAATGATACCCTTCCACTGGATTGCAGTCAGCAGGGAAGTCAGACCGCTGATCTCGCTCAGACGAATCAGGCTTGGGTATACTGCGCGCAGACCTGCACAAGCCACCAGACCTGCTACTGCAGGACGAAGACCGTAGAAGACATTGTTGACCAGTGTGCTGCCTTTGAACTTCTCGAGGACCTTATAGACAAAGATAATTACGATAACGGATGGGCAAACCAGACCAACGGTAGCGGTAACAGTACCAAGAATACCTGCGGTGGTGAAACCTGCGTAAGTAGCCATGTTGACACCGATCGGACCTGGGGTGGATTCGGAGATCGCGATCATATCCATGATGGTATTGGAGGTGAACCAGCCGGTGCTTTCTGCCATGTTAAAGAGGAATGGCAGAGTTGCCAAACCGCCGCCTACTGCGAACAGACCGGTTTTAAAGAATTCGAAGAAAAGCTGAAGATAGAGCATTATTTTGCACCTCCTGCTTTTTTAACCAGCCAGCCTGCCAGACCAGCACCGATCACAAAGAGAATTGGAGAAACATCTACCAGCAGCGTACCGAAGAACACTACCACTGCGATCGCCAAAGTTGCTTTGTCGATGACACCTTTTTTCCAGAGAGTTTTTACTGCGTTCAGTACCAGTACACCAACGCAGACACGGATACCGCCAAAGGCATTTTTCACCAGTTCCAGCTCTGCAAAGTTCTGCAGGCATGCTGCAATGATGGTGATGATGATCAAGGATGGGAAGATCATGCCTGCGGTAGCAGCGATAGCACCGATGACACCACGGTTTTTATAGCCGATGAAGGTCGCAACGTTTACAGCAATGATACCAGGAGTGCACTGACCCAGCGCGTAGTAGTCCATAATTTCTTCTTCAGTAGCCCAGTGGCGTTTTCCTACCACTTCCTGCTGAAGCATTGGCAGCATCGCATAACCGCCGCCGAAAGTAAGACCGCCGACCCTTGCAAAGGTCAAGAACAGGTCAATCAGTTCTTTCACGAATATCGTCCCTTTCTGTTAATGAAATTCTTCCATCATTATAAGCCTATGTTATTGATTTAGCAAGGAAAATCCTGCTTTTTTTGCAATAAAAACTGCAATCTCCTCCGGATTTTTTCCGCTGGTTTCGATTTTCTCCGTGCTTAACTTCTCATACAATGGCAAACGCTCCAGACTCCGTGCCACAATATCCGACTGACGGATGCCGTCAGCGATGTCTTTTTCCAAACGCTGCCGGAGCGATGTTTCATCACAAAGCAAAGAAAGGCAGTGCAGCTGTACTTCTTTGAGGTTTAAGCGCGAGCAGATGGTATCGATAATACTTTGCTGATGCATGACCCAACAGAAAATCACATTGTCGTAGGCCGAGCAGGCAAGAAAGTTGTTCAGCAGATGGCAGATATTATCCTCTACCATAGCTTTTGTTTCCTCTGTCACTTGAAAGGGATCAGCATCCCAACACCAGTCACCATCTAAGAAAACTGCATTGGGCAATTTCAGTTTCATAAGCTGGCAGACCGTGGTTTTGCCTACACCCATTGTTCCGCCGATGAGATAGCAATGTTTCATATTTCCTCCAAGAGAAAAAGCCCCGAAAAATCGGGGCTTTTGTAGTTTCGATTAAGCCTGTGGTTCTTCTTTTTCAGCTTCTTCACAGCAGCCGCAACCACATTCGCAGCATTCTTCTTCGCAGCATTCCTGGCAGCAGCAAGCGCAGTCTTCACAGCACTCGTCTTCCAGATCTGCTTCGTAGTATTCAGCATCTTCTTCCAGATCATCATAGTACAGTTCATCTTCGAAGTCATCCACTACGGTATCGTGTTTTTTCTTAAAGTATGCAGCCAAAGCGATCAGTACGCCAATAACAGCTACGGCCAGAGCAGCCAGGGAAATCAATGTGCTTTTTTTCATCGCGGATTCCTCCTAAAATATTATGATACCTTTATTATAAACGCAGTCGGGAAAAATAACAATCTATTTTTGACCGCTTCTCCGCAAAATCTGCATTTTTCTTTTATCCTTATGGAAGAATCAAGCTTTCTCCGGACATTGCTGCAGGTTTCTCCAAACCAAGTACAGACAGCATGGTAGGCGCAAGGTCTGCCAGTCTGCCGCCTTCACGGAGTTTGATATCGCCCAAACCGATAGCCAGCAGAGGTACCGGATTGGTGGTATGTGCGGTAAATGGACTTGCGTCTTCTGCAAGCATCTGGTCAGCGTTGCCGTGGTCAGCAGTCAGCAAAACAGCACCGCCCAGTTCCAGAGTTTTGTTTACGATACGGCCAACACAGGTATCAACCGCTTCTACTGCTTTCACAGCAGCTTCAAAGACACCAGTGTGTCCAACCATGTCGCAGTTTGCATAGTTGATGATGATGACATCATATTTGTCCAGACGTTCTTCCAAAGCATCGGTCACTTCGTAAGCGCTCATCTCAGGCTGCAGGTCGTAAGTAGCAACCTTTGGAGAGTTGATAAGGCAGCGGTCTTCGCCAGGATATACGGTTTCCACGCCGCCATTGAAGAAGAAGGTAACGTGAGCGTATTTCTCGGTTTCTGCAATACGCAGCTGCTTCAGACCTTTATTGGAGATATATTCACCGAAGGTATCTTCCAGGCTCTGTGGATGGAATGCTACCTGTACATTTGGCATGGTTGCATCGTACTGGGTCATGCAAGTGTAGCAAAGAGGGAAGAAGCCTTTTGCACGTTCAAAGCCAGCGAATGCTTCATCTACCATAGTGCGGGTAATTTCTCTTGCACGGTCAGGACGGAAGTTAAAGAAGATCACGGAGTCATTAGCGGAAATGCTGCCTTCTTTATCAACGACAACAGGAACAACAAACTCGTCAGTAACGCCGTTGGCATAGGAATCTGCCATTGCTTTCACAGGATCAGCTTCTTCTACACCGATACCGTTCACCATAGCGTCATATGCTTTGCTGACACGTTCCCAGCGGTTGTCACGGTCCATTGCATAGTAACGACCGCAGATGGTCGCGATTTTGCCTACGCTCAGACGATCCAGTTCAGCCTGCAGCTGCTCTACATAGTCTTTACCGGAAGATGGCGGAACATCTCGACCGTCCATAAAGCAGTGAACATAAACTTTTTCCAAGCCCTGTTCTTTTGCCATTGCCAACAGACCGAAGAGGTGCTGAATGTGGCTGTGAACACCGCCGTCAGACAGCAGACCCATCAGGTGCAGGGAAGAACCATGTTCTTTGCAGTTCGCTACAGCTTTCTGCAGCTCAGGAATTGCAGAAAGACCGCCTTCTTCTACCGTTTTGGTGATGCGGGTCAGTTCTTGGTATACGATACGGCCTGCGCCGATGTTGGTGTGGCCAACTTCAGAGTTGCCCATCTGGCCTCTTGGCAGACCAACGTCCATACCGGAAGCCTGAATCTGAGTGTTTGGATATTTCGCC
>JAZQXX010000209.1:0-7015 GCA_045633085.1 Negativibacillus sp. | reverse complement strand
CTTGATGGATCATCAAGAGGACGTTTTGCTTTCATTTTTCTACTGTGGAAGCGGAGTTTTCTCCGCAGATTCTGCTCTCTTTCTGCGAGGTTTCTTCATCTTGTAAAGCTCCTCTGTTGCCAAACGGGCTTTAGTTACGGAAACATCACCTTTTGGGAAACAGAAGTAGGAGTACTCGTTGTCACCGATTCCGATTACATCACCGATCTCATACCAGTAGTAGTCGGAGTACAGGGTATGGGTGAAAGTTGGGGACTGGACATAATCCAGTTTTCCCTCTGCACCGGTCAAATGGAAGCCATCCGCAGAATGTGTCAGATGGCCTTCACCGATCATGCACACACCATCCAAGTTGACCTGAATTGCGATATCCACGTCAGTATCCAGCAGGTAACTGCCGTTTTCCAGCTCCTCACGAACACATTTGCGCTGCCACTGATACCAGTCCGGAATGTGAGCATACTCAGTTTCTCCCTCATTCGCCGCCAACTGACCATATTCATCCATGATCCACTGCTTACCACAGCCATGACAGGTCAGATGGATGCCTTTGCCCTCCATGCGGTTTTCTGCACCGCAGTGAGGACATTTGTAGAGGATCCTCTGCAATCCGTCTGCACGGAATGGCACATCGATGGAAATTTTGTTATCTCTCTGCCATGCAAAGTTGTCGAAGGAGAAAGATTCTGCCAACAAAGCATCCAGCTCGGCCACAGATTTTTCTTTCAGTTCTTCTGCTGTTGCAATGCATTTTACATGTGCGCTGACTTTTACATCGCGGATCTGAAGCATGTTGTAAAGTGGATCGCGATGGAATGCACCCTGTGTAATAACAGTAACCACAGGAACGCCCAAACGTTTCATCAGAATACCCAATCGTGTTGGCATGGTCGTTGCACAGCCATCGAAGGAATATCCTGCTTCCGGATACATCAAAACGCTGGTTTTGTTTTCTTTGATCATGTACTCGATATCACGGATCAGCGACATATCGGACACAAATTTATGGGTCGGAGTACAGCCAAGCAGGCGCATCAGCTTACCCAAAATACCGGTCATAGCGTCGACAGAAGTAACGATACCCATTTTCTTTGGATAGAAAATGCCGTAAGCCAGCTTCATATCGGTAAAGCTGGAATGGTTCATCAAAATAAGGCAAGGCTGATCTTTGACCAGGTCCATACGTTCTGTTGTATATGTAAATTTGGTTTTCCATAAAGTTGGTGCAACCGCAAGACGCACGATGGTTGCCAGCCACATCTGTGGTTTCATCGGCTTTTTATGCTGAAGTTTTGGCAATTTCAGCACTTCTTCATAGGACATTTTTTTCATGTTAATTTTCATTTTTACGTCCCCTTACAAATTGATAAAATCATTATAACATTCTCAGCTAAAAAAAGACAGAGAAAAAAGCTTTCCTGTCAGATTTATTCTACCTTTCTTTCGTTTTTCTGTGATATAATAAAAGAAAATCGCAGTATACGGAGGAATCGCCATGGAATTTTTTGATGTTATGAACAGCAGAATCAGCATCCGCAAATACAAAGATACCCCTGTGGAACAGGAAAAAATCGATAAACTCATCGATCTTATGCGCATCGCACCAAGCGCAGGAAATCGTCAGGAGTGGAAATTCGTTGCTATCACGGATGAGGAACAGCTGAAAAAAATGAGAGTTGCCTGCGAAAGCCGCGGTCCTGCTATGACAGCTCCGCTGATTTTCTGCATTTGTGCAACAGAATACATCGGCATGAATGATTCCGGCTACAATCGCGGTACCATTGACGCTTCCATTGCCACAACCTATCTGCATTTAGCAACATACGGCATGGGATTGGGTTCCTGCTGGATCGGATCCTTCGACTCCGACATGGCAACCGAAATCGTCGGCTGTCCGGAAGGTACCCGAGTTGTTACCGTTGTCAGTGTCGGCTATCCGGACGAAGTACCAAATCCTCGTCCAAGAAAATCCTTCGAAGAAGTAGTTGTTTACAATCCCTTTTAAGTAAAAACGCCTTTCGGTCCTGTGACCGAAAGGCTTTTTCTACGCAATATCAAAATGTTTTGCCAGCCAGCAGCACACTTCCTTGACTGTGTTGCCTTTCTCGTGAAGAACATCGTGACGGGCACCGGCAATCATACGAAGCTCTGTATGCTTCATGCCAGCCTTCTGCATTTGCTGATATACTCTCTGCACACCTTTTCCGCTGTCGCCTACAGGGTCATCCTGTCCGGAAATCAGCAGTACAGGTAGATTTTTATTCCAATTATCATAAGTTGCCAGTTTACCTGTTCTCTTCATGGAAGCCAGCAAATCACGGAACAGACCTGCAGAAATATTCTTACGCACCAACGGATCCTTCAGGTATTGATCTAATTCCCGCTGATTCGCACAGAGCCAGTCCGCATCTGTGCGGTTCGGTTTGAACTTCTGATTGTAGGTACCAAAGGACAGCTGTTTGACCAAATCTGTCGTACCGTCAATCCCTGCTTTTTTGACCTGTCCATTGACGATACCGATCATCACCGACAGCAGCCAGCTCGGCTGATGTCCTGTACCCATAATGATGGCCGCAGAACTGTCATTCGGATATTTTCCCAAATATTCTCGAAGCAGGAACGAACCCAAAGAGAAGCCCAGCATCGCCTGTGGAACAGACGGAAATTCCTGTTTCAGCAGCCGATGGAACAGCTTCATATCTTCCAGCGATGCTTCCCAACCATGCTTACCAAAGGCAGCAACCTGTGGATCACCGGGATTTTTTCCGTGTCCGCGCAAATCAAATCCGGCTGCAGCGATACCTTGTTTGCACAGTTCAGCTGCAAACTCCTCGTAGCGTTCCATGTGCTCTGTCATGCCGTGAGTGATCTGCAAAACAGCTTTTATCTCCGTTTCCGGCTTCCAAATGATCGCCGGAAGCTGTACTCCCTCATGACCGCTAAATACAATGGTTTCTTTTTTCATTTCACTAACTCTCCTAAGCTCGCTTACAGTGCCTCTTTGATCGCTTTCAGCAATTCATCGTAGGTTTCATAAGCTGGAATATCCGGATGATCTGCTTTGATGTAGTCCGGGCTGCGGAAGAGGAAGCCTTTTTTGCTTGCCTTGATCATACCAAGATCGTTATAGCTGTCACCGGCTGCAATGGTTTCAAAACCAACGGACTGCAGCGCTTTGACAGTGCTGTATTTGCTGTTCTCCACACGCATTCTGTAGCCTGTGATCTCGCCGTTTTCTGCCACTTCCAAGGTGTTGCAGAACAGAGATGGCCAGTTCAGTTTTTCCATCAGCGGCATACCAAACTGTGTAAACGTATCGCTGAGAATAATGACCTGTGTGATTTTTCTCAGCTCATTGAGAAACTCCAGTGCACCTGGATATGGGTCGATTTTTGCGATAGTGTCCTGAATCTCTTTCAAGCCCAGATTATGTTCCTTCAAAATCGCAAGACGCTCTTTCATCAGCTTGTTATAATCCGGTTCGTGGGCGGTGGTACGTTTCAATTCCGGAATCCCGGTCACTTCGGAAAAAGCCACCCAAATTTCAGGCACAAGAACGCCTTCCATATCCAAGCAAACAATATTCATATCACTCATGATGTTACCTCTTTTCGTCAATGATTTACAACAAAGCAATTTCCGCGATTTTTTCTGCAGGGATAACTTCTTTAAAGCGTTCTTCCTGCTGTTTCAGCATGGTCAGGCTATCCGGCGCTGTGATACCAGACAAAAGTTCCAGCTCCTGAATCGCATCGAAATCGCTTTCCGGAGCATCTTTTTCTAAGGCAGCCAGTACCACTTTCGGGAATTTGTGCGGATTTGCTGTGGAAAGCACCACCATCGGTTCTTCCCTCTTGAATTTTTCTGCTACCCCAAGAGCAACTGCTGTATGGGTATCGGCCAAATAAGAATGTGCTTTGCTGTATCGGCCGATCACTTCTGCACACTGCTGTTCGTCGGTCCAGCCAGCGCAGAAATCTTTCTGCAGTTTTTCCAAAGTTTCTGCATCGATAGAATATACACCCTTCTCGGACAGGTCTTTCATCCATGCTGCTACTTTTGCACTGTCGCCGGTCATATGATACAGCAGACGTTCCAAATTACTGGAAACCAAAATATCCATCGATGGAGAGCCTGTTTTGTAAAATGGACGGCGAACATCGTAAGTACCTGTTTGGAAGAAATCAGCCAGCACGTTGTTGTCATTGGCTGCACAAACCAAACGTCCAATCGGCAGACCCATCTGCTTCGCATAGTAACCAGCCAAAATATCGCCAAAGTTACCGGTCGGTACGCAGTAATCCACCACAGTGCCCAGTGGTTTTGCTTCCTGCTCCAGCACACGGAAATAGGAGTAGAAATAGTACACGATCTGCGGCACCAATCTACCCCAGTTGATGGAGTTTGCACTGGACAGCTGAATGTTCTTTTCCGCCAATTTGCGGTTGATCTCTGCGTTCTGGAAAACTCTTTTCACGCCGGTCTGTGCATCGTCGAAGTTTCCTTCCACCGCATAGACTGCCACATTATTTCCCTGCTGGCTTGCCATCTGCAGACGCTGGATCTCGCTGGTGCCGTCATTTGGGAAGAATACAAAAATATCGATGCCGTCCAAATCCTTGTAGCCTTCCAAGGCAGCCTTGCCGGTATCACCGGATGTTGCCACCAAAATTCGTGTTTTTTCTTCTTGTCCCAACATACGCTTCGCTTCCACCAGCAGACGAGGCATCAGCTGCAATGCATAATCCTTAAAGGCACAGGTCGGACCATGCCACAATTCCAAAGCATAGAGATCTTCTTTTACTTTTACTGTATGTCCTGCTTTCCCCGCGAAATTCGGGCCATAAGCTTCATGGACTGCCTGTTTCAAGAAATCCCTGTCGTAATCTTCCAGAAGATAAGGCAAAATCTCTGCCGCAAGCTCCGGATAGGAAAGCTTATTCCAAGTGCTCATATCTACTTTTGGCACACTTTCCGGAATAAACAGACCTCCATCGGCAGCCAATCCTTTTACGATAGCTTCTGCCGAGCTTACCAGTTCCTTTTCATTTCTCGTGCTGAAATAGTTCATACATAACCCTCCCCCATAGTTCTGCTCTTATTGTATCATTTCACAAAACTCACCGCAACAGAAAGCATAAATTTATCCTTCCTTTACAAATAAAAAAGTCACTGACTACCATGAGTCAGTGACTTTTCTGTTAAGCGAAAATAATTACAAGACCTGCGAGAATGCCTGTGATCGCTGCAAATGCAGGCAGTTTGCTGTGATACATGAGGATCGCCTGCGGAAGGATCTCACCGAATACTACGTACAGCATAGCGCCGCTTGCAAAACCGAGGCTTAATGCAAGACCGAGAGGTCCGATCTCACCGATAACAAAGCCAAGCAGTGCACCTAAAATGGTCGGTACGCCGGACAGTGCAGTAATGGTGACTGCTTTTGCTTTTCCCATGCCGCCGCTGATCAACGGAACGGAAACTGCCATACCTTCCGGAATGTTATGAAGACCGATCAGCACTGCCAAGACCAGTGCAGAACTGCCCATGACACCGTTGTTGCTTGCGTAAGAAGCGCCGATAGTCATGCCTTCTGGCATATTGTGCAGCGCGATGGCGCTTGCCATAACCACACCAGCCATAAAGAGAGCAAATTTATTGTCCTTATTGGCACGGTGCTGTTTGTAATGGTCACTGTGGATCAGCTCGTCCAAGTCGTCCGCTGTTTTTGGGTGATTCTCGTCAATATGTGGAACTTCATGGTTGGTATTTTTATCGATCAGGTAGTTGAGGAGGTAGATTATCGCTACACCAAAAGCTACCGACCCGATAACGGTCATAATACCTACATTGGTTTCGATAGCTTCGGTAATCAAATCGAAGCAAACCACACTCATCATAACACCGCCGGCAAAGCTCAGCAGCAAGCTGACTGTGCGATTGGAATCTTTCTGCAGCATTGCGCCGATCAAACCGCCTAAACCGGTACCTGCAACACCGGCAATCGCCGTTGTTAAAATCAATGTTCCTAAAACGTCCATAAACAAGCCTCCGCTCCTAAATGTTATCCTTATCTAATTTATTATGATACCATATTTTTTCGAACAGTACAACAGATTTCGACAGATTGGTAAAATAATGATAGCCTTTTCATGAATGGCTGGAGTTCACTTAAATCTTTGCCTGTCTTGTTGTTTTGATGTAGGCACTATGGTATAATCGACCCAAAGGAGTGACAAAGATGAACATCCATGATTATACAAGTTACATCTCCAAAGAAACATTGATGGGTCCTAACAGCCTCCGCATTTTGGAAGCGTTGCTTGCTCAGCACCCGCTGCAGCTCTCCGCTCAGGATACCATCCTTGATCTTGGCTGCGGTACCGGTTTGAGCAGTCTTGTTGCTGCTAAAGAAAGCGGTGCAAAGGTTACTGCCGTTGACCTTTGGATTCGCGCCGAAGACAACGCCAAACGCTTTGAAGATTGGAAAATCAGTGGGAATGTTTCCCCGATTCGAGCTGATGCCAATGAATTGTCCTTCGAGCCAAAACAGTTCCAGGCGATGATCAGTATCGATTCCTACCATTATTTCGGTGGCCATGATGGCTTCTTTGAAGAAAAGATCCTGCCTTTCCTCGATGATAAAGCTGTTGTTTTGATCGGCATACCGGGCATCAAAGACGAGTACCGCGGTCGTTCCGAGGACTTGCTTTCTCCTTGGCTCGGTGAGGATGCGTATATGTTCAAGAGCCACAGTCAGTGGAAAGAACTGATGGGAGCACACCCACGAATCAGCAAAGTAGAAACCTGTGAATTGGACTGCTTTGACTTGGCATGGGATGAATGGTTTTCCAGTGAGCATAAATACGCCAATTGCGATAAACAGCACTTTGAATCCATCATCAAGCCATACACCTGCTTTGTGGGAATTTATGTGGAATTAAAATAGTCAAAGGCACACCTTAGGGTGTGCCTTTTCTGTTTCGGTGGTAAAACTCTACGGAGCGTTGATTGT
>JAZQXX010000208.1:0-2389 GCA_045633085.1 Negativibacillus sp. | reverse complement strand
GCTGAAGAAATCGAAGCATCCAATGCTCCTGTCTGGAAAATGCTTCTGATGGGTGTGATTGGTCTGGTACTTATCATTGTGGGCAGTGATTTTACCGTTGATGCTGCGACTGCTCTGGCTAAAATGTTCGGCATGAGCGAGCGTTTCATCGGTTTGACTATCGTTGCGCTCGGTACCTCTCTGCCGGAGCTGTTCACCTCTGTTGTGGCAGCACGCAAAGGCAAGGCTGATATTGCAATCGGCAACATCGTCGGCAGTAATATCTTCAACATCCTCTTCGTTGTTGGCCTGTCCGCTCTTGTTATTCCGGTTGTCTTTGCTTCCGAATTTGTCATCGACTGTCTGATTGCATTTGCAGCCGGTGTGATTCTGTGGCTTTGCACCTTCAAAAACAAGAAACTGACTCGCAGCGGCGGTATCCTTACGCTCTGTTGCTATGCGGCATATTTTGCGTATCTGTTGATTAAATAGTGGAACAAAATCTTATTTAAGCTTAAATAAGAAACCTCCAGCAAATCGCATAACCATGCGGAATTTTGGTATTTGCTCGTTTTGATAATTTCTGTGAGGAATGTCGGATTACATTGCTGGTATCGTAGCTCGCGTTTTGTCTGTGATTGAGTCTTATTTGCTGCACTGCATGCCTATAACATTGTTATATAGGGTGATGGCCCGTATGATCAAACTTAGTTTTGGTCATACGGGATTTTTATTGCTTAATTTCCATTTGTGAATATGTAAACAAATTACATGATATTACTTTCTTATCAGCGTATTCCATTGCCTGATTGATGTTTTACCATATTTAACAATAACTGTTTTCAAGGAAAATATGGCTTTGTACGAAAAAGAAATCGCATAGATAAAAGCTATTTCCAGTCGTAAAATCATTTAATAAATTTATTTGAAAAATTCACTTTGCTTCGGTAAACTGAGGGTGAAAAGTGTTCGACAAGGGGATTGTTCCGTCTAAATGAGACCACTGCCGAACATGAGCTGCTTCCATGGGGGAAGCGGCACTGCTTAAATTTCTAAGGAGGAAATTCCAATGAGAAACCGTGTTCTCGCTTTCCTGCTGGCTGCTGCAATGACCATGTCTATGGTAGCTTGCGGTTCTTCCAGCACCACCGAAAGCAAACCAGCTGAAACTACCAAACCAGCTGAATCTACCACCACCACTCCAGCTCCTACCACCCCTGCCGAAACTCCAGCAGCTACCGTAGAGCGCGACACCTTCACCATGGCTATCAGCTACATGCCTGATAACCTGAAGCCAGACTTCGCAAGCGATGACTACACCACCATCGTTCGTCCAATCTACGACGTTCTGTTCGCAGAATCCGCAGACGGTCTGGAATACTACCTGGCTGACAAATTCGAAATGCATGAAGACGGTGTTACCTACACCCTGCACATCCGTGAAGATGCAAACTGGTCCGACGGTACTCCTGTAACTGTTGATGACATTCTCTTCACCGACGCTTACTACTTGGCTAACAATGGCCGTTCTTCTTACAGCACCGTTTCCGGTCAGCCTGTAACCTTCAACAAAGTTGACGACAAAACTTTGGAAATCGTGCTGCCAGTAGCATACAACTACTATGCAACCTCCTTGTCCAGAATGCCAATCTTCCCATCTCATGCATTCGACAACGATCCTCAGAAACTGATTGACAACCCAGGTTACTACACCGACCCAGCAATGGTTACTTCCGGTGCTTACACCGTAAAAGAAATCAACTCTGACAGCATCGTATACGAAGCAAGAGATGACTACTACAGAGGTACTCCTTCTGTTAAAACCATCGTTGCTAAAGTGGTTGGTTCTGCGAAAGAAATCGCATTCGAAAACGGCGAAATCGACTACATGCGTATTACCACAGTAGACGCTCTGGAAAAATACTCTGCACAGTCCGACAAATACAAAATCTTCTCCGTTTCCGAATCTCGTCTGAACTACCTGCAGATCAACCCATACGGTCCTGCAAACCTGACCGACGAACAGCGTGAAGCTCTCTTCTACGCTATCAACGGCGACGAAGTTATCATGGGTGCATACGGTTCTACCGAACTGGCTCAGAACCCTAACTCTCTGCTGACCCCAGACATGACCCTGTACAACCCAGAAACCGTAGACTATGTTTACGACCTGGAAAAAGCAAAAGAAATGGCTAAATCTTCCGGTCTGGAAGGTATGACTCTGACCTACATCTACAACGCTGACCGCGCTAACATGGAAGAATGTGCTGTTGTTCTTCAGCAGCAGCTGGATCAGATCGGCGTAAATCTGCAGATCGAAGGTATGGATTCCTCTTCCTTCTTCCCAAGATTCTTCGCTATGTCTTACAAATCCGGTCAGGAAAACACTTGGGACCTGGGTACCAACGGT
>JAZQXX010000207.1:0-2343 GCA_045633085.1 Negativibacillus sp. | reverse complement strand
GGGAGGATGATTTTTCAGAACCGAACCAAAGGCAATCATCGTAAACGGAACGATCAAGTCACACAGTAAAACAAAAATCCAGAAAAACATACTCCCTCTCTCCTTTCGGCAGAAAAGGGGCTTTCCTGTGGAAAGCGCCCTGCTCTTACTATTTACCGCGGCGATTTGGCGCTTTGGATTTGTTTCGTGCCGCGTTTGTGCCATGCTGATGCTTCGCAGGCTGCTGTCTGCCGCGGGAAGCACCGCGCTGATTCTGCTGAGCTGCAGTTTTTTCGCGTTTCTCACGCTGCTGACGGAGATACAGTGAATCCGGCTGTACCAAGCAATCCGGACGGTGACCGATCAAATCCTCACGGTGTGCCGCAACCAAAGCCTGGATCACTTCACGCTGATTTTCTTTCTTATAGTACTGCATCAGCGTACGCTGCATATATTTATCTTTCGGATCTTTTGGAACATAAACTTCTTCCAAAGTTTCCGGATCCAAACCGGTGTAGAACATACAGGTAGAGGAAGTGCCCGGAGTTGGGTAGAAGTCCTGCACCTGTTCCGGACGCATGCGGTTTTTCTTCAGGTAAACTGCCAGTTCCACTGCGTCTTTCAACGTACAGCCCGGATGAGAGGACATAAGGTAAGGAACCAGATACTGTTCCTTGCCTGCACGTTTGGTTTCATCATAGAAAGCTTTTACAAACTTATTGAAATCGTGAACATGAGGCTTGCCCATCTTATCCAGCACATGGTCAACCACGTGTTCCGGTGCAACTTTCAGCTGGCCGCTGATGTGATGACGTACCAATTCCTGCATAAAGGTTGGATTTTTGTCTGCAATCAGATAGTCGTAACGGATACCGGAGCGTACGAAAACTTTTTTCACGCCTTTGATGGCACGGAGTTTACGCAGCAGTTCCACATATTCCATATGGTCGATATCCATGTTTGGACATGGTTTTGGAGCCAAGCACTTGCGGTGCTGGCACAGACCGTGTTCCAGCTGTTTTTTACAGGATGGATAGCGGAAGTTTGCAGTTGGACCACCAACGTCATGGATATAGCCTTTGAAGTTTGGATTTTTTACCATAGCTTCGGCTTCTTTCAGGATGGATTCCTCACTGCGTGAAACCACCTGACGACCCTGATGGAAGGTGATAGCACAGAAGTTGCAGTTACCGAAGCAACCACGGTTCTGCATAATGGAGAACTCTACTTCTTTGATTGCGTCGACGCCGCCCTGTGCCTCATAGTCCGGATGATAGGTGCGCTGGAATGGCAGTTCGAAGACTGCGTCCAGTTCTTCACGAGTCAAAGTAGGCATCGGTGGATTCTGCACCAGATAGATGTCATCACCATGCTTCTGAACAATATGTTTGCCATAGACAGCGTCCTGCCAAATCGTCTGGATCTGATGAGCCTTGGCATAAGAAACTTTATTTTCGCAAACTTTCTGCAAAGATGCGCAGGTCACATAATCTGCAGGCAGCTCACTCTGAGAACAGAGGTAGCAAACATTGCGAATATGGCGCATTTCTTTTGGAGTTTTTCCCTCACGGAAGCACTCACAAACCTGCTGAATGGTCTTTTCACCCATGCCGTACATCAGCAAATCAGCTTCTGCGTCCATCAACATGGTTGGACGAACTGCGTCATCCCAATAGTCATAGTGTGCAAAACGGCGCAGAGAAGCCTCCAAGCCACCGATAAGAATGTAGCTTTCCGGATAGAGCTGACGGAGCATTTTGCTGTACACGATGGTCGCACGGTCAGGACGGCGTCCTGCGCGACCACCCGGAGTATAGGCATCGTCACTGCGTTTTTTCTTTGCGGCAGTATAATGAGCAACCATGGAGTCGATGTTGCCGCCGGTCACAAGGAAGGCATATTTCGGCTGACCGAAAATCTGATAATCCTGTGGTTTTACCGGCTGAGAAATGATACCGATGGAAAAGCCCATGGATTCAACGATACGAGAAATGATCGCCGCACCGAAGCTTGGGTGATCTACATAAGCATCACCAATGATATATACGAAGTCCAGCTGATCCCAGCCACGCGCTTTGGCGTCGGCCATGGTCACCGGAAGGAATTTGGAACGATCTGGCATAGTAACAGTCCGCCCTTTCAATTAGATTACATTTTATTATAGCATATTTCTAGCTTTCCGTCCACGCTTTCCAGCGAGAAGCAAGCATTGCTCTAAAACGCATCCTGCTCTGTTTTTTTCAACTCTCCATACAGTTTTTTGCAAAATTCTTGTAGACGCAGTAAATTCTTCGGAAGATTTTTCATCAATTCATCAGCCCACAGATGAGCCAGTTTATGCTGTTCAGCGCTGATATCAAAGTC
>JAZQXX010000206.1:0-4891 GCA_045633085.1 Negativibacillus sp. | reverse complement strand
GCGACAGTAAAAGCGGTGTCTTTGTTAACTCTGTATCGGCTGTGCTGAATATCATCCTCGACCCGATTTTCATTTTTGGTCTGGATCTGGGTGTTCTGGGTGCGGCACTGGCAACCTCCCTGTCCAAATTCCTGCTGGTTCCATACGTCATTTATCGTCTGTATAAAAACGACCTTCACGGCATGACCACCATCGCCTTCCGCAAGTTCCCACTGACTATGGAATCTTTCAAGGAGATCATGACCGTCACCATTCCGGCTTCCATTGGTCAGTTCTTTACCGCTTTCGGTTTTGTCTTGATGAACAAAGCGATCATTTACTATGGTGCCATCGCCATGTCCGCTTACGGACTTGGCAGCCGCATCGCTAACCTGTTCTACATTCCGGTCAACGCCATCGGTGGTGCACTGTCCGCCTTCATCGGTCAGAGCTTAGGCGCCGGCAACGTAGAACATGCCAAAGATTGCTTCAAGCAGGGTATGAAACTCTGTACCGGAATTTCCATCGTTATCACCATCTTCGGCTGGCTCATCGGTCCGCACATCGTACCACTCTTCGTAAAAGACGCCAGCCAAGAGCTGCTGACTCTCGCCACCGAATACACCTTCTACTCTGTTGCCACCGCCTTCTTCATGGGCTGGTACGGCATTCTCAGCGGTGTATTCAACGGTTCCGGTCACACCCGAAGCACACTGGTTTTGGCAGTATTCCGACTGTGGGGCTGCCGTATTCCAATGATCTACCTGTTCCGTATGCTCGGTTTTGGTCCGACCGGTATCTGGTGGGCAATGGTACTGTCTAACCTGTTCTGCTGTACCGCCGGCCAAATCCTTTACGGCACCGGCAGATGGCAGGTCACAAAACGTAAAAAAGCATAAAGAAAAGCCCCGTTCGTATGAGCGGGGCTTTGTTGCATCATTATTAGGAAATAGTGATGTGGTCTACGTTGTCGTCTTCTGGATGGAATTCGTTTTTCAGGTCGTAGTTGTTGTGCATGGTGTAGTCACGCAGAACACGGCCTTCCAGGTCGTAGGTACGGATGTATTTTCTTGGACCGGTGCAGCTCCAGTGCTCAACGTCCCAGGTCAGGTAACCAACGTCGTCGGTTACAGGCTCTTTCAGGTGCAGGTCAACCTGACGGTCACGTCTGTCCATCAGCCATACCAGACGTCTGTAGTCATAAACCATTTCTTTTTTCTGTACGATATCGTAGCAAACCCAAGTCATGGTTTTCTGTTTTTCTTCAGCAATCGCTCTTGCTTCTGGAGTCATCGCAGTCGCAGCGAATTTAATTTCTCTTTTTTCTTCAGCCATTGGTAGATCTTCCTTTCAATAAAACAAAAAGTCCAATTCTTAAGTCTATTATAGAACATTTTTGCGTAGAACACAAACAGAAACTCCCATAAATAAGCAAGTTAATTTCTGTGCATTTTGCCAATAATCATAGAAACCGTGCTCCGATTCGAATAATCAGAGCACGGTTCTTCGTTAGTTTTTCACATTAAGAATGCGGACTGCATTGAGAACACAGAGGATGGATACGCCTACGTCAGCAACAACTGCCAGCCACATTGGCGCAATACCCAACAGACCCAACAGCAGAACTGCTGCCTTGGAAACCAGAATGAAAACAATGTTTGTTTTCACGATGGAAACAGTCTGTCTTGCGGTTTCTACCACTTTTGGCAGTGCGGATAGGTTATCGGACATGAGGACAGCATCTGCGGATTCGATAGCAGCGTCAGTACCCAGACCCATTGCAAAGCCGATGTCAGCAGCAGCCAGAACCGGAGCATCGTTGATACCGTCACCAACAAAAACAGTGGTTTTGCCGTTCTGTTTCAGTTCTTTCATCAGACGGGATTTATCCTGAGGCAGCAGGCCGCAGTGCATTTCGTCCATGCCCACCTGTTCTTTTACAACAGAAGCGGAAATCACGCTGTCGCCGGTCAGCATAACAGTGCGTTCCACACCGAGGGCTTTCAGCTGTTTCATGGTAGCAGCTGCGTCCGCTCTTGGAACGTCAGACAGCATGACACAACCCAGCAGTTCACCGTCAACGGCAGTATATACGTTTGCTTCCATGACATTTTCCATGGAAATGCCGTTTTCTTTCATCAAACGTGCAGAACCGCAGAGAACTTTTTTGCCGTTCATCAGCAGGGAAACACCTTTACCTGCAAATTCTTCCACGTTTTTCACTTCTGCAGTTTCATCGCCTTTACCGAAAGCACGGCAGATCGCCTGTGCTACCGGATGGGTGCTGTACTGTTCAGCCAGTGCGGTCACAGCTTTCATGTCGTAGGAAGTGCTGAACTGTTCCACATGGGAAACCTGCAGTTCACCGGTGGTGATGGTACCGGTTTTATCGCAAACAACGGTTTTCGCTTTTGCCAGCGGTTCGATGAATTTGGTGCCCTTCAGCAGAACACCCTGTTTGGACATGGCACCAACGCCGGAGAAGAATGCCAGAGGTACAGAAATAACCAGTGCGCATGGGCAGGATGCCACCAGGAATACCAGAGCTCTGCTGATCCACATGCGGAAGGAACCCAAGCCCAGCAGCGGAGGTACAATAATGGTCAGAACAGCCATTACCAACACAGCAGGAGTATAGTATTTAGCGAAGCGAGTGATGAATTTTTCGGTTTCACCTTTCTGCGCAGAGGATTCTTCTACCAGCTGAATGATTTTGCTTGCAGTGGAGTTATCGTAGGTGGTTTCGCAGCGGCAAACCAGTACACCGGAAAGGTTTACTTCGCCGGAAAGCACTTTGTCGCCTGCCTGTACACCAACAGCCACAGATTCACCGGTGATGGCAGAACGGTCCATCGTGGACTGTCCTTCCAGGATCACACAGTCGACTGGTACGCGTTCGCCAACTTTTACCTGAATTTTATCGCCAACATGGAGTTTCTTGGACAGAATATTCTGAACTTCGCCATTTGGCAGGATCAGATTCGCACGCTGTGGACGGATGTTAACAACCGCTGCAATGTCTTTACGGCTGCGCTGAACTGCTTTCAGTTCCAGCCAGTCACCGATAGCAAAGAGAACGGTAACCATCATTGCTTCGAAATATTCGCCGATGAGGAACGCTGCAATTACAGCGATAGAAGTCAGAACGTGCTCATCCAGCTGTTTGCGTTTCAGTGCTTTCCAGCCGCGAGTGAAGAGCAGTTTACCCCACAGAACAGTAGGGATCAGATAGAACAATCCGCTCAGCAGACCCAGGCCTGGAATCATGCTCAGCACAACTGCCAATACTGCAATGACTGCCATAATTGGCATAGACAGCTCTGGAAGTACAAAACCTTTTGCCTCTTTTACCGGAGCAGGTGCTGCTTTTTTTGGTTCTTCGGAGATTTTTACATTCTCCAGCTGACACATCGCGCAGCCGCAGCTTTCGCCTTCGTGATGATGTTCGTGTTTATGTTCGTGGTGATGGTCATGTCCGCAACCACAGGAGCAGCCGTGCTCATGTTTGTGCTCATGGTGGTGATGATGCTCATGATCGTGGCAATGGCATTCTTCTTCCTCACACTCTTCTGCGATGTGAGTCAGATTCTCCAGCTGGCACATTGCGCAGCCGCAGCTTTCATTTTCGTGATGGTGATGCTCGTGCTTATGTTCGTGGTGATGGTCGTGACCACAGCCGCAGGAGCAGCTGTGCTGTTTCTCTTTGCTCATTTTCTCGTCTCCTTTTCTTAGTCGTGGTGTCGAATATGTTCCAAACCCTGTGCAATGATGGTGGCAACATGGGTATCATCGAGAGAATAGTAAATCGATTTGCCTTCACGGCGATTTTTCACCAAATGAGTGGTTCGCAGCAGACGCAGCTGATGTGAGATTGCAGACTGACTCATTCCCAACAAATCGCTGATATCGCAGACACACAGTTCCTGCTCCGCGAACAATGCAGTCAGAATCTGCATGCGAGTCGGATCGCCCAGCACTTTGAACAGCTCTGCAATACGTTCCAGTTCGGCAGCCGTCGGCAGACTTTCCTGCATTTGATCCAGAGCCAGCCCACTGTGATGATGGGGAGCTTCACAAACTTCATCCAACTCATGCTGCAGGATCTTTCGTTCTTCCATAGATAGAACCTCCAAACATTTGAACAATCGTTCATGTGTTCTTCTTGAAAAAGCCTTCCTTTGATGGGAAGGCAACCTAACTTTTACTGATACATATGAATAAATGTTCATATATTTGGTTTCATTATATCATATCCCTGTTGCTTGTCAATACAAATTACAACATTTTTCTACCAGCTGCAAAGCTCAGTTTCCTGATAATAATGCGATAAAATCTCTCGGTAGCTGCTTCCCTGACGTGCCATAAAATCAGCTCCGTACTGACTCAAACCAGCTCCATGACCGTAGCCCTGTGTTGTAATACAGAAGCCCGACTCATCATGAGTAATTGTAAAACAGCTGGAACGCAGACCCAAGGCCGTGCGAAAATCCAAACCGCTCATTATTTGGTTTCCGACCACAAGCTCCGTCACATAAGCGGATGGAGAACGCTTTGTCACCTCGATCCACGAGGAAGCTTCTCCCTGCAGCTCGATGGCAGAAAAAATCTGCTGAACTTCTTTTTCGGTGACGCAGACTTGTTCTTCATACCCCGGTGCCAGCTCATCGCCACGACTGGCAACCGCCTGCAAATAGGGCAGATCTGTTCCCCAAACATATTCCGCTGCTTCCGTGTTTCCTGCGCTGATGGCATGGTACGCTGCAGCGATCGGTTCTCCCTCATAGCAAAGGATCTGCCCTCTTGTTTCCTCCACAGCCTGTGTCAAAACAGACCAATATGCTTCAAACTGCTCTCCAAAACGTTCCTTTGCCTGTTCCTTGGTAGTATAACTTTCCATAGAAACAGTCATGTT
>JAZQXX010000205.1:0-1607 GCA_045633085.1 Negativibacillus sp. | reverse complement strand
GGCGTGCGTCCGCTGTATATCAGCGACAACATCTGCAGCTTCTTCGGATACAGCCGAGAAGAGTGGCTGGGTTTGACCAAAGAAAGCCAGCCTATTGCCACATTTGTATCCCGCAGCGGGATCCCGCTGGAAGTTTTCTTGGAATTGCTGCAGCAGGGTGAGGCGGAGTTTGACTTCCTCGACGTGGCAGAAGGTCGGCAAAAAAGGGTCCGTGCAGTCTGCACTGAGCCGGGAGAAAGCGACCTGCGCTATGTTCTGCTGTATGAGCTCCATCGCAAGGAAATTGCAGTGGAGCAGCCTGTGGTCATTCGAACCTTCGGTTACTTTGATGTGTTCGTTGAGGGAAAAGCGGTTGCGTTCCGCAACGAAAAATCCAAGGAACTGCTGGCTCTGCTGGTGGACCGCCGAGGAGGTTTCGTTACCTCATCGGAAGCCATCAGTTATCTGTGGGAAGATGAGGATGTCAATCAGCTGACACTGGCTCGTTACCGCAAAGTGGCGCTGCGTCTGAAGAATCTGCTGGAGGAATACGGCATTGCCCACATCGTGGAAACGGTGGATGGCAAGCGGAGAATCGTTCCGCAGGCAGTCAGCTGCGACCTCTTTGACCATTTGCAGGGCGGACAGCTGTTCAAAGGCAGCTATCTGACCAATTACAGCTGGGCAGAGGTAACTCTGTCGGAGCTGAGTGGAATACAGGAATAAAAAAGAATCACCGAACGGTGAGTCTTTTTTTCTGCGATTATTTACTATAAACTTTCTTGCCGCCCAGATAAGTAGCCAAAACAGGAATGTCCTTGATGTGGTTTACATCGGCGGTGAAGAGGTTTTCGCCGAGGATGAGGAAGTCTGCCAACATGCCCACAGCGATCTTGCCTTTGATGTTTTCTTCAAAGATTGCTTTTGCTGCTTCGGAAGTGTAGGAATCCAGCGCTTCCTGTACGGTGAAGGCTTCGTCAGGCAGGTAAGGTCCCACATCGCCGCGGAGATTTTTGCGGGTCACAGCACACTGCATGGAGCCCAGGCAGAATGGCAGTTCAACCGGACAGTCACTGCCGTTGGAAACGGTAACGCCTTTGTTCATCAGAGTTTTCCAGCTGTAAGAAGTGGAAGCCAGTTCTTTGCCGGCACGGGCTTCGACGATGTTGATGTCGTAGTCCAGGAAGATGCTCTGTGCGTAAACATGGAGTTTCATATCAGCGATTTTCTGCAGCTGGTCCGGACGGGTCAGCTGACAATGAACGATGCCGTGGCGGTGGTCGTCACGAGGGTAAGCGGCCAGTGCTTTTTCGTAAGCGGACAGTACCATGTCGAGGCAGGCATCACCGATGGTATGAACGCAAACCTGAAGCCCGTTTTTATGAGCGCACATGACCATGTCGTCCATCAGTTGCTGGCTGAATACAGGCAGACCAACAGTGGTAGGGTCATCTGCATAAGGTTTGGAGAGGAAAGCGGTGCGTGCGCCGAGAGCGCCGTCGCCCAACATTTTCAGCGGACCGAATTTGAACAGTTCGGTACCGGTACCGGTGATGTGACCTGCGTCGATGTATTCCTGCAGGTCAGCAACTGTGGTGAAGTTGCTCTGTTCGCAGACACGGACAGTC
>JAZQXX010000204.1:0-2737 GCA_045633085.1 Negativibacillus sp. | reverse complement strand
GGATTCCCAGGAAAACAGCTACCGGGCTGACACCGCCGCGACGCATGATCTGTTTTTCCATTTCCGGACGGTTGCCGGCATACTGCAAGCTCAGCTGCTGCAGGGAAGACATGGAGTGCTTAAAGTAGGTTTTGTTTGCGGTAAAACCACAGTAAATGTGCAGGATCCATGGAACATAGCTGAACAGGTTTGCAATGCTCATAAGGAAACCGATGCCGCTGGTATCGAAGGCCATGGTCTGAAGCAGGCTTGGGTCATTGATCGCCTGAGGCATCAGGTGATAAGCAACAGCAAAGGAAGGCAGGTAGGTAGCCAGTTCCAACAGAAGCAGCATGGTGCCTTTATTGTACATTTTGCGATAGAGGAAATAGAACGGACCAAAGAGCAATGCGGACCAGTTGAAAACAGAAGCAGAAACTTCCACAGACATCAGCTTGAACAGACGAACAAAGTAGCTTGCATTGTTCTGGGTAAAAGCAATAATGTCGCGAACAGAGATCTTCTGAATGCTGGAGTTCAGATCAATGCGGCCAAAAGCTTCTGCCATTGCATTTTCGTGGTGATAATCTTCCACAACGCGCATATCTTCTTCATACTGACGCTCATATGGACGGTCGCTGCGGGAAGACTGCAAATGTTTGCCGCAGTTTTCACAGCGAAGATTATCCACATGGTTTGGATGACCGCAGTCAGGGCAAGCTTTGATGGTTTGTTCGCTGACGTATTTTGGTGGCTCTTTAGGCAGATTTGGGTTGACCCATTCGCCACCGGTTTCATGGAGTTCCTCCATGATGCAGGAGCCTTTTTCTTTGTAACAGGAACGGTGGTAAGGGGTGCCGCATTCAGGGCAGACTACCACATCGTCACCCTGCTTGAAGATCTGTCCGCAGAGTGGACAGGGAGCACCATGATAATTCATATAAAAGAATCCTTCTTTCTCGGGGTTGAAATTTCATTTTACATTTCATTATAACGCATGGAAATGAAAAAATCCAGTAAAATTTATGAATACATCGTATCGAAAGCAGATTTTTCCGCAATTTTTTCGTAATTTGCCCCAAATTTTTGACATTCTTTGCAGGCTCTGATATAATATAATGTATATCTGATTACACAACTTGGAGGAACATTATGCTTCAGGCAGCAGACTTGAAACAGGAACTGAATCTTTTACAGCCAAAACTGGAGGATCTGCGCTCCGCGATTGGCTATGAAGCGCTTCTCAACAAGAAGGAAGAGCTAGAGCTGAAAGTCAGCGCACCGGGTTTCTGGGACAACCTCGAAAACTCGCAGAAAATTCTGAAACTGCAGAAAGAGATCAACGATAAAGTGACTCATTTTGAGGAACTTGTGCGTAAATTTGAAGATACCGTAACCATGATGGAACTGATCGAGATGGAAGCTCCGGACGATGAAGCCATGCTCGGAGAACTGAAAGGTGCTATCCGTCAGATCGACAAAACCATCGACGAGAAGAAACTGGAAACTCTGCTTTCCGGCGACTATGACCACAACCATGCCATCATGTCTTTCCACGCCGGTGCAGGCGGTACGGAAGCGCAGGATTGGGTAGAAATGCTTTACCGCATGTATAACCGTTGGGCCGAAGCTCACGGAATGAAAACCAAAATCCTGGACTACCTTTCCGGTGAGGAGGCAGGTATCAAGAGCCTGACCATCTCTGTCATCGGCACCAACGCTTACGGCTTCCTGAAATCCGAATCCGGTGTTCACCGTTTGGTTCGAATCTCTCCGTTTGACCCATCCGGCAAGCGTCATACCTCTTTTGCATCCATTGAGGTCATGCCTGAATTGGACGAAAGCACTGATATTGAAATCAAAATGTCCGATTTGAAAGTGGATACCTACCGTTCCGGCGGTGCAGGCGGTCAGCACGTTAACAAGACCGAATCTGCGATCCGAATCACCCATATTCCGACCGGCGTTATCGTAGCAAGCCAGCAGGAACGCAGCCAGCATCAGAATCGAGAGGTTGCCATGTCTATGCTGAAAGCGAAACTGGTTCAGATCAAAGAGCGTGAGCATCTGGAAAAAATCGAGGACATCAAAGGTGAGCATAAAGACATTGCTTGGGGTTCTCAGATCCGTTCCTATGTCTTCATGCCATACACTTTGGTGAAGGACCACCGCACCAACTTTGAAAGCGGCAACATTCAGGCAGTCATCGACGGTGATATCGATCCGTTCATCAATGCTTACCTGAAAGCTTACAGCCAAGGCGAATTATAGCAAGAAAAAAGACCACCGTAAGGTGGTCTTTTCGTTTATTCATGAAGCTGACGTTCTTTTTCCAAAGCTTCTTTTTTGCCGTGGATACGGCCCAGTGCGTAGTAAAGCAGAGCAGCGCCGCAGAGATTGATCCAGCCCATGTGGGTAGCGGAGTAAATATTCATCAAACCGATACCCATGTTTGCACCGCCGACGATACCAAGCATTTTGCCGATTTTGTCCAGATGGGCGATGCGGGAATCGATGTCAGAGAAAATATCGAAGGCACCATCAGAAACTTTCTTGCGGAAGAAGATCCATTTTACCATACGACCAACGTATTCGGCGCCGGTTTCTGCCATGAAGTCGATATAAGCCGGGTCATGATCATGCATTTCCAAACGAACGGTGTATTCACCCGGTTCGCAGGCGATAAATTCATATCTACAGAAGCCCAGTTTATCCAATACCCAACCACTCTGTGCCATAGAGTTGAGCCACTGTTCTT
>JAZQXX010000203.1:0-3350 GCA_045633085.1 Negativibacillus sp. | reverse complement strand
ATCCTGCTCATCGGTTGGCCTGTGTGGGAGTTCGGGAAGTTCATCTTTGACTGGCAGTACCGCAACCCGATCGCATATATGAATACCCGCTCGGAAGCGAGTGCTCACTTGAAAGAAGCTCATCCCGATTGTTTTGTTGCCTATCTGGACTATGTCAGCCACCGAAATGGCTATGTAGCCACCATCTCCCATAAGACCGATAAGGATTTCAGCTTCCAAATCGAATTTTTTGAAGGGAAGTTAGATTGCCAGGATCCGAACTGTTGGCCGACCATCGAAAAAGCCGATCTTCGCTACCGCGAGGAAGCCCCTCTCCTTCTGAGCACCACCTTCCTTGAGGGAACCTGGGGTGGCAGCATTGATACATGGAAGGATGATCTGCTCTACTCCACTCTAACGGAAGATGCGTATTTGCACTATGCGAAAGAACGTGGAGAGATTTTTTACGAACTCACTTGCACCGATCTTTCAACGGAACACATTGCTGACATTCTGTTGGAGACAAAGTCTGTCATGGACGAGGCCGGTTTGCCTTTTGCCAGCTGCAGCGTTCATCTGGTACTGCCCCAAGAATTGCAGGAAAAAGGGAAATCTCATCGCAGTTACGTCAACAATTTCCCTTACGAATTATTTGAGAGAGAAGATTTTGTCTTCCAAGTCAAGTATTGGCAGAAAAACCGTTCTTGATTAAGAAGAGGTGATTGTATGAAAAAATCCGCGTATCTGTTCTTTGGCTGTATTGCCGCTATTTTGCTGTCTCCGCTGATTTGGCCTTATCTTGAGCCTGTCTTTGGTGTCAAACCCGTCGATGAAGCCATCGCCATTGAAAACACGGAGGTCTATCTAACAGAAACCTATCCCACCTTGACTTATTCCATTGAAAATTGCTGGTATAATGACTGCTGTAATGAATTCTGGGTGGATATTGATCCGGAACATAGCAGTTTACTTAACTTCCGCGTTTACGCAGACCGCAAGGGTCAAGTTACCCATGATGATTTGAAAGATCCTTTTGGAGCTTTGCAATAAATAAAAAGCCACCTCAAACGAGGTGGCTTTCATACTTACTGCTTATTAGCACGGCGGTTTGCGGAGCCGCGTTTTACGTCGCCGATGCTCTTTTTCAGGTCAGACATTCTGTCTTCGCTGGTCTGTTTGAATTTGCTCATCATGTCTTCGAAGGACATAGAGCTGCTATCAGACTTACGGGTATTCCACTCGTAGCTGGTTACATTGGATGGATTATAAGGTCTGCTTTCGTAGCGTGGTTTGTTGCGGTTGAAAGGCTTGCCGCCGTCTTTGTTGAAGCCGCCTTTGCGTTCGCCACGTTCGAAGTTCTGGCCATCACGGCGTTCTTTGTTGAAGCCGCCTTTGCCCTCACGGGTCTGACCCTGAGGTCTTTCAGGTTTTGGCTGAGTCTTTTTGATGGACAGGCTGATTTTGCCGTCCTCACCGATGTTGATGACTTTTACCTTAACCACGTCGCCCTCTTTCAGGAACTGGTTGATGTCTTCAACGTAAGAGTTGGACACCTCAGAAATGTGGACCATACCGGTCTTGCCTTCCTCCAGCTCAACGAAAGCGCCGAACTTGGTGATACCTGTTACTTTACCTTCCAGAATTTCTCCGATTTCTACCTGCATACGCCTACTAAATCCTCCCTAATTATTTCACGCTGACGCGTTTATACACACTCTCTTTGTCGGAACACTGCTTTGTCATGTTAGCTGCCGGCGCTGTCCACGTAGATGTGCTCATCCACAAAGCCGTAGCCGTACTGCTCGAAAGCAACGCGGCCGAGGTTTTCGTTCTCGCTGCCTACTTCAAGCTGACGTTCCAAATCTTTGTTTTTATCCTGCTGCAGTTCAATCCTGCTTTCCAGGGACAGAAGCTCTGCTTCTTTTTCCGCAATGTCCTGCTGGATATCTACAACTTTGACTGCACAGAACAGCACAAAGCATACCAAAACCAAACCCATAAAGCCATCCTTGCTTTTTCTTCTGTTTGCCATTCTTTCACCTCAACAGATTGGAATGAATCAACGCTTCCTGAAAATAGGACGCTTTTCCGACTTTATTAGATTATACAACAGAAGTCCCCTGCGTTTCAAGAAAAATTTCGCGCGAACTGAACTTTTTTTGCAGATTTTTCCGAGTTTTTTGATGATTTTCGCGGGAATGGCCAAAATTTTCCCCAAAAACGTGGTCAGCGGGTGGAAAATGCAGCGCCACAGCCAGCGGAACAACACCTTGGCTGTTTCGTAAATCAGCTGCCCCAGCGTGAAGTGGCAGAGCAGCCAGCCCAGCAGTTCCCCCAGCAGCAGGTAGGATCGCAGGCGGCCCTGCTCCCATTCCAAGGCGTAGTGGAGTGTGAAGAAGGCGCAGAGCAGACAGTAGAAAATGTCCTCTAAATTGATGCGCCAGCACTGCTCCGGCAGGATGATCCGCAGCAGACGAAAGCCGTCGTAGAGCAGGCTGAGAGCTGCTCCAAGCAGCAGCGCCAGAAGGAAGGTCTGGCACTGCTGAGTGATGGAAATCTCCATCTGCTATCGGAAGAGCCGCGCGAGGAAGCTGCCTTTGTCGCTGAAGCGCTGCTCCTCGTAGCTCAAGCTGTCCAGCTCCCCTTCCACCGACAGTTCCCCTTCCTCCACGTCGATGCGGTTCAGGTGCAGACCCTGCCCTTTGATGGACAGCAGACCCAGCTCCGTAGCCACCACCACTTCCTCCTCGTTGAAGCGTTCGATGTCCATGACTCCGCTGACGCTGAGGCTGCGGCGTTCCTCCATGGTCAGCCGATGGGGTGATTTGGGCTGTAATTTCATTTTTTTGTCGTCTGGCATAGTCAGCCTCCTCGGAATGCTTTTCTTGCAGTATATGCCAGTTCACCGCCAAAAAAGACCACGGCGACCGTGGAGTCAATACCGCGTTATGGTACCTGCGATGCGCACATTGGTGGACGCGAAACAGACCGCGCAGTCGCTGCGCAAAAAAATCCCACCTTTGCAGGTGGGATTTGGATTACAGAGAAGCTTTGCGGATGATGGAGCCTTTTGGGAACTGCACTGCGCTTGGCATGGTGAATTTCATCATGGCATGGTTTGCGCTTGGCTGCTGAACACCTTCGGCGTCGGTGATGGACTCGACAGTCATGGTCACCGGTTTCTGACCAGGAGCCAGAACTTCCACTTCGTCGCCAGCCAGGAATTTGTTTCTCTGGGTGCAGTAGAGGGTGCCGTCTACCCAGCCGTCTACGATTGCAACAACGTCCCATTCACGAACGTAGCCGCCGTTTTCGTAGTACTCGCGCGGCTCGCCAAAGTAGAAGCCGGTGCAATACTGGCGGTGGCTCAC
>JAZQXX010000202.1:0-3904 GCA_045633085.1 Negativibacillus sp. | reverse complement strand
TATTATAGCACAGTTTTACAGAAAATCCAATGCTTTTCCGCAGGAACCACCCGGCTTTCCTTCACATATACTGAACTATACGACAGGAGGCGAGAATATGAATGGTTTGTTTTGGGCAATGACTGGATTATTACTGGTTTTAGGTGCAGCGCAGCTGTGGGAGATGATCGTGATACGCTGGTATCGGCCGAAATTTCCGCTGCTTCGCTATGAATTGCTGCCATTGGACGCTTCCACGGACTGTTTGGAGCAGTTGCTTGATTACGTCAGTTTGACCTCCTCTGCGTCCAAGGTAATCATCGTGGATACAGGTCTGAATGATGAGGGCAGAGAGCTTTGCCGGCGATTTTGTGAGGAACACAGCGGCTTTTCGCTGCTGTCGAAAGATGAGGCGAAAGCAGAGCTTTTTTGCGCTGATTTTCCACCGCAGGAACTTGAGTCGGAGAAAAATCCATAGTATAATAAAAAGATAGATTAAAACATAAGTTTGGGGCAAAAACAATGGAAAAACAGCTGAGTATCCTGAGCGGAACCGTGGAAACTGTTATCTATGCCAATGAAGATACAGGTTTTACGGTTCTAGAACTGAATAACGGCAAGGAGCTGATCACTGTGGTCGGCGAATTGATGGGCGCTGTGGAAGGCGAAAAACTGACTCTCCACGGTGTTTATACTGTGCACCCAAATTACGGAACTCAGTTCAAAGCCTCTGCCTGTGAACGAACTTTGCCGGCGACAGCTGCTGCCATCGAGCAGTTTTTGGCTAACGGCGCAGTAAAAGGCATCGGTCCTGTATTGGCTTCAAGACTGGTCAAAGCCTTCGGCGATGACACACTGGAAGTTATGGAGAAAGAACCACACCGCTTGACAGAGGTTCCGGGGATCAGTCCATCCAAATGCGAAAAGATCGCCGAGGAGGTTTCCCGCCTCTTTGGTGTGCGCATGGTGATGTTGTTCCTGTCACGCTTTGGTATTGATGCCGCCACTTCCATTGAGATCTGGAAGCGTTACGGCAGCGGTACACAGGAATTAGTCAGTGAAAATCCTTATGTGCTCTGCGACGAAAGTATCGGCGTGGAGTTTGAACTGTGTGATTCCATTGCGGAAAAAATGGAGATCCCGATGGACAGTTCCTACCGCATTGCGGCAGGGATCATCCATGTTCTGCGGCACAATCTGAACAACGGACACACCTGCCTGCCATATGACAAACTGCTGCCGACGGCCTGTCAACTGTTGGAGCAGAGTGAAGCGATGGTAGCCACTGAATTGCAGGCTATGATCGACGGACTGCAGCTGGAGCTGCTGGATGTCAATGGACGTCCGTATATTTATCTTCCGGAATTCCTGTCTGCAGAACGTTATGTAGCAGCCCGTATCACCACTTCCTTGCAGCTGCAGTATCCGGAAGAAATTGATTACAGCAAAAAAATCGCTGCATTGGAGCAGCGAAACGGCATTTGTTACGCTGATTTGCAGAAAAAAGCAATTGAAGCAGCACTGAATCACCGCATTTTCGTGCTGACTGGTGGTCCGGGTACCGGTAAAACCACAACCATCAATGCGATTATCGAGTTGCTGGAAGAAATGGAGCTGGATGTGGCTTTGGCTGCACCGACTGGACGAGCAGCAAAACGAATGAGTGAGGTGACCGGTCGGGAAGCGAAGACCATCCACCGTCTGCTTGAGGTGGACTTCACCAAGAAAGAAGCACTGACTTTCAAGCGAAACGAGCGCAATCCTCTGCCGTACGATGTCATCATCGTGGACGAAATGTCTATGGTGGATATTCCGCTGATGCGTTCTCTTTTGGCAGGTGTCAAGCTCAATGCCCGCTTGATTTTGGTGGGTGACAGCGATCAGCTGCCATCAGTAGGACCGGGCAATGTGCTGCGTGATCTGATTCAAAGCGGCATCGTGAAAACGGTAGCTTTGACCGAAATTTTCCGTCAGGCGCAGAAAAGCATGATCGTCACCAATGCTCATGCCATCGTCCGCGGCGAAATGCCGTCGTTGGACAAGCGTGACAACGACTTCTTCTTTATGCGTCGTGATCAGTACGAGCAGATGAAGCAGACCGTCGTGGATCTCTGCTGCCGCCGACTGCCGAAAAGCTACGGCTACGACCCGGTTGAAGATATTCAGGTCATTGCGCCGACCCGTGTAGGTGCAGTGGGTACAAATAACCTGAACGAAGCTCTGCAAAGAGAGCTGAATCCGGAATCACCGGAAAAAGATGAAGTAAAACTGTCTGGCCGCACCTTCCGTGTAGGGGATAAGGTCATGCAGATCAAAAATAATTATGATATTGTCTGGAGCAAAGACAACGGCGAAGAAGGCATGGGTGTTTATAATGGCGACATCGGCATCATAAAAATGATCGATAAGCCGTCCAAAACACTCCTCATTCAGTTCGATGACAGGGAAGCTGCCTATCTGTTTGAAATGGCTGACCAGATCGAATTGGCCTATGCTGTGACTGTACACAAAAGTCAGGGTAGTGAATTCCCGGCGGTGATCCTGCCTGTTATGGGTTACAAAAGCAAGATGCACTACCGTAATCTGCTGTATACCGCCGTTACCCGTGCGAAAAATCAGCTGATCCTGCTGGGTGTTGAGCCGAGTATTCAATATATGGTCGAGAATGACCGCCGCACCATCCGTTATACCAATCTGCTGGAAATGCTGAGAGGGGACTGCGACATCTAATGAAACTGCTTTCCTTGGTTTTGGATCTTCTCTTTCCGAGAAAGTGCATTTTCTGCGGAACGGTTATGAAAGAAGCAGGAGAAGTCTGCAAAGACTGTCAGCGTACACTGCCATTTCTTGAAGAACCGCTGTGCTGTGAAGAGATGGAACCGATCCATCGCCTATACTGTGCTCTGTCTTATGATGAGAAAGTACCAAATGGGATGGCAGCCTTCAAGTTTCACGGAAAATCCCATCTGTCGGTATATTTTGCCGAGCTGATGGTTGAGCGTATGGGACAGGAGCTGGCAATGGAGCATTGCGACTGTATCGTTGCCGTACCGATGCATCCTGCCAAGTTGCGGAAGCGTGGCTATAATCAAGCACAGCTGTTGGCAGATGAGCTGAGCCGGGAGCTGAATGTACCGGTCAGTCGCTGTCTGAAGAAAATTCGGCGTTCCGAAACACAGCATAAACTCAGCGGTCGTGACCGCCGCAGTGCACAGAAAAATAGTTATGGCTGCACCACTCTCCATGGAGAAAAGGTGCTGCTCATTGATGATATTTGCACAACCGGTTCCACTTTACGGGAGTGTGCCCGTACCTTACGAAAAGCGGGAGCTTCCTGCATTATTGCAGCCACCGTGTGCAAAACTCCATATTACCGCCAGTCCGCACTTGTGGAAGAAGAAACGCTGTGATATGATGAAATAGTATGTTATCCCTCGAATTTTAGATAGAAATGAGTGGAAATCAGTATGGATATTGGAATTGACTTGGGTACAGCGACCGTGCTGATCTATGTCAAAGAAAAAGGCATTGTTCTGGAAGAACCGTCTGTGGTGGCCGTGAATCACCGAACAGAAAAAGTTCTCAGCGTAGGAACCGAAGCCTATAATATGATCGGCAAAACACCGGCGTACATTAGTGCGGTGCGTCCACTGAAAGACGGCATCGTGTGTGACTATAAGGTTGCAGAAACGATGATCCAGCACTTCATTCGTAAAGTTTGCGATGATAAATTGGTAAAACCACGTATTGCACTTTGTGTGCCTTCGGGTATCACGGATGTGGAATCCAATGCGGTTATGGACGTTGCTTTGGCAGCAGGTGCCCGCAAGGTCTTTCTTGTGGAAGAACCGGTGGCAGCAGCCATCGGCGCAGGGGTAGATTTGTCCAAAGCGGACGGCAACATGATCGTTGATATCGGCGGGGG
>JAZQXX010000201.1:0-19023 GCA_045633085.1 Negativibacillus sp. | reverse complement strand
AAGCAGAGTTTACCTACGTATGGGTCGGTAGCAATTTTGAATGCCAGAGTAGCCATTGGAGCGTCGTCGCTGGATGGTCTTTCTTCTTCTTCCTCGGTATCCAGGTTTACACCTTTGATGTTTTCAACGTCGGTAGGAGCTGGCATGTAGTCTACGATAGCGTCCAGCAGTTTCTGTACGCCTTTGTTTTTGTAGGAAGTACCGCAGCAAACTGGAACGATTGCGTTTTCCAGGGTGCCTTTACGGATAGCTTTTTTGATCTCTTCGATAGAGAGTTCTTCGCCTTCCAGGTATTTTTCCATCAGGGATTCGTCCATTTCAGCGATAGCTTCGATCAGATTGGTTCTGTATTCTTCGCACTGATCAACCATTTCTTCTGGAATAGCTTCTTCACGGATGTCTTTACCTTTATCGTCGTAGTAAACGTAAGCTTTCATTTCTACCAGGTCAACGAGGCCTTTGTAGAACTGTTCAGAGCCGATTGGCAGCTGAATTGGAACTGCATTACATTTCAGACGGTCATGGATCATGTTCAGAACGTTGAAGAAGTCAGCGCCCATGATGTCCATTTTGTTCACGTAGATCATACGTGGAACTTTGTAGTTGTCAGCCTGTCTCCATACGGTTTCAGACTGTGGTTCTACACCACCTTTTGCACACATAACGGTTACGGAACCGTCCAGTACGCGCAGGGGACGTTCAACTTCTACAGTGAAGTCAACGTGGCCAGGGGTGTCGATGATGTTGATGCGGTGGTCTTTCCAGTAGCAGGTGGTTGCAGCGGAAGTGATAGTAATACCACGTTCCTGCTCCTGAACCATCCAGTCCATGGTAGCGCTACCGTCGTGGGTTTCACCAATTTTATGGTTAACACCGGTGTAGTACAGAATACGCTCGGTGGTGGTAGTTTTACCAGCATCGATGTGCGCCATAATACCGATGTTACGGGTGAGTTCCAGGGATACGTCTCTTGGCATAATTGTCCTCCTCCTATACAATGATCGGTCGAATTATACTGTTACACTTGCGAAAACTAAGCAAGAACCAGCGAAGAAAGTATACACTTTCTCCGCTGTTTCCATTTTCTTCCGAATATTCAGTCCGAAAACCGAAATTAGAATCTGTAATGTGCGAAAGCTTTGTTAGCTTCAGCCATTTTGTGAGTGTCTTCACGTTTCTTAACAGCACCGCCGGTACCATTGATAGCGTCGACAATTTCACCAGCCAGACGTTCTTTCATGGTTTTCTCGGAACGAGCTCTGGAGTAGTTGGTCAGCCATCTCAGACCCAGAGTCTGACGACGAGCTGGACGAACTTCCATTGGTACCTGGTAGGTAGCACCACCGATACGGCGAGCTTTTACCTCCAGAACTGGCATGATGTTTTCCAGAGCTTCCTGGAATGCTTCCAGTGCATCTTTGCCGGTTTTTTCAGCAACGATGTCGAATGCACCGTAAACGATCTTCTGGGCAACACCCTTCTTACCGTCATACATTACATTATTTACTAAACGAGTTACCAGTTTGGAATTGTACATTGGATCTGGCAATACGTCTCTTTTTGCGATTTGACCTCTTCTTGGCACTTCGCTTCCCTCCTTCACATAATGATATCATAGGTACTCGAAAGTGACAAAACTCCCGTTGCCAATGCAGAAGCCTATATATAATAAGCTGCTACACAGCAGTAAATTGTCTTATTTTAGTTAAGCAACCTGCGGGGTTTTATTACTTCTTGGCACCAGCCTTTGGACGTTTAGCACCGTATTTAGAACGGCTCTGTTTTCTGTTCGCAACACCCTGAGTATCGAGGGTACCACGGATAATGTGGTAACGAACACCAGGAAGGTCTTTTACACGACCGCCACGGATCAGGACTACAGAGTGTTCCTGCAGGTTATGGCCGATACCAGGAATGTAAGCAGTTGCTTCGATTCCGTTGGAAAGTCTTACTCTCGCTACTTTTCTCAACGCAGAGTTAGGTTTTTTAGGAGTCTGGGTTCTGATTGCAGTGCAGACACCTCTCTTCTGTGGAGAGTTCTGAGCGATAGCTTCGCGTTTCTGAGAGTTCCATCCTTTCAGCAGTGCTGGAGCGGTAGATTTTTTCTCTACAGATTCTCTTCCTTTTCTTACGAGCTGGTTAAAGGTTGGCATGAGGGCACCTCCTTCTAAAATTTATAAAATATCGCGATGTAATGGCGTACTAGCCCCATCGCTCTTGTATTTTAACACTTTGTCCACGATTTTGTCAACTGACGTACCTGCACAAAATCACTATCTCCGACACTCTGGCTTTGTGCATTCCGCTCTCTTCTGATAATTTTGCCACTTTTGGCCTGTTTATACGCAAAAACGGCGCCCCAAACGGGACGCCGTCTTTTATTTCGTCGGTTTTATGCTGAGTTTCTTAGAAACCAGCTTCCAGTTCTGGAGCTTCTACAACTTCTTCAGCTGCTGGAGCTTCTTCTTCGGTTTCGGTATATTCTACGATACCGGTACCAGCTGGGATCAGTTTACCGATGATTACGTTTTCTTTCAGACCGCTCAGTGGGTCAACTTTACCTTTGATCGCTGCTTCGGTCAGGACACGAGTGGTTTCCTGGAAGGATGCAGCGGACATGAAGGAATCGGTTGCCAGAGAAGCCTTAGTGATACCCATCAGAACAGCTTTGCCGCTTGCTGGGATTCTTGGCTGACCGTCTTCTGCTTCTGCAACTTTCAGTTCGTCGTTTGCAGCGCGGAGTTCGGATTTATCAACCATGGAGCCAGCGATCAGAGTGGTGTCACCAGCTTCGTCCAGACGAACTTTTCTCATCATCTGACGAACGATAACTTCGATGTGTTTATCGTTGATGTCTACACCCTGAGTACGGTAAGTTCTCTGAACTTCCTGCAGCAGGTAGTTCTGAACTGCCTGTTCACCGCTTACGATCAGCACTTCGTTTGGTTCAACGGAACCTTCGGTGATCAGCTGACCTTTGGTGATGTACTGGCCATCTTCGATGATGATCTTGGAGTCGAATGGAACGATCTTGGTGAATACTTCACCATCTGCGCTCTGTACGTTAACAGTGTTTGCACCTTTATGATCCAGACGGAAGGTAGCAATACCATCAACATGAGAGATGATTGCAGCGTTCTTAGGTTTTCTTGCTTCGAACAGCTCTTCAACTCGTGGAAGACCCTGAGTAATATCGCTTGCGGAAGCAACACCACCGGTATGGAAGGTACGCATGGTCAGCTGAGTACCAGGTTCACCGATGGACTGTGCTGCGATTACGCCGACTGCTTCACCCATGCCAACAGGCTGGCCGTTTGCAAGGTTGGAGCCGTAACATTTAGCGCAGACACCTTTTTTGGAGTTACAGGTAAGAACGGAACGGATGCGAACTTTGGTGATACCAGCATCAACGATCTTCTGAGCAGTTTTCTCATCAATCATTTTTTCGCGGGTAGCCAGAACTTCGCCGGTTTCTGGATGGCATACATCATCAGACAGGTAACGACCGGTCAGACGTTCTGCCAGACCTTCGATTACACGGCCGGAATCGGTGATGTCGTAAACTTCAATACCTTCGTGGGTACCGCAGTCGCTGTCACGAATGATAACGTCCTGAGATACGTCTACCAGACGTCTGGTCAAGTAACCAGAGTCAGCGGTACGCAGCGCGGTATCGGCCAGACCTTTACGAGCGCCTCGAGAAGAGTTGAAGTATTCCAGAATATTCAGACCTTCACGGTAGTTAGATTTAATTGGCATTTCAATCGCTTTACCGGAAGTGTTGGCAATCAGACCACGCATACCGGACAGCTGACGGATCTGCTCCATGGAGCCTCGAGCACCGGAATCTGCGAAGATGAAGATTGGGTTATCTCTACCGAATGCAGGGCTAAGAGCTTCTTTAACTTTAGCGGTGGTATCGTTCCAGGTTTTGATTACTCGGTCGTAACGAACTTCATCGGAGATCAGACCGCGGTCATACTGACGTTTGATCTGAACTACGCGTTCTTCTGCTTCACGAACCAGGTCGTATTTGCAGTCTGGAATGATCGCGTCGCTTACTGCAACGGTCAGACCGCTGCGGGTAGAGTATTTGAAGCCCTGATTTTTGATTCTGTCCAGAACTTCGGAAGTACGGATGGTGCCGTAGTTACGGATGCAGCGATCAATGATCTTACCGAGCTCTTTTTTACGAACCAGGAAGGTTACTTCCAGGTCGAACTGTTTTTCGGAGTCGGTTCTGTCAACGAAGCCCAGATCCTGTGGGATTGGATCGTTGAAGATGATCTGACCAACAGTTGCATCAATGATGCGGCTGATGGTTTTGCCGCCGATTTCTTTGGAAACGCGAACTTTGATTGGTGCATGCAGACCAACAACGCCGGTTTCGTAAGCCATTCTTGCTTCATCGAAGTTGCGGAATACTTTGCCTGCGCCTGGTTCATTTTCACGAACCATGGTCAGGTAGTAGGAACCGAGGATCATGTCCTGTGCAGGAACTGCGATTGGACGACCGTCGGATGGTTTCAGCAGGTTGCCAGCTGCCAGCATGAGGAAGCGAGCTTCTGCCTGAGCCTCTGCGGACAGAGGCAGGTGGATCGCCATCTGGTCACCGTCGAAGTCCGCGTTGAATGCGGTACATACCAGTGGGTGCAGACGGATCGCACGGCCTTCAACCAGAACTGGTTCGAATGCCTGGATACCCAGACGATGCAGGGTAGGTGCACGGTTCAGCAGAACCGGATGGTTTTTGATAACGACCTCCAGAGCGTCCCAAACTTCTTTTGCGATCGCTTTGTCGACCATTTTTCTAGCATTTTTGATGTTGGTTGCAACTTCCAGATCAACCAGACGTTTCATAACGAATGGTTTGAACAGTTCGATCGCCATTTCTTTTGGCAGACCGCACTGGAACATTTTCAGGTCTGGACCTACAACGATTACAGAACGGCCGGAGTAGTCAACACGTTTACCCAGCAGGTTCTGACGGAAACGACCCTGTTTACCTTTCAGCATATCGGAAAGGGATTTCAGAGGACGGTTGTTTGGACCGGTAACTGGTCTGCCATGACGGCCGTTGTCGATCAGTGCGTCAACAGATTCCTGCAGCATACGTTTTTCGTTGCGAACGATGATGTCAGGTGCGCCCAGCTCGATGAGCTTTTTCAGACGGTTGTTTCTGTTGATAACACGGCGGTACAGGTCGTTCAGGTCGGAGGTAGCAAATCTACCGCCATCCAGCTGAACCATTGGACGGATGTCCGGTGGGATAACTGGGAGAACGTCCAGTACCATCCATTCAGGACGGTTGCCGCTGAGGCGGAATGCCTCAACAACTTCCAGTCTTTTCAGGATACGAGCACGTTTCTGACCCTGTGGAAGGGTTTCCAGTTCGTCTTTCAGCTCCTGAGCCAGCTGTTCCAGATCGAGTTCTGCCAGCAGGGTCTGAATTGCTTCAGCACCCATGCCTGCTTTGAACTCATCTTCGTAAGCTTCACGGAGATCTCTGTATTCTTTTTCAGAAAGCAGAGTGTATTTTTTCAGGTTGGTGGAACCTGGATCGGTAACAATATAGGATGCAAAGTACAGAACTTTTTCCAGCAGACGTGGAGAGATGTTCAGCAGCAGACCCATACGGGAAGAGGTGCCTTTGAAGTACCAGATATGGGAAACAGGAGCAGCAAGCTCGATGTGACCCATTCTTTCACGACGAACTTTGGAACGGGTAACTTCTACACCGCAGCGTTCACAAATTTTGCCTTTGAAACGGATGCGTTTGTATTTACCGCAGTAGCACTCCCAGTCTTTCTGAGGGCCAAAGATTCGTTCGCAGTACAGGCCGTCATGCTCTGGTTTTAATGTTCTGTAGTTAATAGTCTCCGGTTTGGTAACTTCGCCGTAAGACCATTCTCTCATCTGGTCAGGAGAAGCCAAACCGATTTTAATTGACTCGAAAACGTTAAATTCCAATGTCGACCCCTTCTTCCTTAAAATTCAAAATCACTGTCTTCGTCATCGCCGCCGAGGCCCAGATCGCTGAACTGATCCAGCAGGCTGCTGATATCATCGTCATCGTCTTCCAGGTCAGGCTGTTCGATGGCAAATTTGTCTTCAAACTCAGAATCAACAGCTACGTTTTCGAAGTTGCTGCCGTTTTCTTCGTTGTTGTATTCTGCATTGTGTTCAGGGCCATTGAAGCCAAGATCTTCGTCCAGATCCTGTTTCAGGTCGATCTCTTCGTTGTTCTTATCCAGAACTTTAACATCCAGACACAGGGACTGGAGCTCTTTAACAAGAACTTTGAAGGATTCCGGAATACCAGGTTTTGGAACGTTCTGGCCTTTGACGATTGCTTCGAAGGTCTTCACGCGGCCGACAACGTCGTCGGATTTCACGGTGATGATCTCCTGCAGGGTGTAAGCTGCACCGTATGCTTCCAGTGCCCAAACCTCCATCTCACCGAAACGCTGACCGCCGAACTGAGCTTTACCACCCAGAGGCTGCTGAGTAACGAGAGAGTATGGACCGGTAGAACGAGCATGGATCTTATCGTCAACCAGATGATGGAGTTTCAGATAGTACATGTAACCAACGGTAACTGGGTTATCGAATGGTTCACCGGTACGACCGTCGTAAACAACGGTTTTACCGTCTTCGCGGAGGCCTGCTTCACGCAGAACGTCGCGGATATCTGCTTCGCTTGCACCGTCGAATACTGGAGTAGCAACTTTCCAGCCCAGTTCGGATGCAGCACGACCCAGATGAACTTCCAGAACCTGACCGATGTTCATACGGGAAGGTACGCCCAGTGGGTTCAGACAGATGTCCAGTGGACGGCCGTCTGCCAGGAATGGCATATCTTCCTGTGGGAGGATTCTGGAAACAACACCCTTGTTACCATGACGACCTGCCATCTTATCGCCGACAGACAGTTTACGTTTCTGTGCGATATAGCAGCGTACAACCATGTTAACGCCTGGGGACAGCTCGTCGCTGTTCTCACGGGTGAATACTTTTACGTCAACGATAACACCGTACATACCGTGTGGTACTTTCAGGGAGGTATCGCGTACTTCTCTTGCTTTTTCGCCGAAGATAGCGCGCAGCAGACGTTCTTCTGCGTTCAGTTCGGTTTCACCTTTTGGAGTAACCTTACCTACCAGGATGTCGCCAGCTTTTACTTCAGCACCGATGCGGATGATGCCGCGTTCGTCCAGATCGCGCAGAGCGTCTTCACCAACGTTTGGAATATCGCGGGTGATTTCTTCTGGGCCGAGCTTGGTGTCACGAGCTTCGGTTTCGAATTCCTCAATATGGATAGAGGTGTATACGTCATCACGAACCAGTTTCTCATTGATGAGAACTGCGTCTTCGTAGTTGTAACCGTCCCAGGTCATGAAGCCGATCAGAGCGTTTTTACCCAGAGAGATCTCACCATTGCAGGTTGCAGGACCGTCTGCCAGTACCTGGCCTTTGGTCACGCGTTCACCGGCAGCAACGATAGGTCTCTGGTTGATACAGGTACCCTGGTTGGAACGGAGGAACTTGATGATATGGTAATCTTTGAGTTCACCATCGTCGGTGCGAATTACGATGCGGTCAGCGGAAACGCGTTCAACCACGCCGTCTTCGTTAGCCAGAACACAAACACCAGAGTCAACTGCTGCTTTGTATTCCATACCGGTACCCACGATTGGGTTTTCGGTTTTCATCAGAGGAACTGCCTGACGCTGCATGTTCGCACCCATCAGAGCTCGGTTGGTATCGTCGTTCTCAAGGAATGGGATCATTGCAGTTGCAACGGATACTACCATCTTAGGAGATACGTCCATGAAGTCAACCAGTTCACGTTTTTCGGTCTTAACAACGTCTCTGTGACGAACTGCAACCATTTCGTTGATGAAGCAGTTGTTTTCGTCGAGAGGTTCGTTTGCCTGTGCTACGATGAATTCGTCTTCCTCGTCAGCGGTCATGTAGCGGATTTCATCCATTACTTTACCGGTTTCTTTGTCAACGCGGCGGTATGGAGCCTCTACGAAGCCGTATTTGTTGATTCTTGCGAAGGTAGCCAGGTAAGAGATCAGACCGATGTTAGGACCTTCTGGGGTTTCTACAGGGCACATACGGCCGTAATGGCTGTAGTGTACGTCTCGAACTTCGAAGCCTGCACGGTCACGGGAAAGACCGCCAGGACCCAGAGCGGAAAGTCTTCTCTTATGGGTCAGCTCTGCCAGAGGGTTGTTCTGGTCCATGAACTGGGACAGTGGAGAAGAACCGAAAAATTCTTTGATTGCTGCAACAACAGGACGAATGTTGATCAGAGCCTGTGGAGTGATAACGTCCATATCCTGAGCCTGGGTGGTCATACGCTCGCGGATCACGCGTTCCATACGGGAGAAACCGATACGGAACTGGTTCTGCAGCAGCTCACCAACGCAGCGGATACGACGGTTGCCCAGATGGTCGATGTCATCGGTCAGACCGATGCCGTTGTCCAGGTTGCAGATGTAGTTGATGGTAGCGAAGATGTCGTCTTTGATGATGTGTTTTGGCACCAGGTCATCGCATCTCATACGGATGGTTTCTTTCAGTGCTTCTTCATCATCGCCGCAAGCATCCAGGATTTCGCAAAGTACGGAGAAACGTACTTTTTCCAGAACGCCCAGTTCTTCGCAGTCGAAGTTTACATAGTCATGGATATCAACCATGCCGTTGGAGATAACTTTAACTTCTTTATCGCCAACTTTCAGGAAAGCGGTGTTGATACCAGCGCGTTCGATCTCTTCTGCTTTTGCACGGGAGATCACTTCGCCTTCGTCAGCCATCAGTTCACCGGTACGGGTGTTGATGATTGGCTGAGCCAGGACATGGCCAACCAGACGGCCGCCGATGCCCAGTTTTTTGTTGTATTTGTAACGGCCAACACGGGACAGATCATATCTTCTTGCATCGAAGAAGAGCATGTCGATATGGCCCTGTGCGCTGTCTACTGTTGGAGGTTCGCCTGGACGGAGTTTGCGGTAAACTTCCAGCAGACCTTCTTCAGTATTGTTGGTGCTGTCTTTTTCAAGAGTAGCCAGCATTTTAGTATCGCTACCAAAGAACTCCAGAATCTGTGCGTCGCTGGACAGACCCAGTGCACGGATAAAGGTGGTGATTGGCAGTTTTCTGTTTTTATCGATACGAACATAGAATACATCGTTGGAATCGGTTTCGTATTCCAGCCATGCGCCACGGTTAGGAATAACAGTGGAAGAGTACAGTGCTTTACCTGCTTTGTCGCGGCTCATTGCGTAGTAAACGCCAGGAGAACGAACCAGCTGAGAAACGATAACGCGTTCTGCACCATTGATGATGAAGGTACCGCTTTCGGTCATCAGTGGGAAGTCACCCATAAAGATGTCCTGTTCTTTTACTTCGCCGGTTTCCTTATTGAGGAGGCTGGCACGTACGCGCAAAGGTGCGGAGTAAGTAGCGTCGCGCTCTTTGCATTCTTCGATGCTGTACTTTGGTTTATCTTCGAGACGATAATCAATAAAGTCAAGCACCAGATTGCCCTGATAGTCAGTAATCGCAGAAATATCTTTGAATACTTCTTTAATTCCTTCTTCCAGGAACCACTTGTAAGAGTTTTTCTGAATTTCGATGAGGTTTGGCATCTCCAGAACTTCATCGATACGAGAAAAGCTCATTCGCTGAACATTCTTCCCGAGTTGTACAGGTTTCACATTCACCATTCGGTTCACCCACTCCATTCTTTATTTCTGAAAGCCAGCAAATCAATCGTTTTTTCATTTTTATTTCTAATGAAAAATTCGTTCAATCTGCTGATTTTTACGTCCATTTTTTTCTTACGCCTATTGAAAATTCAAAACGGTTGTGCTACAATTATTGAAAATAACGGCACAATTAGCCATTTTGATACATTGTAATATTATATTACAATTTCATCAAGAAGTCAACAGCCAATTTACACTGAAAACGTAGAAAAGCCCCATCCGAATGGATGGGGCTTTGTTTATTTTGTACGCATTATTACATGAAAAGTCCGTAGAGGAAATTGATGAGGATCGGGATCACTGTTGTGCAGAGCACACCGTTGATGACCGCCATCATCGCTACCTCTTCGTCGGTGTATTTCATCAGAATGGACAGCGAGGTATCGCTGCTTGTTGCACCAGCAGGTGCGATCGCTGTGTAACCGTTGAGGTACTTCGCCAAAACCGGGATCAGCAGGAATGTGAGGATCTCACGGAGAATATTGCTCAGAAAGGCGATGGTACCGATTTCCGCACTGATCAAATCAGTCAGCAAAACACCGGACAAGCTGTACCAGCCCATGCCTGCAGAAATGCACAGGCTCTCGCGCAGCGGCATCTGCAGTGCAATACTGCCTGCAACACCGCCCAGCAAAGAACCGATGATGATACCCATCGGGATCACCAAAACTCGCACATTGTATTCTCTCATCTTGCGGAAGAGGAGTTTGTTTTCTCCAACGCTGATTCCAACGCAGAACATTAGAACGATCAGTGCATAGTCAGCGATAGATGAAAACAGCTCTACTGTTTTCGGAAGGA
Source organism: Negativibacillus sp. (assembly GCA_045633085.1). GTDB lineage: Bacteria > Bacillota > Clostridia > Oscillospirales > Ruminococcaceae > Negativibacillus. The sequence goes on along the minus strand of JAZQXX010000201.1, from coordinate 8,443 downwards.
AGATCAGCTGTCCGCAGATGATACCAAGAATCAGACAGAGAACTGCTGCAATGATCATCGTGCATCATCCTCCTTCAGCTTGCTGCCAACCAAAAATTTTCTGGTCAGCGGGTACACCACTACGATGGAACCCAAAATCGCAAGAACAGCAAAGACAAAGCTGCGAATGCCCATGCTGGTGATTTCGTGAATAAAACCTGGACGACTTCCCAATGATACACCCATGGAGAAAATCAACACCAAAGTTGCTGCCAACTGAATGTTGATATTCAGCTTATTCCACTTCTCAGGGAAGCATTTCCAACCGATCAGCATGCCGATCAGCAAAAAAATCAAAATAGAAATAGGACCCATCCTCTCTCAAGATACAAACCTATGCTTCCAGGGCTTTTTTACCTAAAACATCTCCGCTGTAAGCATCTACATAATATAACACGCCGTCCGCTGTTACTTTCCAAACGATACGGGAAGTAAAGTTCGCTTCGTCATCCCATGCGATCGGACTGCAAACCGCCAGCTCCGAACTTGCAGTTTCTTCAAACGCAATGGACAGCTTATCCTGTACGGAAGCAATTGCTGCGCTTTGGCCGATTTTCTGACCTTCCTGCTCTACCAAAGGAAGATCGAACACTTTGCAGCTGATCAGTTCACCGGTCTGTGCGGACAAGATCATTTTCACAGCCTCATAGTCAGAGTACAGTTTCAGATCTTCGTCCACCACTCTCTGGAAAATGACAGTAGCAATGTTATTGACTTTGTCCACCTTGCGGGCAATGTTGCCGTACTCTTTATCCAGCTGCAAAATCGCCAGATATTCTTTCGCTTTGGAAACCAGTGCACGTTCGGTCAATTTCACTTCGTTGCATTTTACATTGCTGCGAGAGTACCAGTACAGCTCTCCGCTGTCTTTCTTGACCTGAACTTCGCCGCTTTCATACTCCACGCGATACAGTTCATCTGCACTGTATTTATCTTCGCACAGGGAACTTTTTCCCTCCGTTACCAGCAGGCCAAAAATCTCGCCATATGTATTTGCTGCCTTATTCAGATTCTCATCGACATAAGAAGAACCTTCCTCTTCCAGCAATTCTTCCGGAACAGTAGCGGTCGGTTCGATCACTCGTTCTTCTGTAATGTTATTGAAACTGATTTTTGGAATTTTCAGCATATCGCCTTTTGCCAGCAGAGCCAGACCTCCTGCTGCCGCTGTGCAGAGCACGAGCAGACCTATCAGCAGACCCACTGGGATCGTTTCATTTTTCTTTTGTTTCATGGGATCCCTCCACATTCAATTACGATTTTAACATGATATCATAAAATATTTTTTCTGCCAATCCTTTTGGACTCTCCGGATAAAAAGCCTATAGATTCCGCCAAATTCCGCTTGTTCAACGGAAAAACTCTGTACTCTTTTCCCATAAAACAAGAAAGGACAGAGTCCAAAAACTCTGTCCTTTTGCATTTTGTCTTATTCCACGGAGATCACGAAGTAGTAAACTGGCTGTTCACCTTTTACGAGAACAACTTCAGCCTGTTCACCTACTTTTTCCTGAACAGCAGCCTGAATTGCTTCTGCTTCGTCGTCGGAAACATCTTCACCGTAAATCAGAGTGATGAAGTTACCGTCTTCTTTGTTCAGATGTTTTTTCAGCAGGGAACCGGTCAGTTTTACAACGGTTTTCTGCAGGTCTTCGTCAACGAAAGCAAGTTTGCCGCCCTCCATTGCCAGCAGCTGACCTTTTTTGATTTTGTGACCTTCGAAATCGCTGTCGCGAGCTGCGAAGGTAACAGAACCGGTGCCAACTTTTTCGAAGGCTTTGATCATATTCATCAAGTTGCTTCTGCTATCCTGATCTGGGTCGAATGCCAGCATTGCTGCCAGACCTTCCGGAATGCTTCTGGTCTGGAGAACTTCAACCTCGCGGTCTGCCAGGTTTACAGTCTGTTCAGCAGCCATGATGATGTTTTTATTGTTTGGCAGAACGAATACTCGTTTTGCAGGAGTTGCATGGATCGCAGCCAGAATATCATCGGTGGATGGGTTCATGGTCTGACCGCCGCTAACAACATTGTTAACACCCAGGTCCATGAAGAGCTGTTTCACGCCTTCGCCTGCTGCTACTGCAACAAAGCCGAATTCGTTTTCTTCTTCTACTGCTGCGTATGGGAATTCAGGAACTTCCTCACCCATTTCTGCTGCAGCCAGCTCAGCGGCGGAATCACCGCTGTGACCGTGCTGTTCACGCATGTTGTCGATTTTCATGTTGGTCAGGTAGCCCAGTTTCAGAGCTGCCTGGATCGCATTACCAGGATCATTGGTGTGTACGTGGCATTTGATGATCTCTTCGTCGTCAACAACTACAACGCAGTCACCGATGGATTCCAGGTATGCACGCAGACCTCTTGGATCAGCGTTTGGATCTTCTTTATTAACGATAAATTCGGTGCAGTAGGTAAAGGTGATCTCGCCTTCGTCGAATTCAGCAGCGATGCCCTGAGCGCGTTTTTCAGGAACTTTCTGCGCTTCGTCTTCTGCAGGGATCACAGAACCGCCATCGATAACAGCTTTCATACCTTCCCAAATGGTCACAAAGCCCTGACCGCCTGCGTCAACAACGCCTGCTTTTTTCAGTACAGGCAGCAGTTCTGGAGTCTGAGCCAGTGCGTCTTTTGCTGCGATAAGGATCTCATTCCACATATCAGCAATAGACAGACCGTTTGGAGCCAGTTCTTTTGCTTTTTCAGCAGCCAGACGAGCTACGGTCAGAATGGTACCTTCGGTTGGTTTCATAACTGCTTTGTAAGCAGCCGCTACGCCCAGATCCAGTGCGTTTGCAATATCTGCTGCATTTGCAGTTTCTTTGCCTTCCAGACCTTTAGAGAAGCCACGGAACAGCAGGGAGAGGATAACACCGGAGTTACCGCGCGCACCGCGCAGCAGAGCAGAAGCTGCTTTTTTGGAAACAGTTTCTACGGTGATATCATCTTTCATATTCAGCAGCTCACGTTTTGCTGCGTTGATGGTCATAGACATATTGGTGCCGGTATCTCCGTCCGGTACAGGGAAGACGTTCAGTGCGTCTACCTGCTGACGGTAGTTGGAGATATTGTTTGCGCCGGAGATGAAGGCATCTCTCAGCTGAATACCGTTGATCACTTTATAAACAACTCCTTAATCAATATGAGGAAAATATAAAAACGCACAAGAAAGAAGCCGAATAGTTTCGGCTTCTCTGCGAAGATATTACTGTTTCATATCGTCAACAAATACGTTGACTTTTGCTACCTGGAAGCCGGTTGCTTCTTCTACAGTGTAGCTTACTTTATTTACGATGCTTTTTACGATAGCGGAAATATTCACGCCATAGGTCACAGCAATGTGCAGATCGATCACAAGACCATTTGCGCCGTAGCGTACTTTAACGCCTTTATCCTGATTTTCTTCTTTTCTCAAAATATAACGCAGACCCTGAGATGCAGTGCTTTCGATCATGCCTGCAACACCGAAGCATTCGGAAGCTGCATGGCCTACCAGATTTGCAAAATAATCATGGGAGAGTTCTACTGCGCCAAGAGGAGTTTCCATTTTGATCATGTTACACATTCCTTTCACGTGCTGGATATACCGTTTATTATAACGGATTTCCTATAAAAATAACAGAGTTTTTCTGCCGTCTTTTCTATTTTAGTATGAACAAACAAAGTTTTTGCCGGAAACAAGGCCGAAATCATAAAAAACAACAAGTGTTACATTTTATTTTTCCGTTTCCTGACTATGTTTATTCGTATTATAGCATAATACAGATAAAAAATCTACTCGACAATTGCGAAGGCTTCCACCGGGTTGGAGTAAATGACATCCTCCACATTTTCCTGGAAGATCACAAGACCCTGTCGGTACAGCAATGGAATCGCAGGAAGATTCTGATGATATACACTGAGGAACAAATCAGCAGAAGCCATTCCCCGCTGATAAGATCGGTACACCTGCTGCACAGAACTTCCATTTACACAGCCGTAGCCGTAGCCATTTCCCTGTTCCACCAAGCGGCTGATATCCATTGATGCATCGATCGCCAATTCGCCGAGGTAAAGATCAAAGTCGCCATCTTCCAATGCAGCCATGTACTCACTGTACGGCAGACCGACCAATTCTAATTTCAGTGAGATCCCTTCCAATTCCTGCTGAAGCATCTCTGCTGTCTGCAGACGGTATGGATTTTCGCTATTGTATAGCAAACGAAGACTTTGCTGCTCTTCGTTTCCGTAAAAACCTTCCGCGTTCTTTATCAGTCCGCAATCCTGCAGCAATTTCTGCGCTTCCTCACGACTGAGAGCGTTAAACGCGTCGTCATCAACACGGTAGTAGTTTGGATGGAACGGAATTACTGTCGCTGTCGCACGGGAAGCATAAACACGGTCCGCCAAGAGCTGACGGTCCACGATACCGTGGATCGCTTTACGAACTGCCGCTTCGGACATCAGTCCGTCTTTACCGTTCACACCCAAAAACAGCAAATGACCGATCTCGACCACTTGACTGCGTGCAGACAATTTCATTGCTTCACCGCTGCTTAAGTCATCAAAAATACAGCTGATACTGCCAATTTTTAAACTGTCATACAGTGTTTCCGTATTCGGAAGCTGTTTTAATTCAATCGTTTCTGCAGAAGGTGCCTTCTCTTTTGTTGGATTTGGTTCCAAAAGCAGCATATCCTTATTCTCACTGTTGAGGACATACTGTCCGCTGCCCAGCCAGCTACCATCATTTTTCTCTTCGATGATAGGGAAGGTCAGCAGATTTTCAAAGTCCGGATGTTGCTCCGACAGTATGATCTGTACTTTTCTTGATGTTAAAGCAGAACATTCCATCACAATGGACAGTTCATCTGACCACGGAGAGCCTTCCATTTTTGCATATTCCATGGAGTTTACTACATCAGAGGCACGGACTTCACTTCCGTCAGAAAACACAGCTTCCTTGAGGGTAACAATGTATTCCAATCCATCTTGTTCGATTTCTTCTGCCAATTCCGACTGCCAGTGGTATGTATCGTCCACCGATACCAGCGTTTCATAAAGAAGCGGAAGAACAGCCAAAGACGCTTCATCTCTCAACTGCAGCGGATTGGTTTCTGCAAAGTTACGGCCTACTGCTAAAATCAGCGGTGTTTTCTCTGCTTCAGACTGTACCTGCGTGGATATTGCAGGTTTTGTTTCCCCCGAAAGATGGGATCCATCCTCGTTCTTTTCTGCGTTGCAGCCACACAACAGAGATACTGCCAGTAGGCAGGCCACGATTCTTTTTTGAAGCACTTCCGTTCCTCCTCCCCAAATGATGATCTTTCCACAAGAATACCACAAAATCGTGGAATTTTCTTCCCCTTTTCTGAGAATTACAAAATTATTTACAAAAGCCGCCCCAAATGGAGCGGCTTTTCTTGCTTAAGGTCGGATATATGTTTTCAGAAAGGCTTCCAGCTTGCGATACAAGAGGAAGGTAAATAGGGTCAGCAAGAGACCTTTGATCAGATTGAATGGTACAGCTCCGAAGAGGATATATCCACGCAATCCATCGATGGCTGGATTGATCTCTGCGCAGGCTGCAAAAATTGCATCCAAAGGCATGATTTTTGAGAAGAACGGAATCAGCAGATAATAGTTTGCCAAGGCACCGACTACTGCACAGGTCACAGTACCGGCCAGTGTCGCCAGAAGTACTCCTTTTCTGTCGCTGCGTTTACGATAGATCAAGCCTACAACCACAGAAAAGGTGGATAAAATCAGGAAATCTGCCAGCTCCCCAACACCTCCTGTGGTAGTGGACAGCAGATGAATGACATCTTTAATGAGGGTCACGCTGATAGCTGCCGACGGACCAAACAGCATGGATGCCAGCAAAATCGGCACACCGCTTGGGTCAAACTTCAGGAATGGAGGCATAAACGGCAGCGGTAGTTCAAAGAACATCAGCACACTGGAAATCGCTGCGAAAATGCCGATGAGGGTGATTTTTCTTGTTTTGTTGCTTGCATGGGTGTTGTTTTTCATCTTGATAACCTCCTTGTTTGAGGTCTGGTCAGGAAACAACAATGCCCGGAAACAGAGAGTTCCCGGGCATAGTGAGCGTGAAAATACGCCGTTTCTTTCATCCGGACTATACCGTTGGTATGGGAATCGCACCCATTCATGCTGCAGTGCAGCTCGCGGACTTTACCGCCAGTGAGGAATCACACCTCGCCCTGAAACAGACAGTGCCGACAGATGCCGACATTCTTTTTTCTTATCGACTTCAGTATACGGTTTCGTAAATTCCCTGTCAATGTGTTTTCTGTAAATTATTTCTGAAATCCTTTGTGTAAAGCTCCGAAAATTTGTTGTTTATTTCACAATGTTCCTTTTTTATTGTTATCTGTGTTATACTTATAATAATAGTATGTTATATTCCCCATCGGGAAGAAAGGGGTTTCATAATGAGAGAAGATCTGATTCAAATTCAGGAAAATCGAAAATATCTTCGTATGCTTTCTCAGAAATATCCATCCATCCTTGCGGTAACTGACCGTATCGTTGAGCTGGCATCTCATGATGTTCTGCCAAAGGGCACCGAACACTTCATGAGTGATATTCACGGCGAAGCAGATGCTTTCATCCATATTCTGAACAATGCTTCCGGTGTTATCCGCGAAAAAGTTGACTGGCGTTTTGGCCACATCCTTTCTGAAGAAGAAAGAGATAACTTCGCAACACTGGTTTACTATCCTCGTCAGAAAATGGCTCTGATCAAACAGCGTGTCCGCAATATGGAAGACTGGTATCTGATCACCATTGAGCGTTTGGTTGAGCTGACCCGTGTTATGGCAACCAAATACTCCCGCCGTACCATTCACAATCGTTCTCCAAAAGGCTTCGAAGACATCATCGACGAGCTGATCTACACCAACTACGACGATGCCAACAAAGAAGGCTACTACAACACCATCATCAAAACGATCATCGAGCTGGATATGGCCGGCGACCTGATCAGCGCACTCTGCTCCCTGATCAAAGCTTTGGCTGTTGACCGTCTGCATATCCTCGGCGACGTTTATGACCGAGGCCCACGTCCTGATATCATCATCGACCAGCTGATCGAGCACCACAACGTAGACTTCCAGTGGGGCAACCACGATATGCTGTGGATGGGTGCTGCTTCCGGCAGCCGTGCCTGCATTGCAAACGTTCTGAACATCGCTCTGCAGTACAACAACACTGACCTGATCGAAAATGTTTACGGTATCAGCTTGCGTGAACTGGCAATGTTCGCACAGGAAACTTACGCTGACTGCCCAGTGTTCACCCCAAAAGTTGTCAACATGGAAACACAGGGTGCAAAAGAGATCCAGCTGTTCTGCAAGATGAAAAAAGCCATCGACATCATCATGCTGAAACTGGAAGGCCGTATCATTCAGCGCCGTCCGGAATTCCACATGGAAGACCGTCTGCTGCTGGATAAGATCGACTACGAAAACAAATGCATCACCATTCGTGGTATTACATACCCTCTGCGTGACTGCGACTTCCCAACTGTTGACCCGGCTAATCCATACGATCTGACCAACGATGAACGCCGTGTCATGAACAACCTGAAAAATGCCTTCAAAGAAAGCGAAAAACTCCGCCGCCATATGAACTTCCTTTACACCAAAGGCGGCATGTACACTCGCTACAATGCAAATCTGCTCTTCCACAGCTGTGTTCCAATGAACGAAGACGGTACTTTTGCTGAACTGGTCATCGACGGCGTCAGCTACTCCGGCCGTGCTTTGATGCACCTCAGCGAAACCATGGCTCGTCAGGCTTACATGTCTCCAAAAGACTCTGATGAACGTACCTATGCGAAAGACTTTGTATGGTACCTCTGGTGCGGACCAAACTCTCCGCTCTTCGGTCGTGCTCGCATGACCACCTTCGAGCGTCTGCTTATTGAAGACAAAGCAAGTTGGAAAGAACCTCAGAACCCATACTACGATCTGGCAAATGACGAAGAAGTATGCATCAAGATCTTGAATGAATTTGATCTGACTTCTCCACACTCCCATATCATCAATGGTCACGTTCCTGTTAAGGTTAAAAAAGGCGAAAGCCCAATCAAAGGCAACGGCCGTCTGCTGCTGATCGACGGCAACAGCATTATCAATCGGGCCTTTTACGGGGTCAAAGCGCTGACCACCAAGGATGGCCGCTACACCAATGCGATCGTCGGATTTTTGAATATTCTTGCCCGTCTGCGGGCGGTGTCCGAGGCAACCCATATTGCGGTGGCCTTTGACCGCAAGGCGCCCACCTTCCGCCACGAGGCGTATGCCGCCTACAAGGCGGGGCGCAAGGGGATGCCGGAGGAGCTGCGCCAGCAGAAGTCGGAGGCCAAGCGGTCTTAGGAAGACAATACTCAGGAACAACT
>JAZQXX010000200.1:0-2200 GCA_045633085.1 Negativibacillus sp. | reverse complement strand
GTGTTATCACCGATGCTGCTGTCTTCGATCACAGTGTTCGGACCGATCTGGCAGCATTCACCGATGGTCACAGCACCTTTCAGCTGGGTACCTGCATGGATAACAGTGTCAGCACCCACTTTTGCACGTGGAGAAAGCAGGACACCATCCAAACTGGTAAAGCTAACGCCCTGATTCATCAAGCGGTCAGCGATCTGTTCATTAGCCAGCTTGTTCAGTTCCAGCAGATCACGACGGCTCTGCGCAGAACGCAGCTGTTCGGTCTGCTTCACCGGATATTCCATTACTTTGAAATCGTTGTCTTCTGCTTCCTGAGCAATGTGGTACAGATCTACCTTTTCACCGTAATCCATGATACGCAGGAAGGCTTCTCTGTCGATCCAGTTGATGCCGCAAGGCTTTTCATTCTCGGTCAGAGCTGTAACCTGTGCTTTACCGCAGACATGATGATTTCCCCACGCCTCTTTCAACAGGCTGCTGTTGAGAAGCGGACGGTCGCAGGACAGAACCAGAATTTCACTACAGTTGGCAGCTTCCACAAAGGATGCGGTGTCGCTGACATAGCGAGCAATGCTGACGCCTTCATTTGCCAATCTATCTTCTACAGCTTTCTGAGCGCCGGTCAGAACGCAGATATCTTCGATACCCATCTGTCGGCAGCAATCAACAGTCCAAAGAACCAGTGGCTGGAACAGTACTTCCGCCAATGCTGCCGGATAACGAGATTTGAATTGTGAACCATCTCGGTCTGCAAGAATAATCGCAGAATATTTTTTCACGCAAAACACTTCCATTTCGCTGTTAAAATCGATAAGGAAAGGTTACTTTCCTATTTAGTGTAGAGTATGCCCTCAATATTATGGCAATTTTTTGGCTTTAATGCAAGTAGAAATCGATATTTTGAATGTAAATTTATTATTTACCAACGTTCTGCCGCTCATCGACGCGGAAAAAACGCTATTTCCGTACAATTTTTGTAGCAAAATAACCAAATACAACCTGTCGAAACCATTCGATTTAGTTAAATCGTATCGCAAAATGGAAATTCCTATGGATATTTTTCAGACTTGTGTTATAATCATTTCATGAGTCTATTCCTTGGCACGTATGGCCAATCAATAACTTTATGTAATTTTTTTAATCAAAGCGAGCTTATGGGCAACTTTGTTGGACTCGTCTGACATTGAAGTTCGCGATGATCAATTGGAGGTTAATAACAATGAGCCACAAATTTGTTTACATGTTCTCTGAAGGCAACGGCAAGATGAAAGAGCTGTTGGGCGGCAAGGGTGCAAATCTGGCTGAAATGACAAGACTGGGCATGCCTGTTCCACAGGGCTTCACTATCTCTACTGAAGCTTGCACCCAGTACTACGAAGATGGTAAAGTAGTTAGCGCTGAAATCGAAGCTCAGATCTTCGAATCCCTCAGCAAACTGGAAGAAATCGCTGGCAAAAAATTCGGTGACGTAAATGACCCTCTGCTGGTTTCCGTACGTTCCGGTGCTCGCGTTTCCATGCCAGGTATGATGGATACCATCCTGAACCTTGGTCTGAACGACGAAGCTGTTGAAGGTTTCGCTAAACTGACCAACAACGAACGTTTTGCTTACGACTCCTATCGCCGCTTCATCCAGATGTTCTCCGACGTTGTAATGGAAGTTCCAAAACACAACTTCGAAGTTATCATCGACGAAATGAAAGAAGCTAAAGGCGTTAAACTCGATACCGAACTGGACGCTAACGACCTGAAAGAAATGGTTGTTCGCTTCAAAAACTACTACAAAGAAGTTAAAGGCACCGACTTCCCAAGCGAACCTAAAGAACAGCTGATGGAAGCTGTTAAAGCTGTATTCCGTTCTTGGGATAACCCACGTGCTATCTACTACCGCAAAATGAACGATATCCCTTCCAACTGGGGTACTGCAGTAAACGTTCAGATGATGGTATTCGGTAACACTGGCGACTCTTCCGGTACTGGTGTAGCATTCACCCGTGACCCTGCAACCGGCGAAAAGAAACTCTTCGGTGAGTTCCTCGTAAACGCACAGGGCGAAGACGTTGTAGCAGGTGTTCGTACTCCTCAGCACATCGATGAACTGAAAGAAATGATGCCAGAGGTTTACTACCAGTTCGCTGAAATCGCTAAAAACCTTGAAAACCACTACCGCGATATGCAGGATATGGAGTTCACCATTGAA
>JAZQXX010000199.1:0-2473 GCA_045633085.1 Negativibacillus sp. | reverse complement strand
GGTGTTGAAGTTGACTTCCGCTCCGGTGGAACGTCCGATCCAGTTTTTCTGGGAGGTTTTTACTCTTTCGATATAATCGACTTCGTCAAGGTCGTCGATAAGGCGCTGGGCATATTCGGTGATTTTGAGCATCCACTGGGATTTGACTTTATGTACAACTTCGCTTCCGCAGCGTTCGCAAACGCCGTTTACAACTTCTTCGTTTGCAAGAACAACTTTACAGCCGGTGCACCAGTTTACGTTTGCCTCTTTTTTATAAGCAAGACCGCGTTTGAAAAGCTGGATGAAGATCCACTGGGTCCATTTATAATAATTGGGGTCGGTGGTGTTGATTTCGCGGTCCCAATCGAAGGAAAGTCCGAGGGATTTAAGCTGGGCCTTGAAATGGTCAACGTTGTTTTTGGTTACGATCTCGGGATGGATGTGGTTTTTGATTGCAAAGTTTTCAGTTGGCAGACCAAATGCGTCCCAACCCATTGGGTACAGTACATTGTAACCCTGCAGGCGGCGTTTTCTTGCAACGATATCCAGTGCGGTGTAGGAACGTGGATGACCTACGTGAAGACCCTGACCGGATGGATATGGGAACTCTACCAGTGCGTAGTATTTTGGTTTGCTGTAATCATTGGTTGCAGCGAAGGTATTTTTCTCGTCCCAAATACCCTGCCATTTTTTCTCGATTTGGCTAAAATCGTATTTCAAGTTTATTCCTCCTCAGCCGCTGCTGCGGCAAGTGTTCATTACGGAATTTGTCCTAATCTTCGATCAGAAGATCAGAAATATCAACACGTGGTGCGTCATTCCACAGACGTTCCAAGTTGTAGAAGGATCTTGGTTCTTCCTGGAAAATATGCACCATAACGTCGTCGTAGTCCATCAGTACCCATTCAGCAGCCTGCAGACCTTCTACACGCTCAGGATGGATATCGAACTGTTTGTGCATTTCTTCATCAACTTCGTCGGACAGTGCTTTAACCTGAGTATTGCTGCCGCCGCTTGCCAGAATAAAGTAATCGCCCAGTGTGGACAGTCCGCGGATCTCCAACAGCAGGATATCACGGCCTTTTTTCTCGTCCAATACTTTTACGATGGCTTTTGCTTTTTCAAGAGATGTCATAGCGTTCTCTCCTTACTTATTTGTTCCGTGGCACATAGCAATTATATGCCAGCCAAGTATCGCGGCAGATAGGCTGCTCATTTTTGATCAGCTGACCTAATGTGAACAGCAGAGAAGTCTTCATGCCCTCATCAAGAGAAGCATCAACGATTTCTCGCACCTCATCCGCACTTGGATAAGAGCGCTCCGCAGAGGTCAGATCTGCCAGAAAAATGATTTTTTCAAAGGTACTCATATCAGCTTTGCCGACAGTATGCCAGCGCACTGCTTCAATAATATCCGCATCGTGGATACCGAGCACCTCCTGGATGTATTCAGCTGCAGCGAAGCCATGCCAAAGCTGCGGCTGATCCCAGAACGATTTGTCAAAAATTATAGCAGACTTTTTCGTCCAATGCAACTGTTCTTCTTGACTCATGTTCTTGCAAATATCGTGGAGCAGACCTGCCAGCTCTGCTTTTTTGCAGTCTGCACCGTGCAGATCAGCCAAGTACACTGCCCTTGCCGCCACATTGACAGAGTGTTCAAAGCGGCTCGGTTTCAGTAAACCACGGATGACTTCGGTGTATTCATTGACCAAAGCCTCGTGTTCAGGGTCTGGATGGTAAAGATCATTCTCCTTGATGTAGTCCAAAACCCTATCTGCCAGCAACGCCGAACAATCCTCACCTTTTCCCAGTCTCTGACGTACTTCCGTCGAGGACAGCTCCAAAATCGGCATATCCAAAATCTGCAGATTTTCGCTGTATTGGCTGAGAATGATTTTGTATCGGTTGAGTTCCTGAAACTCATTGCGTTCTCTTGCTGCTGTGCAGAGCGTGCAGTTCAGCAGGATCTCATCGAAGAGATACCACTGCTTGAAAGATCGGAACATATCCCCACCGACAATGAGAAACAGCTTGTCCTTCGGATAGATCTCTCTCAGCTGACGGATGGTATCGACCGTGTAGCTTTTGCCCGGACGCTGGATCTCGATATCACTGACTTCAACTTGAGGTACATCGGCAAAGGCCAAACGGCACATTTCCAGTCGATGACGGGAAGAAGCAAGATCTCGCGCTACTTTGTGCGGTGGGTATTTTGTTGGGATGATCAGCAGTTTGTCCAGCTCCAACTCGCGGATATAATGCTCAGCCAAACGAACATGACCCCGATGGATGGGGTTAAAGGTTCCGCCGAAAATACCGATTCTCTGCATAACACTCTCCCCTTTCCTTTATTTTGCTTGATTACCAGGTAACTTTAGGGTTCTTTTTGTTTTTGCGGTACAGAACGAATTTAGTACCGATAACCTGTACAACTTCAGAGTTGGTAGCAGCAGCGAGTTCATCAGCAACTTCTCTTGCGAAAGCTGGT
>JAZQXX010000198.1:0-4254 GCA_045633085.1 Negativibacillus sp. | reverse complement strand
CCGATGGCTCTGTGATCCATACAGGGCCTCCTTTGTTGAAAATTATTTGCGTTCCAGTGCCAGTGCGATCAGTTTATCCAGCAGAACGGAGTATGGTTCACCGGAAGCTTCTCTCAGTTTTGGATACATACTGATGGAAGTGAATCCTGGCAGGGTGTTGATCTCGTTGAGAACGATGCCGCTGCCGTCACGTTTTACGAAGAAGTCTACACGGGACAGACCTTTGCAGCCGATAGCGCGGTATGCTTTTTCTGCAGTGCGGCGAATTTCTTCGTTCAATTCTTCGGAGATTGGTGCAGGAAGCTCCAGTTTGGTGCTTGCATCCTGATATTTTGCTTCGTAAGTGTAGAACTCTACCAGCGGAGTGATCTCACCGCAAACAGTAGAAGCAACCGGATCATCATTGCCCAGTACGCCATTTTCCACTTCGCGGCCATCAACGAATTCTTCAACAACTGCTTTGCTGTCTTCTTTCAGAGCAACATAGCAAGCTTCTTTCAGCTGTTCGCGATTTTTTGCTTTGCTTACGCCAACAGAAGAACCGGCATTTGCAGGTTTTACAAACATTGGGTAGCCCAGTTTTGCTTCCATTCTTTCAGCAACTTCTTCGAACTTATCCATATCTCTCATGGTTACGAAGTCCCATTTTGCCATTGGAATGCCTGCGCTTTCCAAAATGGTGTGGGTCAGCACTTTATCCATGCAGTTTGCACTGGACAGCAGGTCACAGCCTACATATGGAATGTTTGCCAGCTCGAACAGGCCCTGAATGGTGCCGTCTTCGCCGTTTTTACCGTGAAGTACCGGGAAGCATACGTCGATAGGACAAACTTCCACAGAGTTGCCATCCATCAGCAGCAGACCGTGGTGGCTGTGGTCAGGGGAGATGATCGCAGTTCTTGCAGGTTCATTTTCCCATTTCATTGCTGCGATATCAGCGATGTCGCCGGTGTATTCCAGCCAACGGCCATCTTTGGTGATACCGATCATAACGATATCGTATTTTTCTTTGTTCAGATTGTTGAGCACGGAGGTCGCAGAAACAACGGACACGTCATGCTCACTGGAAACGCCGCCAAAAAGAACGGCAATTCTCATTTTATTCATTAAGGTCACACTCCATCAAACTTTGTTTTGCGGAATCATCAATTTCTATTCCGCCGCAGTGTCCGTTATTCCGGACAGATGCATACTAAATAATTATACCACAGACTGCAAGCTCGAACAATTAGCACAATGAAAGAAATCCGAGGCTTTTCGGTGCCGTTTCTTTCCCATTACTACAAAGACTTCCTTTTATATTATTAAAATGAATCCCACGTTTTCTCCGAGTTTTTACTGCCTTCTTTTCCATCGTTTTGTTAGAGATTTCACAGCTTTTTCTGTGCATTTTGCAAATCAAACAAGGCAGAGGATTTTTTGCTCCCCAAACTTTTGCAATATCAATAAATCGCATTTTTAGGGGCAAAAAATCATTGACGATAGGGGTTGGGGTGTGGTATAGTTTAGATACCTCAAAAGGGTTATTTTTTTATGTCCAAATTTAAATCGTTTCCTTTACGAGGGAGGCCAAAAATCCGTTTTATCAGGAGGTGCCGATATGAGGGTTAAAATTACCATGGCTTGCACTGAATGCAAACAGCGCAACTACAACACAATCAAAAACAAGAAAAACGATCCTGACAGACTTGAAATGAGCAAATATTGCAAGTTCTGCAGAAAACACACCACTCACAAAGAGACTAAGTAGGCGAAAGGCGGTTTTGTCATAATGGCTGACGAAAAAAAAGTAAGCTTCGCCGCTAAAATCTCCCGCTTCTTCAAAGACCTTAAAGGTGAGATGAAGAAAATTGCTTGGCCTGGCAAAAAACAGATCATCAACAACACCGGTATCGTAATCGCTGTTGTTGCTGTATGCAGCCTTGTTATTGGTGGTTTCGACTACCTGCTCAATCTGCTGATCGGTCTGCTGGCAGGCTAATTTCTCACTCTGTTGGAGGTTTTAATATGTCTGAAGCTGCAAAATGGTATGTGGTACACACCTATTCCGGTTACGAGAATAAGGTAGCTACCGATATCACAAGTGCGGTGGAAAACCGCAAACTCCACGATCTGATCTGCGACGTTATGGTTCCAACCGAGACCGTTGTTGAAGTATCTGACAGCGGTAAAAAACGTGAAGTGGAAAGAAAAGTATTCCCAGGTTACGTTCTCGTGAAAATGGTCATGACCGATGACTCTTGGTATGTTGTTCGCAACATCCGCGGTGTTACCGGCTTCGTTGGTCCAGGTTCCAAACCTGTTCCTCTGACAGAAGATGAGGTTCTCGCACTTGGCGTGGATAAAAAACAGGTTGAAGTCAACTACGCAACTGGCGATTCTGTTAAGATCATCGACGGTGCTCTGGAAGGCTTCATCGGCGTGGTGGAAAATCTCGATCTGGACAACAACAAAGTTACTGTTGTTGTGTCTATGTTCGGTCGTGAAACCCCAGTTGAACTTGAACTCAATCAGGTTGCAACACTGGATTAATCTTTTATGAGGTAAACTCAGCCCGGACAGGCTGAGTTTGGAAAGAGTACCGCACTCGGCGGTATTCAAGTGGGAGGAGCAGTAAATCTTTTCTTTAAAATTGCTCCGATTGACCACATCACTATGGAGGTGCAAACACAATGGCTCAGAAAGTTGTAGGCTATATTAAGCTGCAGATTCCTGCTGGAAAGGCTACTCCAGCACCACCGGTTGGTCCTGCTCTCGGCCAGCACGGTGTAAACATCATGGCTTTCACCAAAGAATTCAATGAAAGAACTAAAAACGACGTTGGTCTGATCATTCCAGTTGTTATCACTGTTTACGCAGACCGTTCCTTCTCTTTCATCACTAAAACCCCACCAGCTGCAGTTCTGATCAAAAAAGAATGCGGCATCGAAAGCGGCTCTGGCGTTCCTAACAAAACCAAAGTTGCTAAAATCACTAAAGCACAGGTTCAGAAAATTGCTGAAATGAAAATGCCTGACCTCAACGCAGCATCCCTGGAAGCAGCTATGAGCATGATCGCTGGTTCCGCACGTGCAATGGGCGTAGAGGTAGTAGACTAGTTCTCCCGGGTGGGAGGAAAGTTCCGCAATTACCACTCAGAAAATTTGGGAGGAGTAATCTAAAATGAAACATGGTAAAAAATATCAGGACAGCGTTAAAGCAGTAGATACTACTGCTCTGTACGACACTGCAGAAGCGCTGGAACTGTGTGTTAAAACTGCTAAAGCAAAATTTGATGAAACCGTAGAAATCCACGTTCGTCTGGGCGTTGACTCCCGTCACGCTGAACAGCAGGTTCGTGGCGCAGTAGTTCTGCCAAACGGTACTGGTAAAAACGTTCGCGTACTGGTATTCTGCAAAGGCGACAAAATCGACGCAGCTCTCGCAGCTGGCGCTGACTACGCTGGTGCAGAAGAACTGATGACCAAAATCCAGGGCGGCTGGATGGAATTCGATGTAGTAATCGCTTCCCCAGACATGATGGGTATCGTTGGTCGTCTTGGTAAAGTGCTCGGTCCTCGCGGCCTGATGCCATCTCCAAAAGCTGGTACCGTAACTCCTGACGTTGCTAAAGCTGTTGCTGAAGCAAAAGCAGGTAAAATCGAATACCGTCTGGACAAAACCAACATCATTCACTGCCCAATCGGTAAAGCATCCTTTGGCGTAGAAAAACTGATGGAAAACTACGAAACCCTGATGGGCGCTATCATCAAAGCTAAACCAGCTGCAGCAAAAGGTAAATACGTAAAATCTTGCGTACTGGCTACCACCATGGGTCCTGGCGTTAAAGTTAACCCAGCAAAATATCTGTAATATATATTCTGTATATAACAGAAGCTCCGGTCATAAGACCGGAGCTTTTTTGTTTTACCTGATGAGATTTTCGATGTTATCGTAGAAGAGGACATCTTCGATTCTGCTGTGGTCGATGCGTACCATCTCACGCTCTGCCACAACCTTACCGCCCAGATGCTCGTAGAAGCCTAAGGTTGGATTTCCCCGTAGACAATCAATGATCATGGTCTTGTATCCGCGCTGCACCAGCTCCTTGACTGCAGCCTCAAACAAGGCTCTGCCGATGCCGTAGCCGTTGTATCCCTTCAGGCAGTACAGAGCACCAATCTCCCCGGAATCAGCGTAATCGGGGTTTCTGCAAGGGCTGCAGAAGGCTGTGAAGCCGACAACAGTATCATCGACGGTTGCTACAAAGTAATT
>JAZQXX010000197.1:0-5718 GCA_045633085.1 Negativibacillus sp. | reverse complement strand
TGCTGCGGGTCTTTGCGATAGCCGTACGGTGCAAAACTTCCGATGTGCCTGCCCTGCTTCTGATGGGAACGCAGCACTGCCTTGATGCTGTCCGACAAGTCCTCCAGATACCACTCATTGATCAAGCCGCTGAGCTGACGGGCTTTCTTGCTGTCACGGCTGTCGCTGTCCACATGGTCAGCAACCCCGATGAAGCGTATCCCCCAGTCGATGAAGGCTCCGTGGATGTACTTTTCCACAAGCTCGATCTCGCGGGTAAAGCGTGATTGGCTTTTGCAGAGCAGGATCTCAAACTTCCCGGCTTCTGCGTCCTTGAGAAGCCGCAGAAAGCCCGGACGCTGACGGTCGGATCCGCTGTAATCTTCGTCGATGTAAATGTCCGTCACCGGCCATCCATGCTGCTCCGCATAATCCAAAAGCAAGGTACGCTGATTCTGAATGCTGCGGCTTTCCTGCCCTGCAATGGGCTTTTCTCTGTCCTCCTGCGAAAGTCGGCAATAAATCGCCGCGCGATTTTCCCTGTTTCTCATGGAATCACCTCATGGGAGTTTATGCGGAAACTTACGCGAAAAGAAAACCTCCCCATCGGGGAGGTTTTTACTGATCTTAGAAGATGCTTGCGATGATTGCAGGAACCAGGAACAGAACAGCGGTCATTGCATTGGAAATAAGTTTTGCCACAACCTGTTCGTCATCGTCCAGCATATCGAAAGTGGTTACTTTCTCATCAACGAAGTCAACCATATCGTGAACGTAATGTTTCTTTTTGGTTTTGAACATTTCCGCCATTTTCTCGAAAACGTCATATTTCATGCCGTCCATGATCAGGTACTGGATCCAAGTCCAAACGATGAAGTACAGACCTACGATGAAGAAAGCGAAGTCAACAATACCGTATGGGCTGACGTTGCGGGAGTTTACGAAGCGGTCCCACAGCAGCACCACACAGAGAGTGCACATGAATTTGGTGAACACGGAATACAGGGTTGGGCGCAGCATGTATGGCTCCCAGATTTTACGGATTTTATTCATAATCAGAGTCCTTTCGTGATGAGCTTACTTGATTATTATAAAGCTTTCCGCCGGGAGTGTCAATGATTGAATTATTAACGTTTGATAAAGCTGATGTAGAATGTGATGAGAATGGCAGGAAGCAGGAAAAACAGAGATGAAAGGAACCAAACCCATTTGCGGCTGCTGTTGTGATCATAAGGAATGTATTGAGCTTCGATCCAGTTCCTTCCGTGGCTGTTTTCATAAAGCATATTTCCCCAACCGAAAAACAGATATGCAATTCCGATGAGGAAAAAGGTATTGCCTGTCATTTGCAGCAGCGTTTGGTAGTTGCTCCAGCTGCCGTAATCGTAGTGTACGGCGTAAACCAGCAGTCCCAGCCAGATGCGTATGATCACACCGATGAACATCTTCCATTTCATTTTCATTCCCCTTTATAGCATGTTCAGCAGACTTGGCAGCAGGCACAGAATGCCAGAGAGCACATCGGCACACTGCCTGCTGAGGAAAATCTGTTCTTCGTCCAGCTGGAATACGCCGCTTGCTCTTGCGTCACTGATGGAAGTACGTGCCCACAGACCAAGCAAACCACCGTTACTGAATCGACTGCCGGCATAATCAGAAAGCCCATCGTCGCGGCGGCGATATCGCCAGAAAGCCAAGGCTAAGAACAGCATTCCGACACAAAACAGAAAACTCGCGCCATCCATTACGGCACTTTCCGCCTTTCTGCATTCCCACAGATAGGCTGCACCTACGCCTATCGCCAGTCGAATCGGAACTCTCCACAACAGTGATTTTACGATAGCTTTTACAGTTTTCATACTCTTTTCCTCCTCAGTTTTCTTGACTATAGTATAGCAGACTCCAAAAAGGAAACAATAGGAAAGCTCTGAAATGTCGTTTTTTGCCTCTCAAATGTCGTTTTTGAGGCTTCTGCTGACATCTGCACAAAAGAAAAGAGCCATCCTTGCGGATGGCTCTTGGAGAAAACAAATATTATTTGCCTTCGATTTCTTTTCTGTACTGTTCCAGTTCTTTCTGGTTACCGTAAACGAAGTGGCCTGGGAGGATTTCTTCCCAAACTGGACCGTCAACAGAGTAATCATGAATAGATGGATCGTAAACCAGCAGTTTTTTCTTTTTCTCCAGTTCTGGGTCTGGCTGTGGAACAGCAGACAGCAGAGCTTTGGTGTATGGGTGCAGTGGATGCAGGAAGAGCTCTTCAGCTTCAGCCAGCTCTACGATGCGGCCCTTGGAAATAACTGCGATACGGTCGGAAATGAAACGTACAACAGACAGGTCATGAGCGATGAAGAGGTAGGTCAGGTTTCTGGTCTTCTTCAGTTCGTTCAGCAGGTTGAGAACCTGTGCACGAATGGATACGTCCAGTGCAGAGATAGGCTCGTCAGCTACGATGAATTCTGGTTCCATTACCAGCGCACGAGCGATACCGATACGCTGTCTCTGACCACCGGAGAATTCGTGTGGGAAACGAGTTGCGAACTCTGGCAGCAGACCTACTTCGTTCAGAGCGTTCTGAACTTTGTTGGAACGATCTGCTTCATCTTTGTAGAGGTGATGGTTGATCAGACCTTCAGAGATGATGTAGTCAACGGTAGCACGTTCGTTCAGAGAAGCCATTGGGTCCTGGAAGATCATCTGGCATTTACGGATTACTTCGAGGTCGGTTTCTTTGTCGATGTTGCCGTTGATTTTTTTACCGCTCAGCAGAATTTCGCCAGCGGAAGTTGGGTTGATTCTCAGAATAGCACGACCGATGGTGGTTTTACCAGAACCGGACTCGCCTACCAGAGAGAAGGTTTCGCCTCTGTAAATGTCGAAGTTAACATGGTCAACTGCAACAAATTTTTTCTTGCCGGTACCGAAGGTAATCTGCAAGTCTTTAATTTCAATCAGTTTCTCGCGTTCTGCCATGTCCGACTACCCCCTGTTTTCCATTTTTGCACGCAGACGCTGGATGGACTGTGGCTGCTCGATTTTTGGAGCGCGTGGGTCCAGGTACCAGGTTTTAGCTGCATGAGTTTCAGTAACGTTGAAGAATGGTGGTTCTTTCACGAAGTCGATAGCGAGAGCTTTCTTGTTACGTGGTGCGAACGCATCACCTACAACTTTATTGAACAGGTT
Source organism: Negativibacillus sp. (assembly GCA_045633085.1). Classification (GTDB taxonomy): domain Bacteria; phylum Bacillota; class Clostridia; order Oscillospirales; family Ruminococcaceae; genus Negativibacillus. Next base: position 2,556 of record JAZQXX010000197.1, on the reverse strand, counting down.
TGGAGGAGTACCGTCGATGGAAGGCAGTGGTTCACCTTTAACGCCCAACTGTGGCAGTGCGGACAGCAGAGCCCAGGTGTATGGATGCCAAGCATCGTAGAAGATCTCGTTAACCAGACCGTATTCAATGATCTGACCAGCGTACATTACTGCTACACGGTCAGCAACGTTAGCTACTACACCAAGGTCGTGGGTGATGTAGATAACGGTCATGTTCAGTTCGCTCTGCAGGGAACGAACCAGGTCCAGGATCTGTGCCTGAATGGTAACGTCCAGTGCAGTGGTAGGTTCGTCACAGATCAGAATCTGAGGACGGCAAGCTACTGCGATAGCAATAACTACACGCTGTCTCATACCACCGGAGAATTCGTGTGGGTACTGATTGTAACGACGTTCAGGGTCAGGAATACCTACTTTTTTCAGCATTTCGATAGCTTCTTTTTTAGCTTCCTCACCTTTGAGGCCCTGATGCAGTTCAATAGATTCCTCGATCTGTTTACCGATCTTTTTCAGAGGGTTCAGAGAGGTCATTGGGTCCTGCATTACCATTGCGATTTTTTTGCCTCGGATTTTCAGCCAATCAGCTTCAGTTTTGTACTGAGCCATATCTTCGCCGTTGTACATGATGGTACCGTTGGTGATACTACCGTTGGCATCCAGCATACCTACGAAGGTTTTGGTGAATACAGATTTACCAGAACCAGACTCACCTACGATTGCGAGGGTTTCGCCTTCGTACAGGTCCAGAGAGCAGCGTCTGATAGCGGTCAGTTTTTTGCCACGGAGGCTGAACTGGATTTCCACATCTTTAGCAGACAGAATTGGTTCTTTTTTTGCCATTATGCGTCACTCCTGTTCTTAATTATACGTGATTTCGTGGGTCAGATGCGTCAGAGAATGCATTACCAACCAGGTAGAAGGTAATGGTGATCAGAGAAACGATGATTGCAGGGAATACCAGCAGGTATGGGTAATCCAGGAAGTATGCACGAGCGTTTCTCAGCAGAATACCCAGGGAAGGAGTATTGATGTCGAGACCCAGACCGAGGTAAGACAGCATGGATTCCAAGCTGATGGTACCAGGAATAGACATTGCCAGACGCAGAATGATTACGGACAGCAGGTAAGGCAGCAGGTTCTTCAGCAGAATACGACCGATTGGGGTACCCAGAGTACGGGAAGCCAGGTTGTATTCGCGGTCACGGTACATGAATACCAGGTTACGAACGTTACGAGCCATTACGAGCCAATGGGTGAAGATGATGGATACGCACATGATCCAGAAGGACTGACCAATCATCAGAGCGATCAGGGTCATGTAAATGATCTGTGGTACAGAGTGGAAGATGTTGTAGATCTCAGTGATCAGACGGTCGAGGGAACGAACGTAACCCCAAACCAGACCGATGATAACGCCGAGTACACATTCACCGATAGCACAAATCAGAGCCAGTTTGATAGAAGTCTGGGAAGCGAACCATACCTGGCACCAGTAGTCACGACCGATGTTATCGGTACCGAACCAATATTCGCCGTTTGGACGAATGAATGCCAGAGAAGAGTCAGTTACGAGCTCAGCGTAGTTGTATTTACCAATTACGAGAGCGATAAAGGAGAAGATAACAAGGCTGAAGAATACGCAGGACATAGCTACTGCAGATTTTCTCTTCATGAAGTTAGTGAATACAGAACCCCAGTAAGAGTAGTTGGAGTAACCGATCTGCTCTGCTTTCATAGCATCGTATTCTACAAAGTGAAACAGTTCGTCTTCATTGATGTTCTGTTCTACAACTTTATTTTCATCCATTATCTCTTACCTCCTTTGCTAGCGATAGTAATACGTGGGTCAACGATCATCATGCAGATGTCACCGAGGAATACAGACAGAATGGACAAGCTGGAGTACAGCATAACCAGAGTCTGAACTACGTTGGTGTCATAACGGTTGATGGAGTCGGTGAGCAGTGGACCCATACCTGGAACGGAGAAGAATCTCTCTGCCAGCAGGGAACCACCGATGGTCATGATAGCATTCGCTGGAATGTACTGAACCAGTGGAACGAATGCGTTACGCATTACGTGTTTGTACATGATAGTGGAGGTAGACAGACCTTTTACTCTAGCGAGTTTGATGTAGTCTTTGTTTACTTCGTCGATCATGTAACGTCTCATCCACAGAGCGTACCAAGCGATGGAGCTCAGAGACAGACATACGATTGGAAGAATACTGGACGGACCAGGGTTTCTAGTGGAGTACATGGATGGCAGACCGAGTACACGGGAACCAAATACCAGTACCAGAGAGTAAGAAACCAGTGCAGGAACTGCGTTTACGAAGATGGTGTAAGCAGTACCAATGGAGTCGAACAGTTTTTCTTTGTACATTGCCTGCATGATACCCATTGGGATACCAACTACCATAGACAGAGCCATGGAGATCAGACCGTTTCTCATAGAGATACCGAACTTGTCGCCAATTACTTTAACAACTGGAACACCGTTCTGAATACGACGGGATTCGCCGAAGTCCAGATGCAGAATGTCGTTGTAGAAGTT